>NZ_WBMR01000010.1 GCF_008923365.1 Actinomadura montaniterrae
AGGTCGGCGCGCAGGGCGCGGGCCGTGCGCCGGTCGCCGGTCGCCATCGCGCGGCGCACGCCGGCGCGCAGCTCGGCGATGCGCGCCTCCAGCGCGTCGGGGGCCGGGACGCCGGGGGACCGGGGCATGCGGCAGACAGTACAGGAGCTTCCAGACAGTTCCAGCGTTTTCCAGTTTTCGTGGCGGTGGCCCGGGTCAGCGCGGCCGGTGCCAGACGAGGGAGTACCGCCACAGCAGATGCCGGCGGAACACCGCGCCCGGCAGCAGCCGCGGCGCCTCGTCCCGCACCTCGCCCCAGGTCATGTCGGGATCGGCGAGCGGTGCGCCCGGCTCGCCCGCGGCCTTGCGCTTGAGGACCCGGCTGTGGAGGAGATGCCCGGGCAAACCCGCGGCACCGTAGAGGAAGTCCTTCACGCCGGCGTTGTTCGCGAGGCCGATCACGACGAGCGCGCCGCCCGGCCGGACGGCGTCGCGCATCGCCGTCAGCCCGGCCGCGAAGTCCATGTGGTGGATCGCGGCGACGCAGCACACGAAGTCGTAGTGCCGCTCCGGCAGGTCGTACTCCAGCAGCCCCGCCTCGACGAAGTCGACGTTCCCGACGCCCTCGCTCAGCGTCTTCGCCTTGACGACCATCTCCGCCGACCGGTCGAGCCCGGTGACGTGCGCGGCGCGCGGCGCGAGACGGCGCGCGAGCAGCCCGTCCCCGCAGCCGACGTCGAGCGCCTCGCCGCAGCCGCGCGGCACGTTGCGCAGCACGACGCCGTGGTAGTGGGTGTTGTGGTTCCAGTACTCGGCGGGCGTCTCGGTCATCGCACCTTCGCTCAGGATCGCGGGTCGCGTCGCAGCGGATGCCCCTCCGGGACCTCCACGATGACGATCTTCACACCGTCCGGGTCCTCGATCCACATCTCCACCAGGCCCCACGGCTCCTCGCGCGGCTCGCGGACGACGCGCGCGCCCGCCGCCGCGAGCCGGTCGCGCTCGGCCCGGACGTCGCGGACCTGCAGCCAGATCATCGGGCACGGGCCGGCGCCGCCCGGCCCGTGCCCCGACACCTCCAGGAACCCCGGCCCGAGGAAGAACACGACGCCGGGCGAGTCGGGCGGCCCGAACTCGCGGTACACCGCCAGCCCCAGCACATCCCGGTAGAACCGCCGGCTGCGCTCGATGTCGGCCGGGCGCAGCAGGATGCGGCTGCTCAGTACCTCCATGCACCCATCCTCGCCCCGCTTCGCCCGCCGCCGCGCACCGCCACGCCCACGGGCCCGGACGGATCAGCCGCCGAAGCTCGCCCGGTAGGTCGCGGCCATGTCCTCGTCGCCGTGCCCCTGCTCGATCACGCGGCGGAACCGGTCGCCCGCGGCGTCGTTGACGTCGACGCGCACGCCCGCCGCCGCGGCCGCGTCGTGGATCAGCCGGGTGTTCTTCTCCGCGTTGCGGACGGCGAAGCTCGTCGCGTAGTCGTCGGCGAGCATCGCCTTCATCTTGATCTGCAGGTAGGCGTTGTCGAGCGGGCCGCCGGTGAGGACCTCGCCGAGCAGCGCCGGGTCGAGCCCGAGGCCCTTGGTCAGCGCGACGGACTCGGCGATGACGGAGGTGAGCGAGATGGCGTAGCTCACCGCGGCCAGCTTCAGCCGGGTGCCGGCGCCGCTCGCGCCGTCCTCGTCGAGCCAGAGCGTCCGGCTGCCGATCGCGCCGAACACCGGGTCCAGGACCGTCCGGGCGTCCTGCGGGCCGGCCGCGAGGACCATCAGCTTGCCCTGCTCGGCGGGCTGCCTCGTGCCCTGCACGGGGGAGTCCACGAAGGTGGCGCCGTGCTCGGCGGCGAACGCGGCGAGCCGCGGCACGTCGTCGACGCCGACCGTGCCCATCTGCGCCCAGATCCGCCCGTCCCGCAGTGCGGGCGCGGCGTCGGTCATCACGGCGAGCGCCGTGTCGCCGTCGTTCAGCATGGTCATGACGACGTCGGCGTCCTCGACGGCCTCGGCGGGGGAGCCCGCGACGGTCGCGCCGTCCGCGGCGAGCGGCTCGGCGCGTTCCCGGGTGCGGTTCCAGGCGGTGACCCCGTGGCCGTTCTTCAGCAGGTTCCGGGCCATCGCGGCGCCCATGATCCCGGTGCCGAGCATTGCGATCTGCGTCATCTCCGGCTCCTTTTGGACTGTTCGATACATAATGGTGCGGGACCAGCCTGGCATACGGCCGCGCGTCGCGCATCCCGGATGTCCTTCCCCGCCGGCGGCCGCTCATCGCGGCGCCGCGCGGTCCTTTCGCGCTGCGGCGGCGGAGGGCCTCAGCCGAAGGCGGGGCTGCCGTCCGGCACTTCGGCGAAGGCGTCGGTGTACGGCGCCGCGAACACGTCGAGCGTGCGCTCCAGCTGCGCCGACCACCAGGACACGAGCCCGGCCGCGCCCCGCTCGCCCGCGCCCTCCTCGCCCAGGTAGCGGTGCCGCAGCGGCGCGACGTCGCACAGCCGCTCCCACCACTCGCGGTGCACCGCCGACTGGATCTGCCCCGCGTCCAGCGGGAACGCCGCGCGGTGCCCCCGCACGAACGCCTGCACCCGGTCCAGGTCGAGCCCGCGCTCGTCCTCGCAGGCGAACAGCCGCGCCGCCGCCCGCACGACCTCGCCCGCTACCGGGCCCGTGGTCAGCGCGTCCCAGCCGAGCACCGCCGTTACGTTGCCCGCGCCCGCATAGCGCAGATGCTCCGCGTGGAACGCGCCGTGCAGGTGCCCGACCGTGCTGACCTCGATCTCCGGCGGCTGATGCCCGGCGAACTCGGCGAGCAGCGCGCGCCGCTCCCGCAGCCTCCGCTCGGTCAGCGCGTCGAAGTCGGTGCGGCCGCCGTCCGCGGGCAGGGCCTCCAGCATCGCGTCGACGGCCGCCGCCGCGTCCGCGGCGCGCGGCGTCGGCACGAGCAGGCTCTGCTGCACCGGCGGCGTGATCCGCTCCAGCTCGGCGTGCAGCCGGCCGAGGAGCTCCCCGAGTTCCTCGCACTGCCGGAAGGTCAGTTCGAGCCCGCCGCGCCTGCGCCCGGCGACCCACGGGTACAGCGCATAGGCGTGGCCGGCGGCGGTGACGAGCGTCCGTCCGGACTTGGCGGGCAGCGGCGCGAGAACGGGGAGCCCGGCCGCGTCGAGCGCGCCCGTCATCTCGTGCTGGACGAGGACGCGTCTCCGCTCCGGCGCGGCGTACTTCCTGAGGAAGAACGGGCCGCCGGACGTGCCGACCCGCCAGCACCTCCGGCCGGACGTGCCGTCGATGGCCTCGGGAGCCCGAACAGTGTCGAGCCCCCAGCGCTTCAGCAGCCGGGGCGGCGGACCCTCGCCCGCGCCGTTCTCACCTGCGGCGCCGTCACCGGCACCGGGCACGGCGGCGCTGCTCTTCTCAGCGGCGTGCTTCTCGGCGACGTGCTCATCAGCGCTGCTGGACGTCGGCACCTTCGCACCTCGGCGGCCTCGGACGGACGGCGGTCGAACGGATGTTCCCACCCGACGCTACACGCCCCGGCGTCCCGGCGAAAGGGAACCGGCCGGGCCCGGGCGGTTCGCGCCCGCGCCCGGCACGCCCCCGACCTCAGACCCGCTCGAGGACGACCACGGGGATCTCGCGGTCCGTCTTCTCCTGGTACTCATCGTAGGCGGGCCACGTCGCCGTCATCTTCTTCCAGAACGCGGGCTTCTCCTCCGCCGTCGCGGTACGCGCCCGCGCGGTGAACCGGTCGCCCTTCACCTGCACCTTCACCTCGGGATTCGCCTCCAGGTTCAGGTACCACTCCGGCGGCTCGTCCGCGCCGCCCTTGGACGCCACGACGAGATAGACGTCCCCTTCGGGCTGGTAGATGAGCGGCGTCGTGTACTCCTTGCCGCTGCGCCGTCCGGTCGTCGTGAGCAGCAGCGTGACGGTGCCCTGCCAGTCGTGTCCCTCCGCGCCGTCGGTCTCCTGGTAACGGGCGACGTGCTCCTTGCCGTACAGCATCGAGTCCTCCTCCATCCGGCTTCGGCCGTACCACGGCCACCTGTGTGAACTCCCGAACGCTGGATGACCTTCCCCGTCCCGGGGGCCCAAAGCCCCGACGCTCATTACGCTGGGGACGGTGAGCGACCCGGCGGAGCTGGCGCGGCGATGCGCCGAGACGATGTACGCGGACGACAAGGTCGCGCAGGACCTCGGCATGGAGATCGCCGGCATCGCGCCGGGACGCGCCGTCCTGCGCATGACGCTCACCCCGGCGATGGTGAACGGGCACGGGATCGCCCACGGCGGCTACCTGTTCCTGCTGGCCGACTCGGCGTTCGCCTACGCGTGCAACACCCACGGCGATGTGACGGTCGCCGCGTCCGCCGACGTCGTGTTCGTCGCGCCGGCCCGCGCCGGTGACGTGCTGGAGGCGACCGCCGTCGAACGCACCCGGTACGGGCGCAGCGGCGTGTACGACGTGACGGTCCGGCGGGTCCCGGACGGGGACGTCATCGCGGAGTTCCGCGGTGGAAGCCGCAGCCGGAGGGAGCGCGTCCTGGACGAGGCGGCGGAACCGCCCGGCGGTGCGTCGGCGGAGCCGTCCCGCTAGCGCGGGGTCAGAGTTCCTTCAGGATGCCGGTGAGCAGCCGGGCCGTGTCGTCGGGGCGCGCGGCGGTGATGCACAGGTTGTTCATCGCGCGCATGTAGGTGTCGACGTCGGTCGGCTTGTCCAGGTACAGCGCGCTGGTGAGCTGCTCCAGGTAGACGACGTCGGACAGGCCGGGCTCGGCGAACCGGAGGATGGTGAACGGGCCGCCGGCGGCGGCGTGCCCGCCCGCGCCGAACGGCACGATCTGCAGCGTGACGTTCGGCAGCTCCGACATCGCGATGAGGTGCTCGAGCTGCCGGCGCATGACGTCGCGGCCGCCGAGCGGGCGGCGCACCACCGCCTCGTCCAGCACGGCCCACAGGGTCGGGGCGCCGGGGGAGGTGAAGCGCCGCTGCCGGGTCGTGCGGAGCTGCACGCGCCGCTCGACCTCCTCGTCGGAGGCGTCGGAGTAGCCGAGCCGTACCACGGCGTGGGCGTAGTCCTCGGTCTGCAGCAGGCCCGGCACGAACTGCAGCTCATAGGTCCGCAGCAGCGACGCGGCCTCCTCCAGCCCGAGGTAGACCTCGAACCAGCTCGGCAGGACGTCCCCGTAGCGGTGCCACCAGCCGGGCGTGTTGGCCTCCTTGGCCAGCTGCAGCAACGGCGCCCGCTCGGCGGGGTCGTTCACCCCGTAGAGGGTGAGCAGGTCGGAGACGTCGCGCTCCTTGAACCCGACCCGCCCCAGCTCCATCCGGCTGATCTTGGAGTGCGAGCCGCGGATCTCGTAGCCCGCCTGCTCGGTGGAGATGCCGCGCTCCTCCCGCAGCCGCCGCAGCTGGGCGCCGAGCAGGATGCGCAGGACCGTGGGACCGCCGCGCCGCGGGTAGTCGATCAGTCTGCCGGACTGATCGCCCTCGGCCGGAGGCGTGGGGGCGGCTGAATCCTGGGGCAAGGGGTCACCAGCCAGTCGACGGGTCTGTTCTGGGGCGGCACGGCACCGCCCTATGTTAGAGGATCGAAGCACGTTTTTGGGAAGTATGAAAAAGCGCGTCTTCGGCAAAACGACCCATCCGTGTTAGAACGGCCGGGCTGGACGGTCCGTGCGCCGATCGGCGCGGGTGAGGATACTCCCGCCGGGCCCGTGGATCGAACCGGGGCGGTGTCCCGCGGGCCGGATCGGTGTTTTGGAGCGTGACCACGGGCCGTGACCAGTGCCGTCGGTCGCCGCACGGGTGCGGAACGTGGCGACGGGGTGACGATCTCGTTGACCGGGAGGTCATTTCCATAGCGGCGGAGTCACTGCCGGCCCATGAATTGCCTGGCGTTTCGCGGTCTTGTGCCCGCCAATCGGCACCGGCTTTCCGGGGCTCGTCGTATGACGTGCAAATGACGGCGGTCACATCGTTCGGTGAATATCGCCGGGACGGGAACAGACGGCGCGGCCTGCGGGTTGGCGACCAGCGAGCCAGGAAGCCAGCCCTACGAGGAGGACGTCATGAGCAAGCTGTCCGACGAGGCCAAGGAACTGCTGAACCGCCCGCTGCCCGGGTGGGCCACGACCGTCCGGCCGGACGGCTCGCTGCACAACACGGTGGTGTGGATCGGCCTCGACGGCGACGACGTCCTCATCAACACCGCCGCCGGGCGCGCCAAGGAGCGGCACCTCAGCAAGGACGCGCGCGTTTCGGTCAGCGTGCTCGACCCCGACGACCCGTTCCACTGGGTCAGCGTCTCCGGCGAGGCGAAGCTGGAGACGGAGGGCGCCGTGGAGGTCATCAACGGGCTCGCCAAGAAGTACACCGGCAACGACACCTATCCGGTCCAGGAGGGTGAGGTGCGCCTCACCGTCCGCATAACGCCTGATCAGGTCCTCTACAGCGCGGGCGGGTGACCAAGCTCTCGTCCCGTGCGGACGATCTCCCGGTCCCGGACGGCGTTCACTTGTAGGAAGGGCGCCGCACCGCGGTGACGCCCGTGGCGCCCTCGCACTTCCCGGAACATCACCGAGATCCATTCTGGGGGAACCATGAACGCGACCCTCGAGCGACCGGAGGTCCGGTTTCTCACCTCGGGCGAGGTCACGGAGGCCCAGCGCGCGGAGGCCGAACGTGCCGTCCGCGCGGCGCTGGACGGCACCGGGGCCGCGTCCGTGCAGGTCACGCTGAGCATCGTGGCCGACCCGGCGCTGCCCAGGCCGGCCCTCGCCAGGGCCGTCGCCGAGCTGGACGGGCAGCAGCTGCGCGCGCAGGCCGCCGCGCCGACGCTGGAGGAGGCCATCGGCCTGCTCCGGCACCGGCTCGCGGTCCGCGCGTCCTACCGGCGCGCGGGCTGACCAGCACCGACCCGCACTGACCCGAACCGACCCGCACTGACGGGCGGCGGCGTCCTCGATGGGCGCCGCCGCCCACCCGTTTCCGGACTTTCCGGCCGCCTCACGCGTCCCGTCGGGCGAGCGCCAGTCCGGCGAACGCGAGCGGGACGAGCGCGTAGGCCGGCAGGACGGCCGCCGCCGCGGGCGGTGACAGCAGGTCTCCGTAGATGGACTGCCGCGCGCTCAGGCCCGCGATCTCGGTCGGGAGCCCGGAGAGCATCACGGACCCGAGCCGCTCGTTCCACGGCCCCGGCAGGTGGTAGACCAGCAGCGGCACCACATGCCACAGCAGGACGACGGCGACGATCGCCCCGGCCGCCGACCTCAGCAGCACGCCGAGGGCCAGGCCGAGCAGCGCGAACACCGCCACCGCGACACCGGAGACCGCGAACCCCGGCAGGTCGTGCGCGATCGGCGCGCGCTGGTCGGGGAACGGCCGGCCGCCGACCGCGAGCCGGGCGCCGAGGAAGCACCCGATCGAGACCGCCTCGCCCACGGCCAGCCCGGTCAGCGCCACCACCACGGCCTTCGCCGCGAGGAACCGGGACCGGGACGGCACCGCGACCAGGCTCGTCCGCACCATCCCGGTCCGGTACTCCGACGCCGCCGCGAGCACGCCGAGTACCCCGAGGCACAGCTGGGCGACCCATCCGCCCAGCTCCTGCAGCGGCCGAAGCAGGAACCGTGTGCGCTGGGCGGCGTCGAGACCGTCCCACACGTGCGCCTGCTGGACGGCCAGCAGCACGACGAACACGGCGAACCCGGCCGCGACCGAAACGATCACGTGGGTCGAGCGGACCGACCGCAGCTTCCACCATTCGGCGGCGACGGCGTCGAGCATCACGCGTCCCGCCGTCCGAACACGCGGACGCCCACGCCCAACGCGACGAGCACGTACGCCGCCAAGAGCAGCGCAGAGACCGCCGGGGACAGGTCGTCACGGGTGGGCGAGGCGCCCGGCGGCGAGGCCATCTGCCCCGCGAGGCTCTCCGGCAGAACCGCCCAGACCCGCTCGCCCCACGGACCCGGCAGCAGGTTCGCGACGGGCGGCACCACGAACAGCACCGCCATCCCGGTCGTGATCGTCCCCGCGGTGGAGCGGAGCACGACGGCCAGGCCGGCCGTCATCAGCGTGATGGCCGCCGTCGTCACCGCCATGGCCAGCAGGTACGGGACGTGGTCGAGGAAGGAGGCGTCGAACCCGCGCATCGGACGACCGTTCGCGGCCGCCTCGCCCGCCACGACCCCGGCGGTCAGCCCCACCAGCGCGGCGACGAGCATCGCGGCTCCCGGCACCGCCGCCTTCGCGCAGAACAGCACGGGACGGCGCGGTATCGCGGCGAGGCTCGTCCGGATCATTCCCGACGCGTACTCCGACGTCATCGGCAAGGCCCCGAGCAGCACGGCGCAGACCGGCAGGGCGATCGCGAGCGGCTGCTCCGGCGGCGCCGACTCGAACGTCGCGCGCCTCGCCTGCGACAGTCCGTCCCAATAGTGCGCCGCGTACAACGACCACACGACGCAGAGGATCACGAACACCGCGACCGTGCCGAAGACCGCGAACGTCGAACGCACCGAACGCAGCTTCCACCACTCCGCCGCCAACGCGTCGATCACGACGCCACCGCCCCGAACTCGGCGCTGCCCGCCGTCAGCTCCATGTACGCCTCCTCCAGCGAGGCGCTCCGCGGCGTCACCTCGTACAGCGGGATGCCGTGCGCGGCGGCCCGTTCACCGATCTCCGCCGCGTCGAGCCCCGTCACCGACAGGGCACCGCTCGGCGCGCCCTCGCCCGTGCCGTTCGCCGCGCCCTCGCCCGTGCCGTTCGGCGCGCCCTCGCCCGTGCCGCTCGGCGCGCCCTCGCCCGTGCCGCTCGGCGCGTCCTCGGCCGTGCCGCTTCGCGCGGGCTCGACCGTGCCGCCCGCCGCCACCAGCACCGCGGCCAGGTCCTCTGGGCGCGGCGACCGGACCAGCACCCCGCGCGCGAACCGGTCCGCCAGCTCCCGCACCGAGGTGTCCGCGATCAACCGGCCCCGCCCGATGACGACGAGCCGGTCCGCCGTCAGCTCCATCTCGCTCATCAGATGACTCGACACCAGCACCGTCCGGCCCTCGGCGGCCAGCGCCCGCATCAACCGCCGGACCCACCGCACCCCGTCCGGGTCCAGCCCGTTCACCGGCTCGTCGAACATCAGCACGCCCGGATCGCCGAGCAGCGCCGCCGCGATCCCCAGCCGCTGCCGCATCCCGAGCGAGAACCCGCCCACCCGCTTGCGCGCGACGCCCGCCAGGCCGACCTGCTCCAGCACCTCCGCCACCCGCCGCGTCCCGATCCCGTTGCTGCGCGCCAGCCAGCCGAGGTGGTCGAACGCACGGCGGCCGCCGTGCACCGCGCCCGCGTCCAGCAGCGCCCCCACCTCGTGCATCGGCCGCCGCAACGCCGCGTACGGGCCGCCGTTCACCAGCGCCGCGCCCGACGACGGCGCGTCCAGCCCCAGCAGCACGCGCATCGTCGTCGACTTCCCGGCGCCGTTCGGGCCGAGGAACCCGGTCACCGTCCCCGGGCGCACCCGGAACGACAGGGCGTCCACGGCGACGGTCCCGCCGTAGCGCTTGGTCAGCTCCCTCACTTCGATCATGCGGCCAACGCTCCCGCCCGACACCGTCCCCGCACATCGGAACCCGGTCGGGACCCGCCGGTCCGACCGTGCTCCGAGACGACGCCGCCGCATCGGACCCAGGTCTGACGTCCGCCGGCACGACGCGCCGCGCCGCGGTGTCCGGCTACCGTCGTGACGTGCACGAATCCGAGCCGGCCTCCCCGCACGCCCGGCCCCCCGGCCACGAGCCACCGCGTCACGATCAGCCCGGCCCCTGGCGGAACCGCCTCCGGCGGCCGATCCGCTTGGACGCTGCGGTCGCAGTCCTCTACACGCTGTTCTTACTGGTGTTCTCCGGTGGCCACGAGACGCCGGCGCTGCTCGCCGTGCCCGTCGCCGCGGCCATGGCGCTGCCGCTCGCAGTACGGCGGCTATGGCCCGTGCCCGTCTTCGGCGGGGTCCTCGCCGCGTCGACCCTGGCTCTGATTCTCGACCTGCCATGGGACTTCTACGCCGCCGCCGCGTACGCGCTCTACCCGGTCGCGCTGCAACTGCCCCGCGCGCGCTTCGTCCCCACGCGGGCGATCGGCGTGCTGAGCGCGATCGTCATCCTCGGCGGCGCCCTCGTCGGGCCGAAGAACTGGCAGGCCGAACAGCTCGGCCGCGTGCTGCTGGGCGTAGCCGTCCTCGGCGCGTCCTGGGCGCTCGGCCGCGCCGTCCGCGACCGCCGTGCGTACACCGCCCAGGCCGCCCGCCGCCTCGCCGAGACCGCCGTCGGCGAGGAACGCCTCCGCATCGCCCGCGAACTGCACGACATCGTCGCGCACAGCATGAGCCTCATCGCCGTCAAGGCCGGCGTGGCCGTCCACGTCGCCGAGGCCCGCCCGGAGGAGGCCCTCGATGCCCTGCGCGTCATCGAGTCCACCAGCCGCGGCACGCTCGGCGAGATGCGCCACCTCCTCGGCGTCCTGCGCGCCGACGAGCCAGGCCTCGCCCCCTCGCCCGGCCTCGGATCCCTGTCCGGCCTGGCCGAGCGCGCCGCCATGGCCGGCGTCCACGTCGACCTCGACGTCCGCGCGGACGACCTGCCCGAGAGCGTCGCGCTCGCCGCCTACCGGATCGTCCAGGAAGCCGTCACCAACGTCGTCAAGCACGCCGCGCCCGCCCGCTGCCGCGTCCTGGTCGAGGCCGTCGGCGGGCGCGTCCGGATCGAGGTGGACGACGACGGGCCCGGCGTCCGCGTCCTCCCCGGCGTCCACGGCGTCCCCGGCCACGGACTCATCGGGATGCGCGAACGCGTCATGATGTACGGCGGCGACTTCACCGCCGGTCCCCGCCCGGAGGGCGGCTTCGCCGTCGCCGCCGCCTTCCCCTACGAGGCCTAGGAGCACGTTGGAACTGCGCGTCCTCGTCGCCGACGACCAGGCCCTGGTACGCGGCAGCTTCCGCGTCCTGATCGACACCGCGCCGGGGCTCCACGCCGTCGGCGAGGCCGGCACCGGCGCGGAGGCCGTCGAGCTCGCCGAGCGGGAGCGGCCCGACGTCGTCCTCATGGACGTCCGGATGCCGGAGATGGACGGCATCGAGGCGACCCGGCGCATCTGCCGCGACCTGCCGGACGTCCGGGTCCTCATCCTCACGACGTTCGACCTGGACTCCTACGTCTACGCGGCGCTGCGGGCCGGTGCCAGCGGCTTCCTGCTCAAGGACACCCCGCCCGCCGACCTGCTGTCGGCGGTCCGCGTGGTCGCGTCCGGCGAGTCGCTGCTCGCCCCGACGGTGACCCGCCGGCTGATCGCCGAGTTCGTCCGCCGGCCCGCCCCCGCGGAGCCGCCGCCCGACGGACTCGACGCCCTGACCGACCGCGAGCGCGAGGTCCTCGCCCTCATCGCCCGCGGCCTCTCCAACGCCGAACTCGCCGAGCACCTGCACCTCAGCCCCGCCACGGTGAAGACCCACATCGGCCGCCTCCTAGCCAAGCTCCAGGCCCGCGACCGGGCCCAGCTGGTGATCGCCGCCTACGAGACCGGCCTGGTCCGCCCCCGCTGACGTCTCACCGGCGCTCCGCCCGGACGCGGGCCGCGGGGTCAGTCGTTCAACAGGTACGGGGCCAGCCGCTCGAACTGGTCGGCGGACGAGGCGAGGTCGGGCTGGAACACCGACACGCACACGTGGTCGGCCCCCGCGTCCAGATAGGCCTCGACGCCCTTGGCCACCGCGGCTTCGTCGCCCCGGACGAAACAGGCGTCGATGAGCTCGTCGGAGCCTCCGTCGGCGAGGTCCGCGTCCGAGAAGCCCAGCTTCTTGAGCGCCCCGATGTAGGGCGAACCGGGAATCGAGAAGGCCCCGGCCTGGCGGGCGATGGCCCGCGCCTTCCCGGGATCGGTCTCGAGGATCACGGGCTGCAGTGCGATCAGCAGCTTGTCCGGGCCGAGCAGTTCCCGCGCCCGGCGGGTGTGCTCGACGGGCATCATCGCGGGGAGCATCCCGTCGGCGCGTTCGCCGGCCAGGGCCTGCATCTTCGGACCCAGCGCCGCGAGCAGCCGCGGGAACGGCACCTCCGGCTTCGGCGCCGCCTCCACGGCGGCGTCCATCGCTTCGAGGTACCCGCGCATGCGGGCGAGCGGGCTGCTCCACGTCTGGCCGCTCTGCTCGACGATCGCGCCCATGCTGACGCCGACGCCGAGCGCGAACCGTCCCGGGTAGGCGTCGGCCAGCACCGACGCGGCCCCCTGCATCGCGGCCGGATGCCGCGCCCACAGGTTCGCGATCGCCGACCCGAGCACGATCCGCTCGGTGGCCGCGAGCATCACCCCGAGCTGCGTGAACACCTCCCGGCCGCCGATCGCCTCGTTCACCCAGATCGATCCGTATCCGGCGTCCTCCACCCGGCGGGCGGCCCGCCGCCACTCCTCCGCCGGTGCGAGGGGCGTCATCAGGCCCACCCCGATCCGCCCCAGCCGCCGCCTCGCCTCGACCACCGCGTCCTCGCCCATCGCCGTCTCCTCCGGACCTACAATCGGAACCATCGACCCGGTTGAGACATTACCGGAACGCTCGCCCCGTTTGTCAAAGGAAGGGAAGTCGTTCGTGCCCGAGGAACCGCCCCGCCGCACCGAGGCCGCGCCGGGCCCGCGCCGCCGCGCCGAGCCACGGCCGCGCCGCCGCACCGACGCCCAGCCGCGCCGCACCGACGCGGAACCGCAGCGCCGCAGTGACGCAGGATCGCGCCGCAGCAGTGAGGCGGAGTCGCGCCGCGGTGCCGAGACAAGGGCGCGCGGCGGTGTCGAGACAAGGGCGCGCGGCGGTGTCGAGACGGGGGCGCGCCGTGGTGTCGAGACGGGGGCGCGCCGCGGTCAGGAGGCGGAGCCGCGGCGTGCGGACGCGCGGCGGAACCGGAGCCGGATCCTCCAGGCCGCGCTGGAGGCGTTCGCCGCCGAGGGGCGGCTGGTCCCGCTCGACGACATCGCCCGCCGCGCCGGCGTCGGCGCCGGGACGGTCTACCGCAATTTCCCGACCAAGGAGGCGCTGTTCACCGCTGTCATCACCGACCGGTTCGAGAGCATCATCGAGGAGGCGAGGTCGCTGGCCGGTGCGGACGACCCCGGGGAGCGGTTCTACGGCTTCCTGATGTGGGTCGTCGAGCGGGCGATGTTCAACCACGCCATCTGCGAGGCGCTGGCGCTGGAGGAGGGGATCAAGGCGTTCGCCGCCGGCGTCGAGGAGGAGTTCAACGAGGCCCTCGATGCGCTGCTCCGGCGGGCCCAGGCGGCCGGCGACGTGCGCGCGGACGTCGACCTGCGGGACGTGCGGGCCCTGATGGCCGGATGCGTCGTCACCGAACGGTTGCGGCGCGCCGACGGGCCGCCCGGCCGCATGACCGCACTGGCCTGCGACGCGCTCCGCCCCTCTGCCGTAACGAAAGTCCGTGACGAAAGCCCGCCGCCGTCACGTAACGAAAGCAGGTGCGAGGTCTGCGGGACGCCGCTGGCGGCGGCACGCACCGGCCGCCCGGCGCGATTCTGCGGCGCCGCGTGCCGGCAGAAGGCCCACCGCCGCAGGTCCGCGGCCACGAAATCCGGTTGAACCCGCCGGGCGCCCTGCGGCACCGTGGCGGCACCATGCGCACACGTGAGATCCGCGCCCTCCATGACCGTGACTCGATCACCGTCTACCAGGCTTACGGCCCGGAGATCGGTCTCCCGGCGGCGCGGCACGGCACTTTCGTCCCTCCGTTCTCCCGCACCCGCATGACCTGGATCAAGCCGTCGTTCCTGTGGCTGATGGCGCGCAGCAACTGGGCGCGCAAGCCCGGGCAGGAGACGGTTCTGGCCGTCAGGATCACCCGCGCGGGCTGGGAGGAGGCCTTGGCGCAGGCCGTCCCGACCGACCCGGACCGCCGCGTCTTCCGCAGCTCCGACGAATGGCGCCGCCGTTTCGCACGGGCGACGGTCCACGTCCAATGGGACCCCGAGCGGTCGCTGAACGGCCGCAAGCTGGAGACGCGCAGCATTCAGGTGGGGCTGAGCCGCCACATCGTGGACCGCTACGTCGATGACTGGATCCTCGGCATTGACGACCAAACACCGCTGGTCCGCAGGATCCATGGGCTGCTCCAGGCGGGCCGGACCGCTCAGGCCAAGGCCTTACTGCCCAAGGAACGCCTCTACCCGCTGCCTCCCGCTCTCGCCCGCGGCATCGGCGCCGATTAGCCGCTGTCCCTGCGTGGCCCGTGTCACGAAACGTTCGGCCCGATGTGCCGGATCCGGTACGCCTCCAGCCGGTCCGCGAGCTCCTTGGGGCGGCTGAGCGCGACGAGATGCCCGCCCGGCATGTCGTCGACCGGGATGTTCAGGCGCTCGCGAACGACCCGGCGCTGGAACGGCAGGGGGAACAGCCGGTCGTCCCTGCCCTGGAGGAAGACGGTCGGCGTGTCCGGCCACTTCTCCAGAGGCCAGGGCTCCTCCAAGGCCCTGTCCGACTGCGAGTCCTCGCCTCGCGCGAACGCCTCGGCGGTCACCTCCGGTGCGACATCGTGGAAGAAGCAGTCCTCGGGATCGAACTCCGCGGGCAATTCCCGCCCCTCCCGGGCCGCCTGTTCGGCCATGGCCTGGGCCTGCCCGGTGTTGGCCCACCAGGCGCCCCCGGTCTCGCCGGGTACGGGGACCATCGCGTTGAGCAGGACGAGCAGCGCCACCGGCACGCGGGTGCACACGAGCGGCGCGCTGAGCCCGCCCATCGACTGCGCCACCAGGATGACCTCGGTGCGGTCGCCGATCGCCTCGACGATGGTGTCCGCGTACTCCGTGAGCCCGGCCGATTCGTCGGCGGCCGGCAGGTCCACGGCGATGACCTCATGCCCCCGGGCCTCCAGCTCGGGAACGAGGAGATGCCAGAACCAGGCGCTTCCGCCCGCCCCAGGCACAAGAACGTACGTTGACATGCTCGCGCTCCTCTTCTCGCTGCCGCCGTGGCCGACGCTACAGGCGGGCACTGATAGAACAGCCGCTCCACGATCACCCCCCACGCACCGTGCCCCCGCACAGCCCGACGGCACAGCCCCCGCCGCCGCTCCACACGTAGCGCCTCACATCCCCTGCTCCGCGCACGGTGCCCTCACACCCTGCCTCTGCTACGCCGCCCCACGCGCGCCCATCACGCGCGCCCATCACGCGCGCCCATCACGCGCGCCCATCACGCGCGCCCATCACGCGCGCCCATCACGCGCGCCCATCACGCGCGCCCATCACGCGCGCCCATCACGCGCGCCCATCACGCGCGCCCATCACGCGCGCCCATCACGCGCGCTCACCACGCCCGCCCATCACACCCGCCCATCACGCCCGCTTGCCACGCGCACCCACAAGGAACTGTGCACGCCCACGCCTCCATAGCACGGCTCCATGGGCACCGCTCCCCAGGCACGGTCCCACGCACCGTGCACCCGCGCGGCCCGACGGCGCGGGCCGACGGCACGGTGGTCGGGCGCCGCTCCATGCGCAGCGCCGCACATGCGCTGCCCGTACATCCCCGCTCCACGCACGCGGGCCCATGCTCACCCACCACGTGCGGCCCACAGTGCGGCCTCGCGGGCGTCGCTCCGGACGCAGGGCCTCGCATGGTCTGTTTCGCGGGCGCCGCCCTTTGTGAACCGCCCCATGCAAGCGCACGCTGTACCGCTCCATGGGCATGGTCCTGCGGGCGCCGCTCCGCATGGAGCGCCGCACGTGCGCTGCCCGTGTGCGCTGACCTGCGAGCCGGCCTTGCGGGTATCGGATGGTGGCTTGCTTGGGGTGGGGGATGTCGGGTCGGACGGCTTGGTGGGCTTTGCTCGAACACTTGTTCGGGCTAGGGTCTGGTCTCGTGCTGATCGATGAACCCGTCTCCGCGGAGACCACCCCGGTGGGCCATCCTTCTCAGATCACCGGTGCGCGCGGGTGCTTCCGGGTGCGCCGGGTCCTGGAGCAGTGGCAGGAACCCGGCGAGGCCCGTTTCTACCGGCTCCAGGTCACGACGCCGGACGGCCCGGCGATCGCGGAGGTGGTCGGGCCGGCCGCGGGAGCCGCCGGCCCGTGGACGCTTCGCCGGATCTGGCCCTGACGCCAGGCCACTCCGCTGACCGCAGCCGCCAGCGCCTACGGGTGTAGCCGCAGGACGATGCGCTCTGAGAAACCCCCTCGGGCGGTGTGCTTGGCGGATCGGCTCGCCTCCAGGTCGGCGGGCGTCAGGCCGTGGAGCGCTGCGAGCGCGTGGACGACCTCCAGTACATCGGCGAGTTCGGCGGGGTCTCCGCTCTCCATGTACTCGCCGGCCTCCTCGTAGAGCTTCGCGCGCAGCAGCGACGTGTACTCGCCGCGCTCCGCGACCCGGGTCTCGGGCCGCCGGCCGGTGCTCAGGATGAGGTCGGGGATCCGGTCGCGGACCAGTTTCTCGGTGCGCCCACCACCTTCCTTGGTGCGATGTTCGGTCACGCCGTTCCGGCGGTCCAGCGACTGGATCCATTTCACGGCCACGGCCGCCGTCTGCACCAGTTCGTTCCGCAGCGGCGCCGGGGCGGTCTCGGCCAGCGCCTCGTAGAACTCCTCGGCGAGCACGTGCCGCCACGTCAGCTCGCCGCGCGTCCAGGCGCCGGCGCAGTCGTCCTTGGCCTTGTCGGCTTCACCGGCGAACGCTGGTCCGGTGCCGTCGGGAAACTCCTGGACGCCCCACATCCGATCCTGGGCGGCGCGTTCGTCGGCGATGTCGGCGAGGACCTTCTCCAAGGACCCCGGCTCCTGTTCGTTCCGCATGGCGACCGACGCTAACCGGCGTGCCGCAGCTGTGCAGGTGACCCGTAGGTGACGGCACTGGGCCGCTCAGTCCGGGTCGGCGTCGTCGGGTTCGCAGCTCAGGTAATGGTGCAGGACGGGCGGCAGTTCGTCCCAGAGCCACTCGTTGAGAGAGCCGGGGAAGTCCTCCGGTGCCTGGATCGAGAGGCGGCGGGGCCCGGTCTGGACGAGTTTCACGGGGACGGGCCCGTCGTCCCACACCTGCTCCCGGCTGCCCCAGAACGCCGAGAAGTCGGCGCTCGTCAGCATGAGTTCCGAATGCAGGACATGCTCGCCCCGGTGCCTTCCGAGAGGCAGCAGCCGTTGCGCCGCGGTCCGGACGATGTTCAGTGCGGCGAGGTCATGGGGGCAGGCCACTCCTGTGATCTCCAGTTCGGGGAGGCCGAAGCGACGCAGGCCCCGGGTGGTGATGCCCACGCAGGAGCAGCCGTCGATCTCGTCCTCGTCGGCCGTGCACCGGCCCGCGTTCCGGTAGGGCGGGAGCGTGGCGCCCGTCCAGTCGTCCGCGAGGACGAAGGTCTCCGGGCGCGGTACGGGGAGCGGGTGTACGACCCGGTTCATGTCGAGGTCGACGGGGACGCCGCCGAGCGATCCGGCGAGCGCCTCGGCCGTGGCGCGGGTGATGTGCGGGCCGGCCGGGAGATCGGCGACCGGCAGTACCGAGGTCACTCCGACGTGCCAGTCGCTGCGCCTGACCCGTTCGGCGTCGTCCGGGTCTGTGCTCGTCACCGACCGGAGGTCCCAGGGCGACACCTCGGCCTTGTGTGCGGCGACCATGAGGGCCGGCGTGCCGAGCCGCTGGAACATCGCGGCGCCGAGCCGGCCCGGCAGCCCCTGCCGGAGGGCGGTGGCGACGTCGTCGGGAGTCCGGTCGGCCGCGACGACGAACCGGGTGGTGGTCTCCTCGGGAACGGTGATGGTGATCGGCAAAGGGAGCCTCCTTCGGGCCCTTGCGGGTTCGCGTGACGTCGTCAAGCCTCGGGGAGACGCGGCAGAAAGGAGACCTGAACGCGGTTCTGTGGATAAGGCCCGCCATTTGCCGTTGAAAAATGGAGAAATGTCCGTTGGTCGGTTCGTGGAAGCGATCGATCACCACCCGCGCCGCGGGTCACGTCCGGCATGGGAGGCTGAAAACATGAATGCGACAGGACGGCTGGGGATCGGCCTAGCAGCAGTGGGGCGCCCCGCCTATATCAACGTGGGCAGGACGGAAGAGCTGCCCGAAGAACGCAGCGTCGAGCAGATGCGCGACGCGACCTGGAGTCTTCTGGACGGTGCCTACGCGGCAGGGATCCGGTGGGTCGACACCGCGCGGTCGTACGGACGAGCTGAAGAGTTCCTAGGGGAATGGCTCTCCGCGCGTATGCCGCGCGGTTTGACCGTCTCCAGCAAGTGGGGCTACACGTACGTCGGAGACTGGCGCCTCGATGCTCCAGCGCACGAGGTCAAGGAGCACAGCCTCGACCGCTACCGCGCCCAGTACACGGAGACGCGCGCGCTGCTCGGCGATCGCCTCTCGGTCTATCAGGTCCATTCGCTCACGGAGGACAGCCCGCTCTTCGAAGACGTCGGGCTTCAGAAAGCCCTGGCCGAAGCGACCGCCCAGGGTGTTCGAGTCGGCTTCTCCACGTCGGGGCCTGGACAGGCCGGCACCATCCGCCGTGCCATGCGCCTCGAGGTTTCCGGCCGGCGGCTTTTTAGCACCGTGCAATCGACGTGGAATCTCCTCGAGACGTCCGCTGAGGCGGCCCTCGAAGAGACCCATGCGGCCGGTCTCCACGTCCTGCTCAAGGAAGTGCTCGCGAACGGCCGTCTCGCCGTACGGCCTCCGCGCGCGCTGGCCGCCATGGCGTCCGACAAAGGCACCAGCGCCGACGCTCTGGCCTTGGCGGCCGCGCTGAGCCGGCCTTGGGCGGACACGGTCTTGATCGGAGCCGTCACCCCGGGCCAGATGGAGGCGAACCTGGCGGCGACGCACCTGTCCCTGAACGAGCGGGAGTCGGACACACTGGCCGGCCTCGGCGTCGCGCCCGAGCTCTACTGGCGGGAACGGAGCGAGCTCCGCTGGACCTGACCGGCCGGAGCGGAGGGCCGCCCGTGGCACGATGAAGCCGCGCCCACCATGATCGGATTCCGTGCCCATGCAGCCTGAAGCCCCCCGGATGATCGGCCCCTACCGTGTGGTCGCACGGCTCGGTTCCGGCGGGATGGGCGAGGTGTTCCTCGGCGCTTCACCGAGCCGGCGGCTGGTCGCCGTGAAGGTCATCAGGGACGAGCTGCTGGACGATCCGCGCTGGCGGGCGAGGTTCCGCCGCGAGGTCGTCTCCGCCCAGGCGGTCAGCGGCTTCTACACCGCGGCCGTCGTCGACGCGGACCCCGACGCGGAACGCCCGTGGCTAGCGACGCAGTACATCCGCGGCGTGAGCCTGGCCAAGGTCGTCCGGGAGAAGGGACCGCTGCCCGAGCAGGCGGCGTGCAGGCTGGGGGCGGGCCTAGGGGAGGCACTCATCGCCATCCACCGCGCAGGGATCGTCCACCGGGACCTGAAGCCTTCGAACGTCCTGCTGGCATCGGACGGCCCGCGCGTCATCGACTTCGGCATCGCGCGGCCACTCGACGCGCTGCCGCTCGCCCGTTCGGAGATCCTGGGTACGCCCGCCTACATGTCGCCCGAGCAGGCACTCGGCGAGCCCGTCACTCCCAAGAGCGACGTGTTCTCGCTCGGTGCCACGCTCGTCTACGCGACGACCGGGTCCGCGCCGTTCGGCACGGGCCACAAGGTGCGCGGACGCATCGTCTATGGACGTCCCGACCTCGACCGTCTGCCGGACCCTATGCGGGGCCTCGTGACACGCTGCCTCGTCAAGGATCCAGAGGAACGGCCTTCACCGGAGCAGGTCCTCACCGCGCTCTCCACGCTTCTCGACGCGGTCTATGGGGAGGACGAGTTCACCGACGAGATAGGGGACCTCATCGACGTTCAGGAACCCACCTTGATCGAGGTGGACGGAGAGCAGCCCACCTTGCTCGAGCCGCCTGAGCACGTATGAGGCATAGGCCTCCGTGCGAGAACGACGCGCCGTCCGTCCAGAAGTCGGGTCAGGGCAGGTCGTCGGCCAGTGCGTCCCAGAAGGCGTTCTCGTACGCGTGCAGGAGGCGGGCCGCGCGGGACGCCTCCACGGGATCGTCGCCGGAGGCCAGGCCCGCGGCGATGACGGCGAGAGCCTCTTCCTCGAATCCTGGCGGCGACTCGGCGAAGAAGGAGAAGAACCCGACGGTCTCCTCGTCGAATCCGTAGCGTTCGCGAAGCGCCGTGGCGGTACGGGCGCAGTAGGCGCCCCACTCCTCCAGATTGGCCAGCATGGCCAAGGCGACCTCGGTGGAGGTGCCGAACGCCGCACGTTGCGCGAGGTAAGCCGGGTAAGCCTGCGCGAGCGGGAGGGGCTCGTACGCGCTGAGATTCTTCTCACTTTCGCCGAGGGCCGCTGCGAAGCGGCCGAGCAATGCCAGCGCCTCCGCCTCACCCTGCGCCAGCCTCAGGAACAAGCCGCCCGCCGGCGGCGCCGGGAAACGTGCCGCCAGCAGCGCGAAACTGCGCTGGTCGCTACTGACGATCCGATGTTCCTCGGCTGCCAGCCGGACCAGGCGTTCCCGGGGTACCTCGCCCGCTTCGAGCAGGCCCAGGAAGCGGTTGCCGTCCGCCTTCGCCGCGACGTCCGCGCGCGCTCGGGCGACCAGTTCCGCGGCACTGTTGTCGGTCATGTACTCAGCGCAACATCCGCACGGCCCCGGCGTCAACGAGACGGCCGCCGATCAGGCCATGTGATCACCTCGATACGATGAAGACCGGAACGTCTACGCAGGTGTGGACGGAGTTGGGAGCGAGCGCATATGTCGGATTTCGAACTCAACCACGCGGGCGGCCGGATGCCCCTCGAGGTCACTGAGTCGACCGAGGGACCTTCGGGACTGCGGGTGGGGAGCCTCCTGAAGGAGACGGGGCACGTCACACTCGACCCCGGTTTCACCAACACCGCGTCCACCACATCGGCGATCACCTATATCGACGGTGAGGCGGGCATCCTCCGCTACCGGGGTTATCCCATTGAGGAGCTGGCGGAGAAATCGTCCTTCCTCGAGGTGGCCTACCTGCTGATCTACGGTGAGCTGCCGACGACCGCCCAGCTGGACGAGTTCACCGACAGCGTCCGCAACCACACGCTGCTCGACGAGAAGTTCCGGGCCTTCTTCTCCGCGTTCCCGCGCCGCGCGCACCCGATGGCGGTCCTGTCGTCGGCGGTCAGCGCGCTGTCGACCTTCTACCAGGACAGCCTCGACCCGTTCGACCCCGAGCAGGTCGACCAGTCCAGCATCCGGCTCATCGCCAAGCTGCCCACCATCGCGGCCTACGCGTACAAGACCTCCAACGGGCAGCCGCTGCTCTACCCCGACAACTCGCTGGGGTACGTGGAGAACTTCCTCCGCATGACGTTCGGGCTGCCCACGCAGCCCTACGAGATCGACCCCGAGATCGTGCGGGTGCTGGACATGCTCTTCGTCCTGCACGCCGACCACGAGCAGAACTGCTCCACCTCCACGGTGCGGCTGGTGGGCTCCAGCCAGGCCAACCTGTTCTCGTCCGTGTCCGCGGGCGTCGACGCCCTGTTCGGACCTCTCCACGGCGGCGCGAACCAGGCCGTACTGGAGATGCTGGAGCGCATCCACCAGAACGGCGACAACATCGAGTCGTTCGTGGAGCGGGTCAAGAAGAAGGAGCCCGGCGTCAAGCTCATGGGCTTCGGGCACCGCGTGTACCGCAACTACGACCCGCGCGCCGCGGTCGTGAAGAAGGCCACCGGCAAGGTGCTGGAGGCGCTCGGCAAGTCCGACCCGCTCCTCGACCTGGCCATGCGCCTGGAGGAGGTCGCGCTCAGCGACGACTACTTCGTCGAGCGGAAGCTCTACCCGAACGTGGACTTCTACACCGGCGTCATCTACAAGGCGATGGGCTTCCCCACGAACGCCTTCACCGTGCTGTTCGCGCTCGGCCGGCTCCCCGGCTGGATCGCGCAGTGGCGCGAGATGATGAACGACACCACCACCAAGATCGGCCGCCCGCGGCAGGTGTACGTGGGGCCGGGCGAGCGCCACTACGTGGAGCCGTCCGCGCGCTGACCGGCCTCGGCCACATCTCCGGTCCACGAGGGGAGCCTCGGCACCCTCTTGACGGCCGGCATCGCCCCAGCGACGACTGAGTGGGCAGCGGGCGGGCTCACGGCCCGCCCGCGCGCGCTTGCGATACACGTCCCTGTCCCTCCGAGGCACAGGGCGCTCGACTGATCGCATTCCGGGGGCCCTCCGCGTTAGCCTGTGGACGGCGATTCCCCGGCGGAAGGCGGCCCGGTCGATGCCCTCCCTTGTCGAGACGCGACTGTCCAGCCTGGACTTCTGGGCGACGTCCCAGGCCGAACGCGACGAGGTGTTCGCCGGGCTGAGATCCGCTCAGGATCCCGTCTACTGCCCCCTGCAGGACGAACCCGGCTTCTACGCCCTGACCCGCTACGAGCAGGTCGCCGAGGCGAGCCGCCGTCCCGAGGTGTTCAGCTCGCAGCCCACGGCGGTCAGTCTCGTGGACCCGTCGCCGGCGATCGCCGAGTACTCCGGCTCCATGATCAGCATGGACGACCCCCGGCACGCGCGGCTCCGGCGGATCGTCTCCCGCTCGTTCACCCCGCGCATGGTCGAGCGGTTCGCGGGGGACGTCACCGTCCTCGCCCGCCGGATCGTCGACGAACTCGCCGAACGCGGCCCGTGCGACTTCGTCGAGCACGTCGCCATGCCGATGCCCCTGCGGATCATCTGCTCGATGATGGGCATCCCGGACTCGGAGTACGACGGGGTCATCGACGCCACGAACATGATCCTGGGAATCGGCGATCCCGACTACGTCGGCCCGGCCGGCGAGGACCGCATCGCGATGCTGCGCGACAAGTTCGCGCACCTCCACGAGCTCATGGGGGATCTGGGGCGGCTGCGCGGCAAGGAGCCAGCGGACGATCTCGTCACGGCGCTCACGCACGCGAACGTCGACGGAGAGTCGCTCACGACCGTCGAGCTGGCCCGCTTCTTCACTCTGCTGGTCGTCGCGGGGAACGAGACGACCCGCAACGCCCTGTCCCACGCGCTCGACCTCCTCACGCGGCATCCCGATCAGCAGGCGTTGCTTGTCGGTGACATCGAGGGCCGCCTCCCCGGTGCGGTGGAGGAGGTCGTTCGCTACGCGACACCGGTGACGTGGATGCGGCGCACGCTCTCGCAGGACTATGAGCTGTGCGGGTACACGTACAAGGCCGGCGACAGGGTGGTCCTCTACTACAACTCGGCCAACCGTGACGAGGCCATGTTCCAGGACCCGCACGCGTTCGACATCACGCGCTCGCCTAATCCCCACGTCGGCTTCGGTGCGCCGGGGCCGCATTTCTGCCTCGGCGCGCATCTCGCCCGCCGCGAGGTCACGGTCCTGCTGCGGGAGCTCTATACACGCCTTCCCGATCTGCACGCAACGTCGGCTCCGGTCCGGCAGCGTACGAGCTTCATCAACGGGATCAAGTCTCTTCCCTGCGCCTTCTGAAGGGCGCAAAATAGGACATTAGTCGCGACTTTCTTGGGCTTGTCCACAGAATGGCGTTCCACTATCGCGGCGCGCCGCCATGCACGAGGCTGTTCCGCGTCACATCCCGGTACACGGAAAGGCGCGACCATGCCCGTACAGACCACGAGCGCAGACCTCGGACCGAACCAGCTCGCCGCCCGGCTCCGACTGACCCGGTGGCAGCTGCGCCTCGGCCGGGAGCACGGCCTGCTCCCCGAACCCGACCTCGACGGCGAACGCTGGTCGGCCCGGCTCGTCGACGAATGCGCGGACCGGCGCGACCAGGTGGTCGCCCGGTTCGGAGAGGAACCTCCGGTCGGCGCGATCCGCGCGGCGGCCCGGCTCGCCGTGCGCACGGGCCTCGACGTCGAGCGCCGCGACGTCGAAGTGCTGGTGGCCCAGGAGGACCTCGAGGTCGTCAGCACCTTCCGCGGACACCCGCTCTACCTCCTGCGAGACCTCGACGCCCTCGACTCCAGTGCGGTCCGGGACGTCGTCTCCGCCCGGAAGGGGCCGCTGTTCGACAGCGTCGACGCCGGCGGGGCGGTGACGATCCTCGACTGGCCCCGCAAGACCTTCGATCGCGTCGCCGGTGAGCGCGCCCTGGGGACCGACCGGTTCGGACGCTACGCGCTCGCTGACATCCACGCCCTGGCCGCGGACGAGGAACTCGCACAGGAGGTTCGCGAGGAGAAGCTCCGGAGGGCACTGGCGAAGGCGAGACGGGCCGAGACCGACATCGAGGACGTCGTGCGCGGCTGGATGCTGCGCTGCACCGCCTATCTCGACCGTGACGCAGACCAGCCTCCGGACCCCGCCCTCCTCGGCCGCGCGATCCGCAACCTGGTGGGGACCAGGGCCGAGAGCGCCAGATACGAGCGGGAGACCCTGTGAAGGGCGTTCACGACCCGCGATGGCGGCGAGAGACCGCTGCGCCTTCTAACCGGCGGCGGCGGACGTGCTCACGTCCGCCGCGAGTTGTAACGCCGCCCGGGTGGGCGCCTCCGGTCCTTGGCCTGGCGGGCGATGGCGGCGTGGAGCCGGTCGCGGGCCTCGGTCCGGGACATCGCAGGGAGGCGCTGGGGGAGATGGGCCGCCAGTGTGGCGGGAGCGTCGACCAGGCCGTCGTCGTCCACGACGGCCTGGACACCCGGCCACGGCCCGAGGAGGACCGCGGACAGACCGCCCGGGTGGCGGTCGAGGAGCGCGGTGATCCGGCCGGCCTCCTCCGCGCAGTCGGCGACCAGCAGAAGGCGCCGGGCCGCGGGCGTCCCGGCGTTCCGCCGGATCGCGAGTTCCGTCTCCAGGTAGGCCAGGGCGGCATCGAGGTTGCCCGGGATGAACAGCCCCGCTGCGTTCTCGTCGAGCAGTTCGTCCTCGGCCAGCCCGAAGAGGCGGCCCGCATCGGGCCGTGGGAGCACGACCAGGGAACTGTCACCGTGCTCATCGAGCGCGGAGAGGGCGAGCACCCGCGCGCTGTCCGCCGCCCCGCTTCCCGCGAGCGCCAGCGCCGGCACGGCGAACGGGTCGAGGGACGGACGGTAGGTGAACGGGACGGGCCGCGAGTCAGGGCCGCCGGTGGACGCGCTGAGCACCGGCATCCCCGCGGTCGCCGCAGCGAGGATCCGGTGCCGGAACGGATAGCAGATCGCGGCGGCCGCCGGGAGGAGGAGGCCGAGCAGAAGGACCGGTTGCACCGGACGGATCTGCGGCTCGTCGTCGGCCTGCTCACGCAGACGCACCGGGGCCTGACTGGTGTCCTCACCCCCGGCGGTCACCGTCGGAACCGGCGTCGGCACGGGAGCTTGGGGAACGCCGTCCGGGGCCTGCAGCGCGGGGCGGGGACTCGGGTGGTCGATAGCTTTCGGCGGCGCGGGTCGCCGGCGTCCGCTCCTCGGGCCCTTCTCGAACGGGCCCCGCCTGCGAGCGGCGTCTCCGGGGCCCGCCGCCCTCCTCCGCGAGCCGTCGAACATCGCCAGCCACGCCTCCCTGCACAGCTGCGCGGTGTACCAGTCGCGGTCGAGGACGTTCCGGCAGGGGACCGGCGCCGATCTTCGCGGGTCCGGCTGCGGCCCGGACGCGGCATCGGCGGGCGCCGCGCTGAAGGAGATCACGCCCGCCGCCGCGGTGCAGCCGAGCAGTCCGCAGGTGCAGCGGACGATTTCGCCGAATATGTCTGTCATCCTGGGATCTGCCAGGAAACGGGTCATCTTCGCCCCGGGGGATCGCGTTGGTCACCGTCAGAATGCCGATCGTAGTCAATTTGGCTACGGAGCGTTGACCATTGCTCGCACTCGACTCACCGATCGTCCGGTCACCACACCAGCGAAATGTGCTGCACATCCATAATCGTCCGGATATAACCAGCGTCATCGGGCGTCCCGAGCGCAGCCACACTTGACCAACGCGAAGGTTCACGCATGCGAACCGGAAAGTAAGGTTCCCCGACCCCGCCCCAAGACATTAACCTCAAAAACCCTAGAACCCGGGTACATCCGTCTAAAGCTGCAAAGGTCATAGAAGCAAACAAGACCGAACAACGCTGACGTTCCGCCCTGGCCTCCGTGCCAATCCCGGTGGCGCGTCGCGAAGCATCCACCTGACCAGCGATTCCCCTCCAACCACCTGCAGCCAAACCCCAGTCGGCCAGCATCCTGCTGGGCCTCAGCATCCTGCAGGCGTGTGCCGCGAACACAACACATGGCGTCGCATCCGACCGGCGCTTCACAAACCCACCACCTCGAGCCTGCATCACGGACGCCCCAACCTCGTGAGCAAGCGCGGGACACAAACGCGGCGAGCATCCACCACGTGCGCTCTACGCAATGGACGCGCGGGCCCACCGCCCTGCGCCGAGGGCGGGCACTAAAGGCGCCCCGCGCCCCAGAGCCACGAGTGAGCGCCAAAGGCGGATCGCGCCGTGAGTGGCACTAGGCGTGTTATCCGCCGCAGGCGCCCTGCGCCGACATGTTGGCCCTGCGCCGATTGCCGGCCCTGCGCCGACATGCCTTACGCGGGCGCCCGGGCTGGACGTGCGGGAGGTGCGGCGCGCGGTCGCGACGCTGTCGAGCGTGGTGGGGGTGCGGCCGACGGTGGCGGAGTTGCGGCAGGCGGTGCGGGCGACAGGGCTTTCGGTCAGATGTGCCCTATTGGCGCGTTTGTCAGACATGGAGCCCGGTATGCCTTGCGCCATGCGTCCGCAGCATGCGCCTTAGTAGCGCATGCGTCGGCGCACCTGCGCCGAAAGAACCCCGAGGGGATTGGGTTGCCGTGTGTCGTGAGCGCCATGCGCGGCGCGGGTCGGGGCATGGGTGTGGACGAACGTGGTCCGTGCCGTGGGCGGGCGCTGAAGGTGTCGCGCTGCGGGAAGGCGCCGTGCGTGCTTTTGCGGTGGGTGCCAACGGATATGCCTTACGCCCGGGGACGCCTTGCCTTGAAAGCACCCGCCGTGCGTGCCTTGCTAGGGCGGGGCCGGGCGCGTCAGGTGCCATGAGTACTCGGTTGCTTGCGTATTAGGCCATGGGCGCCGGACGTGTTCTGTCACGCGGGCAGGCGCAAGAGGCGTCTCGTGCTGCGTGTGCTGGCGGCGCCCTTCACTGTGGGCGCCCGCCGAGATGAATTATTGGGTGTGCGGTGGATGTGCCATGCGCCGTGAGCACCCTGCGGGGCATGGGTTGGCGCGTGGGGCAGCATTGGACGTGCTCTGCGTTGTGGGCGGGCGCCGGTGGCGGCTCAGACCGTGCGCGGGTGTCCTACTGGGGCGGGGCCGGCGCGTCTGACGTCGTGGGCGGCCTGTCGCGTGCGCATTGGGGGCGTGGTTCGTCCGGCGTCGTCGCCTCCATTGGGTGGGCCGTATGCGGTGGGAGGACGCCAGTTGCAGTGTGCCGTTAGCGTCCGGTGGGGGCGTACTGGGGCGTGGGTCGGTTGTGCGTCGCCTGGTGTTGAAGGTGCCTCGTGTCGTCCGTCGGTGCGGTGTGGTGGGTGGGTTCTCTGTGGGGCCCCGTTGGAGGTGGCTTGTGTGGACGGGGGGCTGGAAGGTGGGGGAGGGCAGGTATGCGCGTTTCTTCTTGGTGGCGGAACCGGTGTTGGACGGGGTGCGGCTTGCGGGGGCGGGGCGGGGATGGAGTGGCGGGTAGCGCTGCCAGGAACGTGTTTGGGGTTGCTGCTATCGGTGGAGGCGCTGTGAGGGGTTAGGCGGCTTGGGGGGTTGGGGCGGGGGAGTGGAGGACGTCGTACATGCCGAGGGGGAGCGTGTCTCCGTAGAGCCAGTCGTTGACGCTGCCGGGGAGGTCGTCGGGCGGGGCCACGGCGAGGAGGCGAGGAGTGAGGAAGGTCAGGCGGACCTGGAACGGGGACGGGGGAGCGAGGTGGGTGCGGCGGCCGCCCCAGAAGGCGTTGAAGTCGGCCTCGGCGAGCGGGAGGTCGGCGTCGATCTCGCGGGTGCGGTCGGCGGGGCCGGTGGACAGCCACGACCAGTGGTCGGTCAGGAGGCGGCGGGCGGCGGTGCGCAGGACGTTCAGGGCGGCCAGGTCGTGCGGGCAGGCGACGTCGGTGATCTGCAGTTCGGGCAGGCCGAAGCGGCGCAGGCCGCGGGTGCGCAGGCGGACGCAGGAGCAGCCGTTCACGCCTTCGGGATCGCGGTCGGGATCGGGGGCGGTGCAGCGGCCGTTGGCACGGAAGGGCGGCAATATGTCGCCGATCCATTGATCGGCCAGGACGAAGCGGGTCCGTTCCTCGGTGGGCGGGGTCAGGACGTGGCCGGTGACGAGGTCGGCGGGGACGCCGCCGAGAGCGGCGGACAGGTGGAAGGCGGCGGCGCGGGCGACCTGGACGGCGCGGGGCTGGTCGGTGATCGGGGCGCAGGCGGTGACGACCGCGAACTCGGGGGCGTCCTGGAACGCGCGTTCGCGGCGGCGGTCCTCGGCGCGGGGGGCCTTGATGCCGCGCGGGTCCCAGCGGAGGGTCGTGAGGTCCTCGCGGTCGACCTCCAGGTGGGGTGATCCGAGGCGGCCGGCGATGTGCGCGGCGTAGGGGCCTGCCGCGTCGCGGAGCAGGCCGGTGAGGTCGTGCGGGACGTGTTCGGCCGCCACGGCGAACCGGGTGGTCGTGGTGGCCGGGACAGGGAAGGCGATCATGGTTTCTCCTCGCTGGAGGGGGCCGACGCCGACCAGCCTGCGGCCGCGGCGGAACAGACGGAAGCAGAACAGCGTTCTGTGGACAACCAGGTCAACGCATGGACAGCGCGGCGTAAAATCGGTTCTCTGCGGCCATCGTCGACCGCCGAATCGTGATCCGGTGGGGTTGCCGCGGCCGGGTGCGCCTCGCAGGCCCCTGCCGCGAGGGCCGCCGCGATGGAGCGGATCCTCGACCGACTGGCGGGAATCGCCGGACGCCCGATGCAACGTTGGGTAAAATCACCATCACTCGCAGTTATGATCTTCCTTTCGCGCCGCCGGCCGGGGACCCGGGGCGCGGGATCACTCTCGATATCGAAAGGCGAACGGCATGTGCCGACTGTTCGGGATGAGCACGGGCGGGCCCCGCGTGAGGGCGGCTCATTGGCTGCTGGACGCGCCGTCCAGCCTGCGGGCGCAGAGCCACCGGATGCCGCACGGCGCGGGTCTCGGCTGGTTCTCCCTCGGCGGTGAGCCCGTCCGCGACCGGGCGCCGCTGGCCGCCTTCGAGAACGCCGACTTCGACCTGCACGCCCGCAACGTCCCGTCGCACACGTTCGTCTCCCACGTGCGCGACGCCTCGGTCGGCGGCCTCACCGTGCACAACTGCCACCCGTTCGTCATGAACGACCGCCTGTTCGCGCACAACGGCGTGGTGAAGGGGCTCGACACGCTCCGGACGTGGTTGACCGACGTCGAGCGCGCGCACGTCGCGGGCGAGACCGACTCGGAGCTGGTGTTCGCCTTCGTGACCGCGGAGATCCGGCGGCGCGGCGACACGACCGAGGGGATCATCGAGGCGGTGCGGCGGATCGGGACCGAACTGCCGGTGTTCGCCGTCAACCTGCTGATCGCCGAGGCCGGGCGGCTGTGGGCGCTGCGCTACCCGGAGAGCAACGAGCTGTGGGTGCTGTCGCCCGGCAAGGGCGGCACGAGCGGGCCCGAGGACGCCGCGGTGCCCGCCGTGGTGATCGCGAGCGAGCCGATGGACGACCGGCCGGGATGGCGGCTGCTGGAGCCCGGTGAGCTGCTCGTCGTGGACGGGCTGGCCGAGACGTCGCTGTTCCCGTTCGAGCCGCCCCGGTATCCGCTGCGCCGTTCCGACCTGTCGGCGCGGGAGGCCGCGTCGCAGCAGACGGCCGTCCCAAGCGAGGCCGTCCAGGGCGTGAAGGTCGCCTCGCTGCGGGGCGCGGCGGCGGGCGGGGGAGCGCAGGCGGTTCCGGTCCGAGGCCCGCTCACGCCGCTGATCCTGCGGAACGCCCAGCCGAAGGCCGTCCAGGGGCCGTCTGTCTAGTTCCGACACGCCGTTGACCACGGAAAAGACCAGCTTCGGCCGATTTAGTGCGGATTGGCGCCGCATCAGGGGCGGATTCAGGGGGAATGTGTACGTTGGGTAGATCAACACTGCTGTGAGCTGCGGGGACGGTCCCGCGGCCCAGCTCTGGGAACAGGAGGTCCCCGTGACCCGAACGCTGTCGAGGGGCACCCGCGTCACCGGTGCCGAACGCACGCAGCTCGCCGCGGAGCTCGCACCCCGCTACGCGGGCGGCGAGAGCATCCGCGACCTGGCCGCCGAGACGGGCCGGTCGTACGGGTTCATCTACAACGTCCTGAAGGAGGCCGGCGTCCCGCTGCGCGGCCGCGGCGGCAACACCCGGCGCAAGAAGGACTGACCCCGCTCCCGACGCAGACCCGCAGCCGAGAACGCACAGAAGGAAGCAGGAACCATGGCCGGACGTCCCCCTCGCCCCCCGGGGGGACCCCGCGCGCTAGGACCGGCGGGCCGCCCCGGAGACCTCGGAGCGCCCGTTCAGGCTGGCGAGATCGGCCGCCGCGCGGCCGGCGACCCAGCCCTCGTAGTTGGACACCGACCCCGCCCGGCCCTTGGCCAGGTTGGGGAACATCGCATCGACGGCCTTCTCCACGGCCAGGTCGCGCGCGGCTAGGACGGGAAGCAGATCCTTCCCGCCGGCGTCCGCGGCCGCCCGGTTCGCCGCCTCACCGGCCGCGTCCCGCAGGCGCTCCCCGATGCGCGCCGCGTAGGCGTTGAGGAAGGCGTGGCGGAACGACCGCGTCCGTGACCGCCCGCGCGCGTCGCGGCGAGGCCCGGCGTGCACCATCGCCGCCGTCGCCTGGACGAGCAGCGACGTGAAGAGCATCTCCACCGCCGCGAGGTCGGCGGGGAACCCGAGGACCGTGGAGAACCCCAGTTCCCTGTGCCAGACGGCACGGCACCGGTTGGCGTCCGCCACCACGGTGAGCAGTACGGCCTTCGGCGCGTCGTAGGGGTTGTCCACCGCGACGCGGCGGCCCGCGGGGGCGCCCAGATCGCCGGTCTCGGCGGCCAGCAGTGCGTGGTCGATGCTGTGCCGCGCTATGAGTTCCTGGGCGCGCGCGCTGAGCGCCTCGGCCTCCTCCGGGAACTCGGTCGACTCCGCCTTCGCGAGCAGGGCGCGGACCTTGCCGAGCATCCGCTGGTCGACGCCCTCGAACCCGTCCCGGACGGGCGTCTCGCGCAGCGGCGTTCCCGGGGGCGGGCCGATGCTCGCGAGCCTCGGCAGGCCCTCCAGCAGGTGGACGAGTTCGGCGCCGCAGGCGACGAACCCGGCCCGGTCGGTCCCTTCGCGGTCGCACCAGGCGTCCGGGTGCTCGTCGTCGTCCTCCCACCAGACCTCGGCGCCGACGAGGGCGAGCTGCTCGCGCCATTGCGCGGCCACGGTCGCGGCGGAGTAGGCGCGCATCTCGGCGGCGATCGCGTCGGCGGCGAGGCGGCCGTGCCTGGGACCGCGGCGGCGGGCGGCGTACCGGACGACGTCGGCGGGCTGCCAGCCGCGTTCCCACGCGAGGGTGACGCCGCGCCGCAGCCGGGCGGCGAGGCATCGTCCGGTGACGAGCGTCCAGCCGGGCACGTCCGGGCGGTCCGCCAGTTCGGCCACGAGGAGCCGGAACGCCGCGTCGTCGCCGCGTGCCAGCGCGCGGACGGTCTCGGTCATCAGCTCCTCGGCCTCGTCCGGGAGCGACGGCCCGGGGCCGCAGGGGCCCGCATCGGAAGAGGATGAGGATTCAGCCTGCCGTGGCCGCCACCACGCCTTCCGCACCGCCACTCCCGTCGTCCGAGGCTCCGTCACCTGACCACGAGGCATACTGCCACGCATGGCCGGGTGCCCGGGCGCGGACATCCGTGCGAAACGGAGATTTCACCGCTGATGCACCGCGCCTGCACCGCGCCTGAACTGTGCCGGCGCGGGGGCTACCGGCTGAGGTCCTCGCCGCGCATCTCCTCGACCACCACGCTCTGGTAGGCGCGGGTGGTGTCGGGCACATAGCTGAGCCGTGCGAGCGCCTTGCCGTCGTGGTCCCTGATCTCGAAGTGGTAGCCCTCGGCGATGTCGCCGACGTGCGCCACGGCCTGGTCGTGGCGGAGGCGGCACATGGTGTCGACCTTCTCCAGCGCGACCTTCAGGCTGCCCGCGTCGCTGATGAGCCGTGCCGGCTCACTCGTCTCCCAGATCTCGAACATGGTCGCGTCCTGTCGGCGGTGGGTCGGAAGGAACGGGCGGGGCATTCCAGGCATCAGGGGACAGCTTGCGCTGATTTGATGGATCTTTCAATCAGTACAGGTCTCGGATTGATCACTATTAGACACCGCGTACGGGCATAGCGTCATGTTCGCACGTGAGGCGAGTGAGCGCTTCCCGGTTCGCGGACCGCTCGGTAGGGTCGGACACGCAGAACCGAATCTGATTCGGAAGGGGTCGGAGTTGGACTACCGCGTCGTGTCCATCGTCCGCGACCATGCCCGGGACCGGGGCGACGCCCCCGCGATCACGGGCGACGGCCGGACGATCAGCTACGCCGAGCTGGACGAGCGCTCCAGCCGGGCCGCCCGCGCGCTCCTGGCCGCCGGGCTCGGCGCCGGGTCGCGCGTCGCCTACGTGGGCAAGAACGCGCCCGAGTTCTTCGACCTGCTGTTCGGCGCCGCGAAGATCGGGGCGGTGGCGGCGCCGGTGAACTGGCGGCTGACCCCCGCCGAGATCGCCGCGATCGTCGCGGACGCGCAGGCCCCGGTGACCGTGCTGGACGCCGAGTTCGCCGGGCTCGCCGCGGCGCTCCCCGGCCGGACCGTGGTGACCGGCGAGGACTTCGAGGCGTGGCTGGCGGGGCAGCCCGCGGACGACCCCGGGTTCGTCGGCGAGCCCGGCGACGTCGTCGTGCAGCTCTACACCTCCGGCACGACCGGCGTGCCGAAGGGCGTGCAGCTCAGCAACGCCAACTTCGAGGTCGGCGAGCGGATGGCGCGGCGCTGGCGGCTGGACGGGTCGTCGGTGAGCCTGGTGCCGATGCCGCTGTTCCACATCGGCGGGACGGGCTGGGCGCTGGCCGGGCTGTACGCCGGCTGCCGGCAGGTCCTGGTCCGCGACATCGACCCGGTCGCGCTGGTCGACACGTTCGAGCGGGAGCGGATCACCAACGCGTTCATCGTCCCGGCGGTCCTGCAGTTCATGTGCCAGGTGCCGGGCGCGGCGGAGCGGGACTACTCGGCGCTGCGGGCGATCACCTACGGGGCGTCGCCGATCACCAGCGAGGTGCTGCGGCGCTCGCTGGAGACGTTCAAGGCCCCGCTGTTCCAGCTGTACGGGATGACCGAGACGACCGGCGCCATCGTCCAGCTGGAGCCCGAGGACCACGACCCGGACGGCCCGCGCGCACACCTGATGCGCTCGGCCGGACGGCCCTACGCCTGGGTCGAGGTCAAGATCGTCGAGCCGGGCGGGGACGCGGAACGCGCGCCGGGGGAGGTCGGCGAGGTGCTGATCCGGTCGTCGCAGAACACGCCCGGCTACTGGAACCGGCCGGAGGAGACGGCCCGGCTGCTGGCCGGGGACGGCTGGCTGCGCACCGGCGACGCCGGCTACGTCGACGCCGAGGGCTACCTGTTCCTCACCGACCGGATCAAGGACATGATCGTCACGGGTGCGGAGAACGTGTACCCGATCGAGGTCGAGGAGGTCCTCGCGGCGCATCCCGGGATCGCCGACGTCGCGGTCATCGGCGTGCCCGACGAGCGGTGGGGCGAGACCGTGAAGGCCGTCGTCGTCCCCGCGCCCGGCGCCGTGCTCACCGAGGACGAGGTGATCGGCTACGCCCGCGAGCGGCTGGCCGGCTTCAAGCGCCCCCGCTCGGTCGACTTCGTGGACGCGCTGCCCCGCAACCCCAGCGGCAAGATCCTCAAGAAGGACCTGCGGGCGCCGTACTGGGAGGGCCTCGGCCGGACGATCGCCTGACCCCCGGCTGACGCCGCCTAGCCACCGCCGGGGCGTCAGTCCTCGGCGACGGTGACGACGGTGTCCTTGGCGTCGGGCTCGGCGAAGCGCAGCAGGGCCTCGCCCTCGGCGGCGAGCTCGTCGAGGGCGGCCCGCGGGAGGGGTTCGAAGGGCCGCAGCCGCAGGGTGGCGACCTTGCGCTTGTACTCGGTCTCCCAGACGCCGCGGGCGAACCCGTCCCAGAGGAACACGGCCCGGACCCGGAGGTTCTTCGTGGTCAGCGACGGCCGGTGCGCGTCGGCGATGATCCGCCGGCGGTCCGCGTGCGCGAGGACCAGGCTGTCGAACTCCGGCAGGAAGCGCGCCGGAGCCGGGACGTCCTCGTCCGGACGGGGCGCGCCGAGCAGGTCGAACAGCTCCCGGCCCTTGTCGTCGGCGAAGACGGCCAGGCGCGGGCGCAGCCGTTCCAGGGCGTCGCCCGCCGAGCGCAGCCCGGACCAGGTCTGCGCGTCGGCGGCGGACGCGGGGCCGAACGCCTCCAGGTACCTCAGGACGAGGTCGTCGTCGGCGGCGTCGGCGGACGGCGCGGCGCCGAGCCAGCCCTCGGCCGAGGCGAATTCCGCGGAGCGGGGAAAGCCCCACCGGTCCGCGGTCGGGACCATGACCAGCGGCACGCACATCCGCACGGCGTACCCGAGGGCGCGGTCGTTGACGTCCGGGAAACGTTCCTGCAGGAGGGCGCGCACCTCGTTGAACGTGCGGGGCCGCTCGTCGAGGAGGGAGCGGGCGGCGGGGACGACCTCGTCAAGGTCGAGGCCCTTGGCGCGGTCGCCGAGGACGCGCATCGCCGTGTCCAGCATCGGCTGCATCGATGTCCGGAACGCGAGGTAGTCGGGCGCGGTCATGAGGTGCAGGGTCGCGCGCATCATGGTCGCGCGGACGAGCGTCCGGTCGTGCAGGGCCGCGTGGAGGTCGGGCGGCTGGAAGCCCTCCAGCCGCGACCACAGCCCCACGAACGGGGGCTTGGGCTCCTGCGCCTGTATCCCGAACAGTTGCCCGACGGCTTCGGCGACCGGGACGCGCTCCCGCGAGAGCAGCAGCTGCCGGGCCAGCGTGGCCCTGTTGAGGGCCTGGACGCTGAGAGTGTCCACCATCGTGTCCGCCTTCTCGCCGGGCCCCGGCGGCACCGGGCCCGGTGCGGCGGGGATGGTTCGGGATGGTCAGGGATGTCGACACTACCGACGCCCACCGACGCTCACTGACGCCCACCGGCGCCCCTAGCCTCGGGCGACGTCGCCGGCCACGTCCGCTGTCGTCTCGCGGACGCAGCGGCGCAGCCACGCGTGCGCGGGATCGGCGTCGTAGCGCGCGTGCCAGGCCATCGACAGCCGCAGGGGCGGCATGGGCAGGGGGATCGGCACCCACACCAGGCCCAGCCGTTCCACCAGGGGCCGATGCAGCCGTTCCGCCGCGAACCCCATCAGGTCGGTCTCCCGGACGACGAGCAGCGCGGTGCTGACCGTCGGGACGGTCCCGGCCACGCTCCTGGACCGTCCCATCCCGGCGAGGAGCTCGTCGATGGGACCGGCGATGCGGCCGCGCCGCGTGTTGGTCAGCTGCGTGGTCGCGCACCACTCGTCCAGCGTCACCTCCCGGCCGGCGAGCGGGTGCCCGGGGCGGACGACGGAGGAGAACCGGTCCTCCAAGAGCGGCTCGACCCGGGTGCCGGTCGCCTCGGTGATGATGCCGATCTCCAGGTCGATGGAGGCGCGCCGCAGGAGATGGGTGTCGCGCGGCCCCTCGCCCAGAAATCGCAGGGTGACGCCGGGGGCGTCCCGCGCCATCCGTTCCAGAAGTGGGCCGGAGAGAACGGCGATCGTGCCCTCCTCCGCCTGCAGTGTGAAGGTGCCTTCCAGCGTCCCGGGGGAGAAGGCGTCGTCCGCGGAGAACAGCGTGTAGGCGCGCTGCACGAGGTCGTGGACCTCCGTGCGCATCGCAAGCGCGCGCGGGGTCGGCACCATGCCGCGGCCCGAGCGCACGAGCACGGGATCGCCAAGGGCCTTGCGGATCCGGGCGAGGGTCCGGCTCATCGCGGGGCTCGACAGGTGCAGGCGTTCCGCCGCGCCCGTGACGCTGCCCTCGTCGAGCAGGACGTCGAGCGCGACGAGCAGGTTGAGATCGAGTCTGGATTGCATCAGACGCATTCCTCACGTGCAAAAGATGCATTTGAAAGCAAGTCACCGCCAGCCTACGTTGGAGATCGCGGAGGCGGCGCGCGCGGCCGGATTCCCGCCCCCACCCCACCTTCCTGTTCAGCCGTTTCCGGCGTGCCCGAGGCGCGCCCGCGAGGAACCCAGAGGAACCCCTCATGACGATCGATGCCGTCCGTGCCGCCGCGCCGCCGGACCGGGGACGCGCCGCCCGGCGCGCCGTGCCGCCGCTGATGTCGGCGTGCGTGGTCCTGGTCGTGGCGATGGTCGCGGCCATCAACCTCTCGATCCCCAAGCTGTCGGCGAGCGGCCTGCACCCGTCCGCCACCGGCCTGCTGTGGATCGTCGACTCCTATGTCCTGGTGTTCGGCTGCCTGCTGATCCCGGCGGGCGCCGCGGGCGACCGGTTCGGGCGCAAGGGCGCCCTGCTCGCCGGCCTCGGCGTCTTCGCCGCCGGCTGCCTGCTGTCCGCGGCGGCGCCCGCCGTCGCCGTGCTGCTGGCGGGCCGGCTGGTCACCGGGGTCGGGGCCGCGCTGATCATGCCCGCGACGCTGTCGCTGCTGATGCAGGTCACCGAGCCGGCGCGGCGCCCGCAGGCGATCGCGGTCTGGACGGCCGCGACCGGTATCGCGGGCGCCGTCGGCAACCTCGCCGGGGGAGCGGTGCTGCAGTGGCTGCCCTGGCAGTGCCTGTTCCTGGCCGGGGCTCTCGCCGCCGGCGCGCTGGCCGCGCTAGTGACCTGGGCGGCCCCCGCGGGCGAGCGGCACCACGCCGACCTGGACGTGCCGGGGGCCGCCCTGCTCACCGGCGCCCTGTTCGCGCTGCTCTTCGGGATCATCGAGGGTTCCGAGCGGGGCTGGTCGTCCGCGCCGGTGCTCGGCGGGTTCGCGGGCGCCGCCGTCCTGCTGGCGGCGTTCGCCGTCCACGCGATGCGCGCCGCGCATCCGCTGCTCGACCCGCGCCTTTTCGCCCGCGCCTCGCTGCGCAGCGGCGTGCTGGGCATCGGGGCGGGCTTCTTCTGCCTGTTCGCGCTGTTCTTCGTGAACGCCCAGTATCTGCAGTATGCCAAGGGGTACTCGCCGCTGCTCACGGGCGTGGCGGTCGCACCGATCGTGGTTGGGATGATCGTGGTGTCCCGGCGGAGCGTCGGGCTGGCCCGGCGGTTCGGGAACCGGACGGTCATCACCGCGGGGCTGCTCGTCATCGCCTGCGGGCTCGGACTGCTCTCCTTCGCCGACGCGTCCACGCCCTACCCGCTCTACGCGGTGGGCCTGCTGGTCATGTCGACCGGCATGGGACTGTGCGTGCCGCCGCTGTCGGTCGGCGTCATGTCCGCGCTCCCGCCGGGGCGCGCCGGGCTCGGGTCTGGGCTGAACAGCGCCGCCCGCGAGATCGGCAGCGCGCTCGGCGTCGCGGTGCTCGGGACGGTGCTCACCGGGCACTTCACCAGCGCCCTGCCGCCGGCGCTGGCCGGCCACGCGCACTCGGCGGGCGAGGCGATCGCCGCGGCGGACGCGGCGGGCGCGGGCGCGCATGCCCAGGTGGTCTCGGCCTTCACCGACGCGATGTCGGCCGGGTTCCGGGTGGTGGCGCTGATCGCCTGCGTGGCGGCGGTGCTGATCGCCCCAGGGCTCACCCGGCGGGACCGGTCGGACGGGGCTGGCCCTGGCGGTCAATGAGATATATCGTGACTTCGCACAGACGAGATATGACGCGATGAGCGGAGAGGTGGCGATGACCGTGGCGCAGAGCCCGACCGCGCGCGGAGTCCGCGGCCGGCTGCTGGACCGGATGTTCGTCCGGGGACGGGTCGAGGACGTCCGGCCCGCGCCCGGCCGCATGCGGTGGATCGGCATCGGCGGCGTCCCCGGCCTGGACTGGACGCCCGGCCAGCACGTCCGCGTACACATGGCGGACATCACGTCCGCGCGGACGTGGGTCAGCGGCAAGGTGCGCGACGCGCTGCGCACCTACTCCGTGTGGGACTACGACGCGGCGTCCGGGGTGCTGGAGCTGTGCGTCATGGACCACGAGGGAGCCGGGCCGGGGGCGCGCTGGGCGCGGTCCGTCCGGCCGGGGGACGAGGTCGTCTTCAACAAGCCGGAGGGCTCGTTCGTGCTGCGTCCGGCGCCGTACCACCTGTTCGCGGGCGAGGAGACGGCCTCGGTCACGTTCGGCGCGATGCTGCGGGCCGCCGGGCCCGACGAGCCTGTGTACGGCGCGGTGGAGGTCGCCGAGCCGGAGGACGGGCTGCCGCTGCCGAGGCGCGAGGAGTTGGTGTGGTGCCGCCGGGGGGATGCCTCGGCCGCGTCGTCGGGGATCCTCCTCGACGCGGTGCGCCGGCTCGATCTTCCCGACGAGCCGGGGTTCGCCTACGTAGCCGGGGAAGCGCGGACCGTACAGGCCGTGCGCGCCCATCTCGTCCGGGAACGGGGCTGGCCGCGCAGATCCGTGCAGGTCAAGCCGTACTGGACGCCCGGCAGGCGCGGGATGGACTGATCGCCAACGAGCGGCGAGGGCGGGGGTTACGGGGCGATATTTCGTAAAATGCACGTGCATCAGCCCTTGCACCTGCACGCCATTCCTAGCAGGATTGCCCCGGACCCCCGCACGTGAACTCGCCGGAGATCGCGATGACCGCACACTTGAGCGACAGTGACCGACAGGCGCTGCGGCTGGCCCAGGATCTCCGCGAGGAGATGCGGGCGGCGCTGCCCCAGCTCCCCTCCGCGCCCTCGGTCTCCCCGTTCGTCGACCAGGGAGGGACGCCCAGCGTCCTGCTCCGGATGGACGCCGACACCGCCCGCGCGCTGATGGCCGTCCTGGCCGAGCGCCGCGCGGACCGGACGGCCGCTCCGGCGCCGGAACCGCGCCGGGCCGACGGCACCGTCCCGCCGCCCGTGCCCCCGCCGGGCGCCCCCCAGGCGGCCCCCGCGCCGTACCAGCCGATCGTGGCGGCGGCGCAGTTCCCGGAGCCCGCCTACGCGCAGGCCCCGTTCGCGGAGGCGCCCGCGGTCAACCCGGTGTTCGCCGGCGGGACCGGGCCGACGCCGCTGGTGCCGTCGGTCTACCCGACGCACTGACCCGGGTCCCCTTCACTCGACTCCGGACCGCCGTGCGCCGTGCGCCGTGCGCGGTCCGCGGCCCGGCGCCGCCGCCGGGCCGTGGCCGTGGTCCACGGTCCTCTCCGGGCCCTCTCTCTGGCATTCACCCGGCCGGTTCGCCCGGCCGGGTTTTCTTGTGCGCCGGCTCACTTCGGCGCCTCGCCGCGCCTTTGTCGATCTCTGCTTCCGGGCGGCCGCGATCGGCGCTCCGGCGGCATAAAAGATCGTTTCCCGGCCGCATAAAGATCGTTCTTTAAGATCTTTCCGTCCGGGCGCCGGTCCGCGCGCCCCGTCCGGATCCCCTGCGGGAAAGGCGATCCCGACGATCGGCAGAAAAAACGATCTACCTGGCCAAAGGTAAAGAAATCGCCCATTTGACTCAAGAGCGGTAATGCCGGATATAGTCAACGCCAGGTCGAGGTCAAAGCACCGTTGACCTGGCCAATCGCATAGCCGCCGCCTCCCGCCCGCCAGGCGGGAACCCTCAGCCGAACCACGGCCGTACCATGCACCGGCCGTGACCGCGCGGGGCCAGTGAGCCCCCGGTCGGCACTCTCTCCCGCTTCATCGAAGCCCGCGTCGCACGCATGCCCGCAAGGGGCCGTGCGCGGACGGACGCGAGCGCGGTCCGCCATGTCCGCGGGCCGTCCCTGCGGGTTCCTTACCGCGGCGGCATTCCCGAGTCCCGAGTCTCGGAACCCGTTCCGCATGCCCGGATCCTCCCTGTGCTCCGGCTCCGGAACGGCTGCCCTGTACGCCGAACTAAGGATTTTCATGCAGCAGCGGACGATCAATCGCGTGTTGACCGGTGTCACCGGCGCGGCTCTTGCCGGGATGCTGGTGGGCGGCGTGGCGGCCGCCAGCCACGACGACTCCGCTCCCAAGCCCGACAAGCTCCTGGCGCAGCAGCAGGACATGGCCGCGCTGAAGCAGAAGGCCCCCGAGAAGAACACCTCGTCCAAGACCCTGGCCGAGTCCAGCTCGAAGTCCGCGTCCACGGAGTCGGACGCGAAGAAGGCGGACGCCAAGGCCTCCACCTCCAAGGACGCCAAGAAGAAGGCCGACAAGGGCCCGAAGGCGATCCTCAGCGGCACGACCACCGCGTCCTACTTCTGGGACGACGGCTCCGGCATCAACGGCGACACCGGCGCCCCGGCGAGCGGCAAGCCGATGCAGAAGGGCCTGTTCGCCAGCCCGAGCTGGCCGATGAACACCAAGGTCAAGGTCACCTACAACGGCCGCAGCGTCACCGGCTTCATCGGCGACCGCGGGCCCGGCGCCCCCTCGCACGACGGCGTCATGCTCGACCTCGACACCTACACCTTCCGCTACCTGCTGGACGGCGGCAAGCCCGACAGCAAGTACGACGCCGGCACCGGCGAGGGACACCTCCAGGGCGTCAAGTGGCAGGTCCTGTCCTGGGGCTCCGGCGCGGGCACCAAGGGCGAGCCGCAGCCTCTGGGCTGACGTCCGTGAGGAGACTCACGGGCCACCTCTCAGCGACGGCTCCGTGAGCCGCACCACACGAGCCCCAGCGGCTTCTCCGGCGTGACCGCCGGAACGCATGGAACGGGAACGCCCCGGCGATCAGAACGATCGCCGGGGCGTTCCTGTGTCTGCAGGGTGTTCCCGCGCGTGCGGGGCCTTCCTGCACCTGCGGAGAGGTGCCCGAGAAGTCAGTGCTCGGCGTGCCGCGGACGAGCGGACAGCAGCCGGTACAGCGCCTCCGCCGCGGCGTCGATGCGCGCGACCGAGCACGTCTCGTCGGTCACGTGGGCCTGCTCGGGGTCGCCCGGCCCGTAGATCACCACGTCCGGCCCGCCGAGCAGGCCCGCCAGGACGGACGCGTCGGTGAAGTACGTCGCGTACTCCGGCGCGGCCCCGGACGAGCCCGGGGCTAGCAGCTCCAGCACCTCGGGCATGCCCGGAGCGGCCGGGTCGGTGGCGACGCCGGGCAGGTCCACGAGCCGCTCCAGCGCGACCTCCTCGCCGCACAGCCCGGAGATCACCGCGACCGCCTCGTCCGCGCCGAAGCCGGGGACGGTCCGGACGTCCAGCCGCATCTCGGCGCGGTCGGGCACCAGATTCGGCTGCACGCCGGAGTGGAAGGTGCCCACGTTGACCGTCGCGGGCCCGTGCGTCGGGCTCACCGGCCAGTCCTCGTGCGCGTGGACGCGGACCGCCGCGGCGGCCAGCGCGGCGAGGGCGTTGCGGCCGAGCTCGGGACGGGAGCCGTGCGCGGACACGCCCCGCGCCGTGGCCTTCAGCCAGAGTGTGCCCTTGTGGCCGAGGACCGTCCGGTTCCCGGTCGGCTCGGCGACGATCAGCAGGTCCGTGGCGGCGAGGGCGGCCGGATCGAGGACGGCCGCGCCGTCGCAGCCGGTCTCCTCGCCGAAGGTGAACACCAGCTGGGGCGCGGGCAGCCCGTCGCGGACGGCCCGGACGGCCGCCTCGACCTGGCAGGCGACGCCCGCCTTCATGTCGCTGCTGCCGCGGCCGAGCAGGCGCCCGTCGCGGACGTCGCCGGACAGCGGGTCGAATGACCAGCCGGACGCGTCGGCGGGCACGGTGTCGAGGTGCCCGGTGAACGTGATCGGGACGCGCGCCGCCTCGGGGCCGTGCTGCGCCACGACGTTCGCCCGTCCCTGGGCCGGCTCGCCCACCCGCACCGCGAATCCCGCCCGGTCCAGCACGTCCGCGACGACGTCGGCGGCCCGCCGCTCGCCGCCGCCCCGGGTGTCGATCCGCACCAGCCGGCGCGCGAGCTCGAGCGCGTCGCCCATCTCCTGACCTCCCTCTCCGGGCCCGGCCGGGCGGCCGGGACGTCTCAGGCCTCTGCCCGCGTGCTCTCCCGGACCACCAGGGTCGGGACGAGCGCGATGTGCGCCGACGGCCCGCGGTCCCCGTCGGCCTCGCCGGCGGCCGCGGCCAGCAGCCGCACGGCCTCGGTCGCGATCCGGTCGCGGGGCTGGTCGACGGTGGTGAGCGCGGGCTCGCTGAGCCGCGAGAACTCGATGTTGTCGTATCCGGTGACCTGAACCCGGCCCGGGACGTCCACGCCGTGCGCCCGGCAGGCCCGGGTCACGCCGAGCGCGATCAGGTCGTCGGCGCACACGATGGCGTCGGGCAGGTCGCCGGCGGCGATCAGCCGCGCGGCGGCCGTCTCGCCCCATTCCACGCTGTAGTCGCCGAGCAGGATCTGGTCCGGGTCCACGGTGATGCCGAGGTCCTCGGAGCGGCGGCGGAACCCGGCGAAGCGCTGCTCGGTGGAGGAGTTGGTCAGCAGCGAGCCGGCGAACGCCGCCGACCGCGCCCCGCCCGCGTGCAGGTGGTCCATGACCTGGCGCATCGCGGCGACGTCGTCGACGCCGACCCAGTCGGTGCTGGTGCCGCCGACGAACCGGTCGAGCTGGACCAGGGGGAGCCGCCCGGCGGTCTCCTGGACGGCGGCGCCGCTGAGCGTGCCGTGGCTCGGGCTGACGATGATGCCGTCGACGTTGCGGGCGACGAGGGTGGCGAGCCGCCGCGCCTCGACCTCGGGGTCGGACCGGGCGTCGCAGAGCAGCAGCTCCTTGCCCTCGCGGCCGAGGGCGTGCTCGACGCTCTCCACCAGCGAGGTGAAGAACGGGTTGGAGATGCTCGGCACGACCATGCCGACGGTGTCGGTGCGGCTGTTGCGCAGCGCCCGGGCGATGGAGTTGACCTGGTATCCGAGGTCGTCGGCGGCCTTCCGGACCTTGCGCTGGACGGCCGCCGACACGGGCCCGCGGCCGGACAGCACGCGCGACACCGTGGCGGTGGAGACCCCGGCGCGCTCGGCGACCTGGGCGATCGTGACCCGCTGCAATCGTTTACCTCTCCAGCTTGGCGGAAGCCCGGGTGCTGGGCAGATCGACAACAGACGACCCGATCATACCCCCTTGACGGCCTGCGGGATCCGTATCTACGGTGCAGGACAACACGACTGCAATCGATTACACAGGAGGCGACATGGTGAGGGCGACGGGGAGCGAGCGGGCACTGGGCGTGTTCCCGCCGAAGCCGAACGCCGTCGAGGAGCTGTTCGGCACCCCCAAGGTCGTCATCGGCGCCGTGCACCTGCCGCCGCTGCCGGGCAGCCCGCACTACGAGGGCGTGCCGCTCGACGAGATCTGCGCGTTCGCGATCGAGGAGGCCCGGGCCTACCTGGACGGCGGCGCGCACGGCGTGATCGTCGAGAACCACTGGGACATCCCGTTCCTCAAGCCGGGCGAGCACGGCTACGAGACCGCCGCCGCCATGGCCGTGGTGACCGACCGGGTCCGGCACGCGACCGCCGGGCGGGTCGGCGTCAGCGTCCTGTCGAACGCCGCGGAGTGCTCGATCGCCTCCGCCTGGTCGGGCGGCGCCGGGTTCGTCCGCGTCAACCAGTGGGCCAACGCCTACGTCGCCAACGAGGGGATCATCGAGGGACAGGCCGCGCACGCCACCCGCTACCGCAGCCGGATCGGCGCGAACCCCGTCAAGATCTTCGCGGACGTGCACGTCAAGCACGGCGCGCACGCCATCGTCGCGGACCGGACCCTCGCCGAGCAGACCGAGGACGCCGAGTTCTTCGGCGCCGACGTGCTGATCGCCACCGGCTCCCGGACCGGCGACGCCGCCGCGCTGGACGAGGTCGAGGGCATCGCCGCGCACACCACGCTGCCGGTCGTCATCGGCTCGGGGATCAGCGCCGGCAACGTCGGGGAGCTGCTGCCGGCCTGCGACGGGGTGATCGTCGCGTCCTCGGTGAAGGACAACGGCCGCTGGTGGGGCCGGGTCGACGCCGCGAAGGTGCGGGAGCTGACCGCCGCCGCGGCGAAGGCGGGCGTGGTCCTCCCATGATCGTGTTCTGCGGCTACGCCAACGTCGACCTCACGGTCGCCGTCCCGGTCCTGCCGGGGCCGGCCGCCCGCGTCCAGGCCACCGCGGTGCGCCGCGGCGAGGGCGGGATGGGGGCGAACGCGGCGGTGGCGGCCGCGCGGATGGGCGCCGACGTCCGGTTCGCCGGCGTCGTCGGGCCGGACGCGGCGAGCACCGCGTTCCTCGACGCGCTCGCCGCCGACGGCGTCGGCACCGAGTGGACGTCCCGGACGGGCGTCCTGACGACCGCGGTCGTCCTGCTCACCCCCGACGGGGAACGTTCCATCATCAGCCAGGACGACCTGGTCACCACCGAGCACGTCGCCGCCGTCGCCGCGCAGGCGCGCGCGGCGGGCGCGGACTGGCTCTACCTCGACGGCTACCGCTTCCCCGCGGCGGCCGGCGTGCTCGGCGAGGGCCCGCCCGGGGTCGTCGTCGACCTCGACGGCTGCGACGGGCCCGCGGCGGCCCGTGCCGCGCTCGAAGCCGCCGACCACGCGATCGTCGGCCGCGCGCAGGCCGCCGCGTTCCTCGGCGGCGACGACGCGCTCGCCGCGACCGCTACCCAGCATCGGGTAAACCTGGTGGTCACGGACGGTTCCCGGGGCTGGACGCTGTTCACGCCGGACGGCGCCCGGCACGCCGGCGCGGCGATCGAGGTGACCGCCGTGGACGCCACCGGCGCCGGGGACTGCTTCGCCGGCACCTACTGCGCGGAACTGGACCGGGGCTCCGGCCCGCTGGAGGCGGCGCGGGTCGCGGCGGTCGCCGCGGGCCTGTCGTGTACCCGGCCCGGCGCGCGCGCGGGGCTGCCGCATCGCGAGACCGTCCTCGCCTATATCGACTCCGCCGGAGCGCACCCCGCCGAGGCGACCACAGCTCAAGCACATACGGCCCCCACGGACACGGTTCGTCCCGGAACCGGTCCGGACGCGTCCCCCGCGCTCGCGTGGCGCCATGGAGAGGAGACATGATGCGACGCACGGTGACGGCCGCGGTCGCGCTCGGCCTGCTGCTGACGGCGACGACCGCCTGCGACGTCCAGGCCCGCAAGGAGATCGCGGCCGAGAAGAAGGCGACCGAGCAGGGCCCGCCGCCGCCCCAGCGGATCGCGCAGGCCTGCAAGGTGCAGGGGCGCGCGCCCAAGATCGGGCTCGTCCCGATCAACCTCCAGGCGCTGTTCTTCAACCAGATCAACACGGGCGCCAAGACCGTCGCGGCCAAGGCGGGCGCGCAGGTGCAGGTCGTCAACGGCAACGACGACTCCACCACGCAGGCCAACGCCATCGACGACATGGTCGCCGGCCACTACGACGCGATCATCGTGGACGCGGTGGACACCGAGGGCATCAAGCCCGCCATCCGGCGCGCCAAGGACGCCGGCATTCCGGTCGTCGCGGTGGACGCCACCGTCGACGACCCCGCGGTGTCCACGCAGGTCGGCACCGCCAACGCGGAGGGCGGCAAGCAGCTCGCCGACGCGCTGCTGAAGATCTCCGGCGGCAAGGGCGACATCGGCGTGGTCGGAGCGCTCAACAGCACGATCCAGAACGAGCGGCAGAAGGGCTTCTCCGACGAGGTCACCGCGCACGGCATGAAGATCAAGAACGTCGTGGACGGCCGGAACATCCAGGAGAACGCGCAGACCGCCGCGGAGAACCTGCTGACCGGCAACCCGGACCTGCCCTACGCCTACGCCACCGGCGAGCCCGCGCTCATCGGCCTGGCCGCCGCCGTGGTCAGCCAGCAGCGCACCAAGGACCTCCAGGTCGTCGGCTGGGACCTGTCCAGCCAGGCGGTGGACGGGCTGAAGGCCGGCTGGATCAAGGGCGTCGTCCAGCAGAACACCTTCCAGTTCGGCTACGACGCGATGAACGCCGCGATCGACCTGGCGTGCAAGCGCTCGGCGCCGAAGGACGTCCCCGTCCCGACCCAGATCGTCACCCCCGCCAACGTCGGGGACTACCTGTACTACCTGGAGAAGTGATCATGGGCGATCAACCGCTGGTCACGCTGAAGGGCATCACCAAGTCGTTCGGCGCGGTGCAGTCGCTGCGCGGCGTCGACCTGACCCTCGCGCCCGGCGAGGTGCTCGGCCTCGTCGGCGACAACGGCGCCGGCAAGTCCACCCTGATGAAGGTGCTGGCCGGGGCGGTCCAGCACGACGCGGGCCAGATCACGATCGACGGCCGGGAGGTGCGGTTCGCCAGCCCCGCGGACGCGCGCCGCGAGCGGATCGGCATCGTCTACCAGGACCTCGCGCTGTGCGACACCCTCGACGTCGCGAGCAACCTGTTCCTCGGCCGCGAGCCGCGCAAGGGCCCGTTCATCGACCGGCGCGCCATGCACGAGAAGGCCGCCGAGACGCTGTCGGACCTGCACGTCCGGGTCAAGTCCACCTACCAGGAGATCGGGCACCTGTCCGGCGGGCAGCGGCAGGCCGTGGCGATCGCCCGCGCCGTGTCGTTCAAGCCGCGGGTGCTGATCCTGGACGAGCCGACCGCCGCGCTGGCGGTCGCCGAGGTCCGCCAGGTGCTCGCCATGATCAAGGACGTGGCGGCGCAGGGCGTCGGGGTCATCCTGATCACCCACCGGCTGCAGGACCTGTTCGAGGTCTGCGACCGCATCACCGTCATGTACGAGGGCCGCAGCGTCGAGGACGAGCCGGTGTCCGCGCTGGACATCGAGCGGCTCGTCGCCATGATCACCCGTTCCGGCAGCGAGCACACCGAGGAGGTGGCCTGATGAGCGTGCAGGCCCCGCCCGCCCCGACCGTCCTGGCGAAGACCCCGAGCCGCTGGGAGCGCGCCAACAAGGCGACGCTGGCGATGCTCGGCGTCACCGTCGCGCTGTTCGTCGGCTTCGGCATCGGCGCGGACAACTTCCTGAGCTTCGACAACATGTCGAACCTCGCCACCCAGGTGGCGATCACGCTGATCGTCGCGGTCGCGATGACGTTCGTGATCACGACGGGGCAGATCGACCTGTCGGTGGGCTCCACGGTCGCGTTCGTCGCGGTCGGCACGGCCGAGATGCTGAAGGCCGGCTGGGACTCCTCGATCGTGATCGTCGCGGCCCTGGCGGCCGGGCTGTTCTGGGGCGCGGTCAACGGCTGGCTCGCCGCCTACCAGAAGATCCCGCCGTTCATCGTCACGCTCGCGACGATGTCGGTGATCCGCGGGCTCGCGCAGCTGTGGACCAAGGGGTTCTCGGTGCCGATCGACCGGCGGCTGTACGTCGCCAAGATCGGCGAGGCGAAGTTCCTCGGCTTCTCCGCGCTGGCGTGGATCGCGCTGGCCACCGTCGTGGTCGGCGGGACCCTGCTGGCCAGGACCCGGTTCGGCAACTACGTCAACGGCATCGGCTCGCAGGAGGAGTCGGTGCGCCGCGCGGGCGTGAACACCGCCCGGATCAAGATGGTCACGCTGATGCTGGCGGGCCTCGCGGCGGGCGTCGCCGGGCTGCTCACCGCGGCGCGGCTCGGCTCCGGCTCGGCCAACTCCGGGCAGGGCTTCGAGCTGACCGTGATCGCCGCGGTGGTGCTCGGCGGCACCGACCTGTTCGGCGGCCGCGGCACCATGATCGGCAGCATCATCGGCGCCGTGATCACCGGGGTGATCGCCAACGGGCTGACACTGCTCGGCGTGAGCCCGTTCCTCACCCCGATCGTCACCGGGCTGGTGCTGCTCGCCGCGATCTGGCTGAACCTGCGCGGTCGCACGCTCTCCGAGCTGGGCGCCAAGCTGCTGGGACGGACATGACCGTCCCGGAGACCCGGCCGGGCGCCGTGCCCGTGATGACGGTGTCCGGGCCCGTCGCGAGCGACGGGCTCGGGCTCACCCTGACCCACGAGCACCTGCGCAACGACGTCCGCAAGGCGGTGAAGCCGGCGACCGATCCGGCGCTCGCCTTCCTGCGCGACGCCCGCACGACGCCGGGCCTGGCGTGGCTGCTGCGCGAACGTCCGTACGACTGCCTGGACCACTGCACGCTCGACGACGACGCGGCGATGCTGTCGGACCTGCGCGCGTTCGCCGCGGCGGGTGGCGGCACGGTCGTGGACGTCACGCCCGGCGGCCTCGGCCGCGACCCGGTGGCGCTGCGCTCGTTCGCCGAGCGCAGCGGCCTGCGGATCGTCATGGGCTCGGGCTGGTACCTGGAGCAGTACCACCCGGCGCACCTGGCGGCGGCGGGCGAGGAGCGGATGGCGGCCGAGCTGGTCGCCGAGTTCGCGAACGGCGTGGACGGCACCGGCGTCCGGCCCGGCGTGATCGGGGAGATCGGGGTGTCGCCCGGCTTCACCCCGGCCGAGCACGTCGCGCTGCGCGCCGCCGCCCGCGCGCAGCGCGAGACCGGCGTCCCGCTGTACGTCCACCTGCCGGGCTGGCAGCGCCGCGCCCACGAGGTGCTCGACATCGTCCTGGACGAGTACGGCGTGCCGCCGGGCGCGGTGGTGCTGTGCCACATGGACCCGTCCGGCGGCGACCTCGGCTACCAGCTGTCGGTCGCCGACCGGGGCGTGTGGCTCGAGTTCGACATGATCGGCATGCCGTTCCTGTACCCGGGCGAGGGGCAGTCGCCCTCCCCGGACGAGACCGCCCGCGCCGTCGCCGGGCTGGTCGCGCGCGGGCACGGCGGGCGGCTGCTGCTCAGCCACGACGTGTTCCTCAAGAGCATGCTCACCACCTACGGGGGCAACGGCTTCCAGTACGTGCCGCTGCTGTTCGCGCGGCGGCTCGCCGCGCTCGGCGTCGCGCCGGAGACCGTCGACGGCCTGCTGCGCGGCAATCCCGCCCGGCTCTTCGAGTCCGCGGCCTGACCGGCCGCCGGCGCCCCGTCCCCCCGCGTTTTCCCACCCGAGAGAGAGGATCGATAGTGAGCCGCGTCCTGATCGCCGGCGAGAGCTGGGTCTCCCAGTCCACCCACATCAAGGGGGTGGACTCCTTCACCACCAGCTCGTACGTGACCGGTGTCGAGCCGCTGCGCCGGGCCCTGGAGAGCCGGGGCCACGAGGTCGAGCACATGCCCGCCCACCTGGTGCCGGCCGAGTTCCCCGGGGACGCGGACGCGCTCGGGCGCTACGACGTGGTCGTGCTGTCCGACATCGGCGCGAACTCCATCCAGCTCGCCCCGCAGGTGTTCGAGCAGGCCGTGCCGGGCACGGACCGGCTCGGCGCGCTGCGCGCGTGGGTCGCGGACGGCGGCGGGCTGCTGATGGTCGGCGGGTACCTGTCGTTCACCGGCTTCGAGGGCAAGGCCGCCTTCCGCAACACGGCGCTGCACGAGGCGCTGCCGGTCGAGCTGCTCCCCGAGGACGACCGCGTCGAGCTGCCCGCGGGCGCCAACGCCGAGGTCACCGCCGCCGGCCACGCCGCGCTCGGCGGGGTGGAGGGCGAGTGGCCCGCGCTGCTCGGCTACAACCGGGTCCGCGCCCGGGAGAACACCGACGTCCTCGCCACGCTCAACGGCGACCCGCTGGTCGCCGTCGCCGGATACGGCGAGGGGCGGTCCGCGGTGTTCACCTCCGACTGCTCCCCGCACTGGGCTCCCAAGCCGTTCTGCGAGGAATGGGACGGCTACGCCCGCGTGTTCGGCGGCCTCGTCGAGTGGCTCGCGCAGTGACCCGCTCCCAGCGGCTGCTCGACGCCTGTTCCGAGACCATGGAACGGGCGCTGGCCATGCGCTTCGTCCAGGAGGTCGCGACGGGCGCCATCGGCGACCAGGACTACGCCGACTATTTGGAGATCGAGGCGTCGTTCGTCGCGACGGCGGCCCGGCTGCACGGCCTCGCGGTGTGGGACGCGCCCGGCTGGACGGCCATGGAACGCAACGCGCGGGCCGTCTATGCGCTGACCACCGAGCAGGCGGACTACTTCCGCGCCGCCCGCGCGGCCTGGCCCGTCGAGGCGCGGCCGGGTGCCGCGGAGCGCGCGCGGATCCTGTCCGACTTCGCCTTGGCCGCGGCCCGTGAGGGCGGCTACGGGGCGGTGACGACGGTGCTCTTCGCCGCCGAGAGCCTGTACCTCGCGTGGTGCGGCCGTGCCCACGCGGGAGGCGGCGCACCGTCCGGACCGATCGCGGACTGGGTCGCGCTGCACGCGACCGCGGCGTTCCGCGAGGGCGTGGACGCGCTCGCCCGCCAGGTGGACGCCCTGCCCGAGAGCGTCCCGGACGACCTGCTCATCCGCTGGTTCGGCGGGATGCTGGAGGCGGAGATCGCCTTCCACGACGCCGTCTACGGCTGACCGCGGAACGAAGGCCCCCGGTGCGCCGCGCCGGGGGCCTTCGCGCGCTCCCGGAATGGCGCTTAGCATTCTCTTATCTTTCTCTTCGGTGCAGTTCAGTTCCATTTGTGAATGGTCATCGGGTCGGCCCGGTAAGTTCATTTCTGCAAGGCCGCGAACGCGGCGAGGAGAAAACCGAAGGGAAGCCGAGATGAGCTTCAAGAAGATCGCTCCCAAGCCCCGCAAGCGCCCGGTCAAGCCGGTCCCGCCGAAGAAGCACCGCCGCCGCAAGCCCGCCCCGCGGACGAACGCCAAGTAACGGGCGACAGCCGAGCCGGGCGGGAGCCGGCGGGGGAGAGAGCGGACTCGCCCTGCCGGCTCCCGTCCTTTTTTCATGCGCGGGAACGCGCGGGAATGATGGGAGGGGACGTGGCCCGCACATCTCTTTCGGAGGCCGCGCCCGTCGTGTCGGTGCGCACGACGTTCCGGCATTTCTGGCCGCTCATGCGGGGCGACCGGCGGCTGCTGCTGCTCGGCGGCGCGCTCGCCGTCGCGGCGGCCGGCTGCGAGGTCGCGGCGATCCGGCTGTTCGGCGTCATCACCGACGAGGCGCTGGCCGCCCGCGACCTGGCCGCCTTCTGGACGCCGGCCGCCGAATGGCTCGCCATCGCGGTGGTGGCCGCGCTGATGACCTTCGTCGGCGACTACGTGACGACGCTCGCGGGCGAGCGGTTCCTGCTGCGGCTGCGCGACCGGGTGTTCGCGCACGTCCAGACGCTGTCACCGGAGTTCTTCGACAGGGGCCGCCTCGGCGATCTGATGGCGCGACTGACCGACGACATCGAGGCGATCGAGGAACTGGTGGCGTCCGGGCTCGTCCGGCTGGTGACGGCGGTGGTCAGCGCGGTGTTCTTCGTCGCCGCCGCGTTCGCCGTCCGGTGGGACCTGGCGCTGGTGGCGTGCGCGCTCGTCCCGGTCTTCCTGCTGGTGACGCGGGGATTCTCGGGGCGGTTCCGGGCGGCGGCCGGGCAGGAGCGGCTCAGCAACGGCGCGATGGTCGGCACCGTCGAGGAGAGCCTGTCGAACCAGCCGCTCGTCCAGGCCTACAACCGGCAGGAGCTGCAGGCGCGGCGGCTGCACGCCGAGGGGCGCACCTGGCTGGCGGCGAAGATGGCCGAGACCCGGCTGTCCAGCCTGTACGGGCCGCTCGTCGAGGTCGTCGAGACGGTCTGCGTGCTCGTCGTGCTCGGAGCAGGCGCGTGGGAACTGCAGGAACACCGGATCACGCTCGGCGGGCTGCTGTCCTTCGCCGCCTACCTCGGCTACCTGTACCCGAACGTGCAGAGCCTCGGGGAGCTCGCGCTCACCGCGTCCGAGGCGGCGGCGGGCGCCGACCGCGTCCAGGAGGTGCTGCGCACCCGCCCTGCGGTCGCCGAGCATCCGGCGGCCCGGACCCGGGTCGCGCGGCGCGGCCGCGTCGCCTTCGACCACGTGACGTTCCGCTACCCGGGCGCCGACCGTCCCGTCATCGAGGACCTGCACTTCAGGGCCGGGCCCGGTGAGCTGGTGCTGCTGGCCGGGCCGAGCGGCGCCGGGAAGTCGACGGTCACCAAGCTGCTGCTGCGGTTCTACGATCCCGACTCCGGCGGGATCCGGCTGGACGGGATCCCGCTGCGGGAGCTGTCGCTCGCCGCGCTCCGCGACACCCTCACCGTGCTGCAGCAGGAGACGCTGATGTTCTCCGGCACCGTCCGCGACAACATCGCCTACGGCAGGCCGGACGCGACCGAGGCGGAGATCGTGGCCGCGGCGGTCGCCGCCGACGCCCACGACTTCATCAGCGCGCTGCCGGACGGCTACGACACCGAGATCGGGCAGCGGGGACGGCTCCTGTCGGGCGGCCAGCGGCAGCGGATCGGGATCGCCCGCGCCATGGTGCGGGACGCGCCGGTCCTGGTGCTCGACGAGCCCACCACCGGCCTGGACGCGCGGACGGCCCGCAACGTCCTCGGCCCGCTGCGGCGGCTGATGGCCGGACGGACGACCATCCTCATCACCCACGACCTGCATCTGGCGCCGGAGGCGGACCGGATCGTCATGCTCGGCCCGGCGGGCTCGCGGACGCCCGCGGTGTTCCAGGAAGGCGCAGGCGCATGAGCGCGCCGCCCTCGGGCCGGTTGCACGCCGACACCGTGCCGCCGTGCTGCTCGGCGGTGTGCCGGACGATCGCCAGCCCCAGCCCGGAGCCCGGCAGCGCGCGGGCTTCGGGCGCGCGGTAGAAGCGCTCGAAGACGTAGGGGAGCGTCGACTCGGGGATGCCCGGACCCTCGTCGGCGACCAGCAGCTCACCGTCCCGCAGGTCGATCCGGACGGTGCCGTCCGGCGGGCTGAACTTCACCGCGTTGTCCAGCAGGTTCGTGACCGCGCGGACGAGCGCCGGCTCCGAGCCGCGCACCAGCCACGGCTCCAGCCGCGTCTCGAACGTCGCCGCCGGCGCGCGCAGCCGGACCCGTTCGACCGCCTGCGGGACGACCCGGTCCAGCCGGACCTCGGTGCGCACCGCGCCCTGCTCGTCGTCGCGGGCCAGCTCGACCAGGTCCCCGACGAGGTTCGTCAGCTCCCGTAGCTGCGCCTTCACGTCGCCGAGGAGAGCGTCCATGTTGCCGTGCGGGAGCGTCCGCTCGGGGTGGGCGCGCGACTGGATCAGCAGGTCGATGTTGGTGCGCAGGCTGGTCAGCGGGGTGCGCAGCTCGTGCCCGGCGTCGGCGACGAGCCGCCGCTGCCGCTCCCGCGACCGGTTCAGCGCGGCGAGCATCGCGTTGAAGCTCCCCGCCAGCCGGCTGATCTCGTCGTCGCCCGACACCCGGATCGGCTCGGTGTTCAGGTCCTGGGTGCGGGCGATCGCCGTGACCGCGCGGGTCAGCCGCCGCACCGGCTGCAGGCCGGCGCCCGCCACCGCGATGCCCGCGCCGGCCGCCAGCACCGCCGCGCCGGCCCCGACCATGATCGTGATGTACTGGAAGCCGGTGACGGTCTCGTCGACCATCGTCAGCGAGCGGCCCAGCACGATCACCGTCCCGTCCTGCGCCCGCACCGTGATGACCCGCATGTGCACGCCGCCCGACTCGCCGTCCGCCAGTACGAACGGCGGACCGCCGGGCGCCGAGACGCGGCGCACGGCGGCCTGGTCGACGGGAGGCGGCGTCCGGGTGCCCGGCGGGGAGACCGCCCGGCCGTCGCGGACCGTCGCGGCGCTCATGTCCAGCGCCGCCAGCAGGTCGCCGTCGTGCCGGTCGCCGGGCCGGCCGTTGACGTTGTCGGCGAGCGTCTGCGCCTGCCCGATGAGGGTCTGGTCGATCTCGTTGTGCAGCCGCCCGGTGAACATGGTGAACGACACCCACGACGTCGCCACGATCGCGGCGATGACCGTCCCGGCGGCGAGCAGCGCGACCCGCGCCCGCAGCGACGGCCCGTGCCACCGCCGCCGCCACCGGACCCTCATACCGGGCCCTCCCGCAGCGCGTACCCGACGCCCCGCACCGTGTGGATCAGCCGCGGCCCGCCGTGCTCCTCGGTCTTGCGGCGCAGGTAGCCGATGTAGACGTGCAGCGAGTTCGACGACCGGCCGAAGTCGAACCCCCACACCTCCTCGTGGATCCGGGCCCGCTCCAGCACCCGCCGCGGCCGCCGCATCAGCAGCTCCAGCAGGTCGAACTCGGTGCGGGTCAGGTGCAGCGGCCGCCCGCCGCGGCGCACCTCCCGGGTGTCGACGTTCAGCACCAGGTCCGCGAACCGCAGCACCTCGTCGCCGCCGGGCTCCGCGCCGAACCCGCGCGAGCGGCGCAGCAGCGCCCGCAGCCGCGCCGTCAGCTCCTCCAGCTCGAACGGCTTGGCGATGTAGTCGTCGGCGCCCGCGTCGAGCCCGGCGATCCGGTCGTCCAGCTCGTCCCGCGCGGTCAGCAGCAGCACCGGCAGGTCGTCGCCGCGTCCGCGCAGCATCCGGCAGGTGCCGATGCCGTCCAGGTTCGGCATCATCCAGTCGAGCACGACGGCGTCCGGAGCGGCCCGGTCGATCGCCTCGAGCGTCTCCAGACCGTCCGCCGCGAGCTCGACCTCGTAGCCGTTGAAGCGCAGCACCCGCTCCAGCGCCGACCGCACCGCCGGGTCGTCGTCGGCCACCAGGATCCGCGGCGCGCCCGCGCCCGCCTCCGTCATCCGCACTCCCTCGGTAGGTCCGGCCACCACTGTGGGCCACCGATTCTGAGCGGAGGGTGAGAGGACGCTTAGACGCCGCTCAGGAGGTTCTTAACCGCGGCGGCAGCGGTGGCGCGCCGTCGCGGGCGAGCTCCCGGGACAGCGACAGCGCGGCGGTCCGCACGGCGGGGGCGAGGCGGTCCAGGTCCAGCCGGCACACGTTGCCGGTGATGGACAGGGCGGCGATCACCCGGCGGCGGCGGTCGAGGATGGGCGCGGCGACGGCGGACACCCCCGCCTCCGACTCCTCCCGGTTCACCGCGTAGCCGCGGTCGGCGGTGCGGGCGAGCTCGCGGCGCAGCAGCCCCGGCATCACGATCGTGTGCGGGGTGTGCCGGACGAGGCCGGCGTCCAGCACCCGGTCCAGCCGCTCCTGCGGCCCGAGCGCGAGGAACAGCTTGCCGGTCGCGGTGCAGTACGCGGGCAGCCGGCCGCCGACGCGGGAGATGATCGGCATCGACCGGCGGCCGCTCACCTTCTCCAGGAACAGCGTGTCGACGCCGTCCAGGACGGCGAGGTGGATGTTCTCGTGCGTCGCCTCGTACAGGTCCTCCATGTGGGGGAGCGCCGCCTCGCGGAACCCGCGCGGGCTCGGCGCCCGGTGCCCGAGGACGAACAGCCGCATGCTGAGCCGGTAGCCGGCCGCGGTCCGCTCGACGCCGCCCCACCGCACCAGCTCCGCCAGCAGCCGGTGCGCGGTCGGCTTGGGCAGCCCGGTCCGGGCGGCGAGCTCGGTCAGCGTCAGCTCGGTGTCGGCGGAGCCGAAGGCGTCCAGCAGGCTGAGCCCGCGCGCCAGCACCGACCGCGGCGGTTCCGGCTCCGGCTCGGCTCCACGGGCGCGCGTGTCCATGCCCCGATCGTCACCGTGATCGCGCGTCCCGGCAAGGGGGCGCGGCCCGCCGCTCACCGGGCGCCCGGAGGCCGGTCGCCGGACGAGGGGGCGTGCCCGGCGACCGGGGCCTCGATCAGCAGCGGCGCCTCCAGGTCCTTCGCCGACGCGACCGCGTCCGCGAGTTCGGCGGCCGATGCGGCGCGCACCGAGGCGATGCCGAACAGCCGCGCCGCGGCCTGCCAGTCCAGCGCCGGAGGGGCCAGGTCCATGCCGACGTAGCGGCGGTGCTCGGCGGACGCGCCGCCGCCCTCGTCGAGGGTCTCCTTGAGGGTGCGGTACTCGCCGTTGTTCATGACGACGAACGCGACCGGCACCCGGTAGCGTGCGGCGCTCCACAGTCCCTGCACGCCGAACATCGCGCACCCGTCGCCGAGGACCGCGACCACCGGACGGTCGCCGACGGCCATCCGGGTGCCGACCGCGGCGCCGATGCCCCAGCCGAGCCCGCCGCCGACCGTGTGCACGTACGAGCCGGGCCGGTCCTGGCGCAGCACCGCGCGCAGCTTCAACCCGGCCGTGATCGCCTCCTCGACCACGATCGCGTCGCCGGGCAGCCCGGCGGCGACGGCGTGCGCGGCGGCGCCCGGGTCCATCGGCGCGGGGCCGTAGGCGGCGCGGGCCCGCTCCTCGGTCTCCGCGCGGGCACGGGCGTGCGCGGCGCCGAGCCGTTCGATCCGCTCCTTCGCGGACGGCACGCGCCCGTCGAGCGCGGCGGCGAGCGCGCCCAGCGTCCCGGTGAGGTCGCCGGTCAGGCCGTGCCGGACGGCGAAGTTGCGGCCGATCTCCGCCGGGTCCTCGTCGATCTGCACGATCGCGAGCCCGTCCGGGACCGCCGGCCCGGGCGTGTAGTGGTGGGGCATGAACGCGTGGCACCCCGCGATGAGCGCCGCGTCGTGCGCGGCGAGCGTCTCGCGGATCACCGCGTTGCGCGGCGGCAGCATCCCCGCGTACAGCGGATGGCCGGTGGGGAAGTCGACGCCGTCGTTCATCGGCTGGTGATGCACCACCGCGCCGAGCCGCTCGGCGACCGCGACCAGCTCCGCGACGGCGCCCGCCCGGCCCACGCCGTCACCGGCGATCACGACCGGACGCTCCGCCGCCGCGAGGAGCGCCGCGGCGTCCGCGACGTCCGCCGGTCCGGGGCCGGTCACGGGGGAGCGGGCGGGGACCGCGACGTCGCAGTCCTCCTCCACCAGGTCCATAGGGACCGACACCAGCACCGGGCCCGCCGGCGGCCGCGCCGCCAGCGCGAACGCGCGCCTCAAGAGGACCGGCAGGTCGCGGGCGTGCTGCACCTCGACCGCCTGCTTCGTGGCCGCCGACGCCAGCCCGACCAGGTCGCCCGACAGCATCGGGTCCTGGACGAGGTGCCGGCGGTCCTGCTGCCCCGCGACGACCACCATCGGGGTCCGCGACCGCAGCGCGTTCAGCATCCCGATCAGCCCGTTCGCGACGCCCGCCGCGACGTGCAGGCTGACCATCGACGTGCGGCGCGACGCCCGCGCGTACCCGTCCGCCATCGCCACCACCGACGCCTCCTGCAGGCCCAGCACGTACCGCAGGTCCGGCGCCTCCACGAGCGCGTCCATCAGCGGCAACTCGGTCGTGCCGGGGTTGCCGAAGATCCGCGTGACGCCCTCGTCCCGGGCGATCTCCAGCAGCGCCTCGATCGGCCTCATGTCCTGCCTTCCGGATGTCAGTGCTTGGCGGAGCCGCCGTCGACGTTGATCGTCTGCCCGGTGAGGAACCCGCTGCCCTCGTCGACCACGTACAGCAGCGTCGACAGCAGGTCGCGCGGCTCCTCGGTCGCCGGGACCACCTGCAGCGCCCGGACCCGGTCGAAGCCGCCGTCCGCGCCCGTCGTCCGGGCGGCGGTCGCGGTGCGGGTGAGGCCGGGCGCGATCGCGTTCACGGTGATCCCGTCAGAACCGACGGCGCTCGCCAGCGCGCGCGTGAAGCCGACCAGTCCCGCCTTGGAGGTCGTGTAGGCGACCAGGTCGGGCGGTCCGAGGAACACCACCGCCGAGACGATGTTGACGATCCGCCCCCACCCGGCCGAACGCAGGTGGGGGAGCGCGGCGCGCGACACCAGGAACGGGCCGTCCAGGTTCACCCGCATGATCCGGCGCCAGTCCTCCAGCGTCGTCTTCTCGAACGGGATCGGCGGGTAGATCCCGGCGTTGTTCACCACGATGTGCAGGGCGCCGAACCGGGCGGCGGCCTCCTCCACCGCCGCCCCGACCTCGTCCGGATCGGTCACGTCCGCGCGGACCGGAAGGAACCGGTCGCCCGGGATGCGCTCCGCGGTGCCCGACATGTCGGCCAGGTCCAGCCCCGCGACCCGGTGACCGCGCGCGGCGAGCGCGATCGCGAACTCCCGGCCGAGGCCGCCCGCGGCTCCGGTGACGAGGGCGACCCGCTGCGTTCCGTTCAGGGACGGCGTCATCGTCATGGACGGCAGCGTGCGCCACCGCGGCGGCGCCGACAAGGCGCCGTTTTCACTCATTGAAACGGCGTCCTTGTCGTCGGAAGCGGCCGGTCACATGCTCGCCGCATGTCAGTTCCGAAGCCCTCGGCCGCCGCGCCGCCGGCGAACGGCGACGGCGGCGCCGCGCCCCGCCGCCGGACGCGCCGCCCGGTCCCCGACGAGGCCGGCGTCGTCGGCGTGCTGATCCTGCTGGTGCTCGGCGTCGGGCTGTTCCAGCCGGACTTCCTGCGCACCGGCAACCTGCTCACGACCGCGCACAACTCCGTCTACGTCGGGCTGATGGCGCTCGGCATGGTGTTCGCCCTCGCGATGCGGGAGGTGGACCTGTCGGTCGGCGGGATGTACGCGATGGGCGTCGTCGTCGGCGCGCTGCTGATCCGCGACGGCTGGAACACCTGGCTCGCGGCGCTGGCCGTGCTGGCGCTGTCGGCGCTGGTCGGGGCGCTCAACGGGGCGGTGACGACGTACCTGCGGCTGCCGTCGTTCATCGTCACGCTCGCCACCGCGATGCTGCTGCGCGGCGTCGGCCTCGCGCTCGCCGAGGGCAAGCAGATCACCGACCTGCCGCAGGGCGACGCGCTGTTCCGCGTCCTCGGCGGCGGGGAGCTGCTCGGCGTGCCGGACGCCGTGTGGGTGTTCGTGCTCGCCGTCGTGGTGCTCACCGTGCTGTTCACCCGGACGAGGTTCGGCGCGCGGGTCCGGGCGATCGGCTCCAACCCGGAGGCCGCCGAGTTCGGCGGGCTGCCCGTCGCCCGCACCCGGATCGCGGCGCTGGCGCTGTCCGGGCTGATGGCGGGCCTCGCCGCGGTGCTCGCGCTCGCGTTCTTCATCGCCGGCGACCCCACGATCGGGCAGGGCTACGAGCTCACCGCCATCGCCGCGGCCATCATCGGCGGCACCCCGCTGAAGGGCGGCACCGGCTCCGTCCTCGGCGCCGCGGCGGGCACCCTCATCCTCGGCGCCGTCACCGCGGCGCTGGTGTTCTTCGAGGTCCCCATCAACTGGACGACGTTCGCGACCGGGGGCGTCATCCTCGTCGCCGTCGGCGCCGCGCCGCTGCTGCGCCGCGTCCGCGACGTCCGTGACCTGCGCGCGGTCCGCGACCTGCGCTCACCTGGGAGGAACCCATGATCCCGCGTCCCCGCGGGCCGCTCGCCGCCGCCGCGGCGCTGCTGCTCGGCGCCGCCCTGACCACCGCGTCCTGCGGGGACGGCGGGTCGGGCGGCAAGAGCGGCCGGCTGAAGATGGGCATCGCCGTCGCCAACTACAGCCTCAACTTCGCCCGCGAGATGTACGAGGGCGCGACCGAGGCGTCCAAGCGGGCCGGGAACGTCGACTTCAAGGTCGTCGGCCCGCCGAACACCGACGGGCCCGCCGAGCAGCAGCTCTTCCAGAACCTCACCGTCACCCACCCGGACGGGATCGTGCTGGAGAACCTCGACCCGCCGATCTTCACCCGGCCGGCGGCGCAGGCCGTCGAGAAGGGCATCCCGATCGTCGCGCTGGACACCGCGCCCACCGACGGCAGCAAGGTCGGCTTCTACGTCGGCAACGACAACTACGAGCTCGGCGCGCTGCTCGCTCAGGCGACGGTGAAGAAGCTCGGCAAGGACGCCAAGGGCACGATCGTCATCGGCGTCCCGAACCCGGGGACGCCCGTCCTCGACAGCCGCGCGAAAGGAATCAAGGACACGCTCGCGCAGCAGGCGCCGGGCATCCGCGTCCTCGGCCCGTTCCAGACCTACAGCGACCCGGCGCAGAGCTACGGTGCCTGGCAGGCGCAGGTCAACGCGCACCCCGACGCGCTCGCGTTCCTCGGCGTCGGCGACGCCGACAGCTACAACCTCGCCCGGCTCAAGGAGCAGCGGCACGGCAAGTACCTGACCGCGGGGTTCGACGTCGATCCGAAGACGCTGGACGCCATCAAGCGCGGCACCAACTTCGCTGGCATCGACCCCGAGCACTACCTCAAGGGCTACATCGCGACCGCTCTGCTCATCAAGGCGGTCCGCGACGGCAAGGGCAAGCTGCCGTCGGGCTGGTTCAAGACGCCCGGCCTGGTGATGGACTCCGGCAACATCGACGAGATCCTCAAGCGGCAGCAGTCGGTGCAGAACGCCTACGCCTGGTACAAGCCGCAGCTCGACAAGCTGCTGGCGGACCCGAACGCGAGCATCCGGCCGCTCAAGGAGGCCCGCTGACATGCTGGTCGCCTCCGGCCTGGTCAAGCACTACGGCGGCGTCACCGCGCTGGACGGGGTCGGCATCACCCTGGACGCGGGGGAGGTACACGCGCTCGTCGGCGAGAACGGCGCGGGCAAGTCCACCCTCGTGAAGATCATCTCCGGGGTGGTGCGGCCCGAGGGCGGCGCCATCGAGCTGGACGGCGAGCCCGTCCGGTTCGCCGGCGCCCGGCAGGCCGCCGCGCAGGGCGTCGCGATCGTCTCGCAGGAGCTGATGACCTACGACGACCTGACCGTGCTGGAGAACCTCTTCCCCTACGGGGCGCCCCGGCGCCGCGGGCTGGTCAGCACCCGCGAGATGCGCCGGCTCGCCGCGCCCGTCCTGGAAGAACTGGGCATCGACCCGCCGCTGCACGCCCGGGCCGGTGAGCTGCCGCTCGCCGACCGGCAGCTGCTGGAGATCTGCCGGGCGCTGCTGCTGGAGCCCCGCGTGCTCATCCTGGACGAGCCGACCTCCGCGCTGCCCCGCGAGGCCGCCGCGCGGCTCGCCGGCGTCACCTGGCGCCTCGCCGAGCGCGGCCTCGCCGTGCTGTACATCTCCCACTTCCTGGAGGAGGTCATGCGGATCGCGACCCGGGTGACCGTGCTGCGCGACGGACGGGTCGTGCTGCCCGGCGCCGGGGCCGCGGACGTCAGCCTGGACTCCCTGGTCACCGCGATGCTCGGCCAGCCCGCCGCCCACGGCGCCGGACCGGCCGCCGCGCCCGGCGGACGGTCCGGGACGGAGCCCGCCGCCGCCCCGCCGGGGCGGCGGTCTCCCTCACCGGCGTCACGGTCCCCGGCCGGCTGCGGGACGTCTCGCTGACGGCGGCGGGCGGGGAGATCGTCGGGCTGGCCGGGCTCCAGGGCGCCGGCCACCTCGCCGTCCTCGACGCCGTGTGCGGCCGCGCCCGGCCGTCGTCGGGGTCCGTGCGGCTGCCGGGCGGGCGGGCGCCCCGGTCGGCGCGGCACGCCGTCACCTCGGGCGTCGCCTTCGTCTCCGGCGACCGCAAGGGCCGCGGCCTGATGCTCGACAAGGCGCTGTGGGAGAACGTCACGGCGGTGAGCTGGCTCGGGCAGGGGCGCGGCGGGTTCCTGCCGCGCCGCTCCCGGCTCGTCGACCGGTCGCGCGGCCACCTGGAGCGGCTGCGCGTCCGCGGCGACGTGCGCGCCGGCGCGGGCGACCTGTCCGGCGGCAACCAGCAGAAGGTCGTCTTCGCCAAGTGGCTGGACGCCGCCCCGTCCGTCCTGGCGCTGGACGACCCGACGCGCGGCGTCGACGTCGGCGCCCGCGCCGAGCTGCACGGCATCGTCCGCGGGCTGGCCGCCGAGGGGAAGGTCGTGCTGATCGCGTCGTCGGACCTCGCTGAGCTGGTCGAGCTGTGCCACCGGGTCGTCGTGTTCCAGCACGGACGCGTCGTCGGGTCGCTGGCCGGGAGGCGGCTCACCGAGCCCGCGCTCAGCCTCGCCATGAACGCGGGCTTCGCCGGGCCCGCGCGCTGACGCGCGTCGCCCCTTTGCGCTGACGCGCGGTCAGGCGAGGTGCGCGATGACGGGCGCGAACGCGTCCATCGCCGTGTCGGGCACCTGGTAGTAGGTGAAGCCGTAGCGATCGCGGCGGGCGAGCATCTGCTCGGCGATGTGCTCGGGCGGCCCGACGAACTGCGACGGCATCTCCAGCACCAGGCCGGTGGACGCGGTGCCCCAGCCGCGCATGACCGCGACCTTCGCGGCGGCGCGGCGCGGATCGGGGCCGAACGTGGGCGTGACCACCATGCTCAGCTCGACGTCGCGGCCCGCCGCGGCCTCCCGGACCCAGCCGACCTTGCGCTCGACGGTCTCCGGGAGGCGCTCGGTGATCTCCTCGGAGATCGTCCCGTCGGGGAGGGCGCGGGGCAGGATCCCGACGGTGTCGGCGAGCCGCCCGGCGATGCCGAGCATCCGCCGGCTGCCCGCGCCGACCACGAGGGGCGGCCGGTGCTCCGGACGCGGGAACACCTCCAGGCCGTCGATCCGGTAGTGCTCGCCGGCGAAGGTCGTCCTGTCGCCGGACAGCAGGCTCCGCAGGATCCGCAGCGACTCCTCCAGGCGGCCCACCCGCGCGCCCGCGGCGTCGAAGGGCATCCCGGCCGCCTCGTACTCCTCGCGGAGCCAGCCCGCGCCGAGGCCCAGCTCGAAACGGCCGCCCGACAGATGGTCGAGCGTCGCGGCCTCCTTGGCGAGCATCACCGGGTGCCGGTAGTCGTTGGAGAGCACCATCGTGCCGACCCGCAGCGTGCTCGTCGCGGCGGCGGCCGACGCCAGCGCGACCATCGGGGCCAGCTGGTCGCCGAACGGCTCGGCCACGAAGTGGTCGCGCAGGACCAGCGCGGAGTACCCGAGGTCCTCGGCACGCCGCGCCGTCGCGAGCAGCTGCGCACCGGAGCAGATCGACTCGCCGACCACGCCGAACCGGAACGCGCGGCGGGCCGGGCCGGTGTTCGTCCGGTCCTTGGGGGCTTCGTCCATGAGCCGAGCATGCCGTGCCCGCGGACCGGTCCGCTGGCAGGAAAACGGCAGAGGGCTCGACTTGGTCAACAAATGGCCCCGGGGCTGGTGCCGGCGGTTCGAAGATCGCAATATTGCCGGGGGCGAGATTCGCCCTGGCCGCTCGTTCCCCCGGCCCCGGAGGTCAGTCCGTGAGTGAAACGTCCCCCGCCCCCGCGTCTCCAGCCCAGCAGCCCCCTCCCGGCCCGTCCCCGGCGCGGAAGGTCGTGGCCGGCGTCCTGCTGGTGGCCCCGTTCGCCGTCTACCTGGCCGTGCCGACGTACGCCAAGGACGGCCCGCACGTGGCGGGCTTCCCGTTCTTCTACTGGTGGCAGCTCCTGTGGGTGGTGCTCACCGCCGTGTGCATCGGCGGCGCCCACCTGCTGACCCGGAAGCGGGGTGCGGCGAAGTGAAGGACGTCAACGGCGTCGAGCTGACCATCTTCATCGTCTTCTTCGCGGCGGTGACCGTGGTCGGCTTCGCGGCCGCGCGCTGGCGGCGCGGCCAGACCATCATGCACCTCGATGAATGGGGCCTCGGCGGCCGCAGCTTCGGCACGTTCATCACCTGGTTCCTGCTCGGCGGCGACCTCTACAGCGCCTACACGTTCATCGCCGTGCCGTCGGCGGTGTTCGCGGGCGGCGCGATGGGCTTCTGGTCGGTGCCCTACGGCGCGATCGCGTACCCGATCGTGTTCCTGATCGGCCCGCGGCTGTGGTCGGTCGCGCAGCGGCACGGCTACGTGACCGCGGCCGACTTCGTCCGCGGCCGGTACGGCTCCCGGTCGCTGGGGCTCGCCATCGCGCTCACCGGGATCCTGGCGATGATGCCGTACATCGCGCTCCAGCTCGTCGGTATCCAGGCCGTCCTGACGGTGATGGGCGTGTCCGGGTCCGGCTGGGCGAAGGACCTGCCGCTGTTCATCGCGTTCGCGCTGCTGGCCGCCTACACCTACACCTCGGGGCTGCGGGCGCCGGCGCTGATCTCGTTCGTCAAGGATGCGCTGATCTACATCGTGATCATCGTCGCGATCGTCTACATCCCCACCAAGCTCGGGGGCTGGGACGGCATCTTCGACAAGTCCGCCGCCGCTCTCGCCAAGCCGAACCCGGCGACCGGCAAGCCCGCCGGCTCGCTGTTCACCAGCGACATGACGCACTGGGCGTACGGGACGCTGGCGCTCGGCTCGTCGCTCGCGCTGTTCATCTACCCGCACAGCGTGACCGGCGCGCTCGCGGCCGGGCGCCGCGACGTGATTCGGCGGAACGCGGCGCTGCTGCCCGCGTACTCGCTGCTGCTCGGGCTGCTCGCGCTGCTCGGCTACATGGCGCTCGCCCACCCCGGCGTCGTCGCCGCCGTCAAGCACGCCGGCAACCCGCAGCTGGCGGTGCCGGAGCTGTTCGACCAGGTGTTCCCGGACTGGTTCGCCGGCGTCGCGTTCGCCGCGATCGGGGTCGGCGCGCTGGTGCCGGCCGCGATCATGTCGATCGCCGCGTCCAACCTGTTCACCCGCAACGTCTACACCTCCTTCATCCGGCCGGACGCGACCCCGGAGGAGGAGACCCGGGTGTCGCAGCTGGTGTCGCTGCTGGTGAAGCTCGGCGCGCTGGTGTTCGTGCTCGGCTTCGACAAGTCGCTGGCGATCAACCTGCAGCTGCTCGGCGGCATCTGGGTGGTGCAGACGTTCCCCGCCATCGGCATCGGCCTGTACACGCGGTGGCTGGACCGCTGGGGCCTGCTCGCCGGCTGGGCCGCGGGCATGGCGTACGGCACGTACACCGCCTACGACCAGGCGTCGCCGACGCAGAGCCACTTCGGCTCGCCGCTCGCCGACATCCCGTTCGTCGGCCACACCGGCTACATCGCGCTGACCGCGTTCGTGCTCAACATGGTCGTCGCGGTCGTGGTCACGCTGGTCGTGCGGGCGCTGAAGGTGCCGGCCGGCCGGGACGAGACGAGCGCCGGCGACTACACCGCCGACGCGGGCGACCGGCTGGCCGCGCCGGAGGACCCGGCGGGCGAGCTCACCGGCCAGTCCGCCTGAGGCCACGCGCATTCGCGCAGACCGGTGGGACGGGGCGAGCGGCTCGGTCGCCGTCCGTGCGGCGTAAGGGCGTCACCGACTGCCCCGATCCCACCGGTCCCTTCCAGACTGCGCCCCGCCCGCCGCGATCCGCAAGGCGGGCGGGGCGGGCGGGGCGGGCGGGGATCAGCCCGCGGCGTCGACGCGCTGGGCCAGCACCTGCCCCGGCCAGCCGCCCACCTCGAACTCGGCGACCGTCGCGAACCCCTGGCTCCGGTAGTACCCGACGAGCCGCCCGTCGCCGCCGCCGTAGCAGTCGACGCGCAGCAGCCCGGCGCCGCGCGCCCGCGCCAGCCTCTTCGCCTCGGCGATCAGCGCGGCGCCGACGCCGTGGCCGGCGAACGCCCGGTCGGTGACCAGCAGCGTGATGTACAGCTCCGGTTCGTCGGCCGCGCCCACGTAGGACGGCGGGCGCGGCGCGACGGCCATGACCCCGGCGGGGCGGCCGCCGACCTCCGCCACCAGGATCTCGTCGTCGCGGGCGATGCCGGTGATGCGCTCGACCCGGCGCGGGTCGCGCGACCACGGCTCGGCGCCCCACTGGCCCGTCCGCCCGTTGCTCGCCAGCCAGGCGACGGCGCCGTCCAGCATCGCCATGATCACGGGTACGTCGTCCGACCCGCCGCTGCGGATCTCCATCGCGGCACCTCCCACCCGTGATCATCGCATCACCGCGGGACCGGGCGGCGCTCCTCTCCCGCCTCCTCGGAACGCTCCAGCTCACCGCCGGAGAACAGCCGCGCGATCGGCCCGCCCCGCGGCCCCGGTACGGCCGTCCTCGCCCGGAGCCGCTCCGCCGCCTCGGGGGCGAGCGGGCGGGTCCGCTCGCTGAACCCGCCGGACGGGGCGCGGACGATGATCCCCGTCTCGACGCCGTGCTCAAGGAGCAGCCGGTCGCGGCGCTGGAGGCCGAGGCACAGCCGCCGTGTCACCGCGAACGCCAGCACCGGCCCGACCAGGAGCATGATGCGGAAGAACCAGGTGGTCGCGAACAGGGACACCTCGAACCGGTCGGCGATGACGTCGTTGCCCGCCGCCGCCCACAGCACGCCGTAGAAGACGATCCCGGCCGCGCCCAGGCCCGTCCGCGTGGCGGCGTCGCGCGGGCGGTCGAGCACATGGTGGATCGCCGTGTCGCCCGTCGCGCGCCGCTCGATGAACGGGTACAGCGCGAGCAGCGTGAAGAACACGGTGATGACCAGCAGCGGGACGAGGATGCCGAACGACAGCGTGTGCCCGGCGACGGTGACGTCCCAGCCGGGCATCAGCCGCAGCGCGCCGTCGCCGAACGCCAGGTACCAGTCGGGCTGCGACCCCGCGCTGATCGCGGTGGGGGAGTAGGGGCCGTACTGCCAGACCGGGTTGATCTGCAGGAAGGCCGCCAGCAGTACGGTCACCCCGGCGGTGAACAGGACGAACGCCGTGGTCTTGGCCATGAAGACCGGGTAGAACGGCTTGCCCTCGACGGTCCGCTCGGTGCTGCGGCCGCGCCGGAAGTCGGTGTGCTTCTGCACCCACGGCAGCACGATCGCGTGCAGCGGCACCAGCGCCGCCATCAGGCCCGGCACGAGCAGCACGTGCACGACGTAGAGCCTCGGGATGAGGTCGGTGCCGGGGAACTGGCCGCCGAGCAGGAAGAACGCGAGGTAGCTGCCGACGAGCGGGATCGCCTGCGCGGCGCCGAGGACCAGCCGCAGCCCGGTGCCGGACAGCAGGTCGTCGGGCAGCGAGTAGCCGGTGAACCCGTTGGCCATCGCCAGCGTGAACAGCACGATGCCGAGCAGCCAGTTCAGCTCGCGGGGCTTGCGGAACGCGCCGGTGAAGAACACCCGGAGCATGTGCGCCAGGATCGCGGCGATGAAGATCAGCGCGGACCAGTGGTGCACCTGCCGCACGAGCAGGCCGCCGCGCACGTCCATGCTGATGTGCAGCGTCGAGGCGTATGCCTCGCTCATCTCGACGCCGCGGAGCGGGGTGTAGGAGCCGTGGTAGACGACCTCGCCCATGCTCGGCTTGAAGAAGAACGTCAGGAAGACGCCGGAGGCGAGCAGGACGAGGAAGGAGTAGAGGGCGATCTCGCCGATGAGGAAGGACCAGTGGTCGGGGAACGCCTTGCGGGCGGCGCGGCGGGCGAACCCGGTGGTGCCGAGCCGGTCGTCGAGGGCGTTCAGGGCTTGTTCGGCCGTCGAAGTGCGCCGTTCGGTCAGGGACATGCGCCACTCCCGTGGGGGTCGGTCGCCGGTGACCTGTACGACCGAACGTAGTACGACGCACTGTAGTTCTACAAGACGTAGTACTACGGGAAGTGGCTTTCAGGGGGCCGTGCGCCCGGAACCCGCGAGGGTCAGGAGGCGATGAACGCCTGCGCCCGGCGGAACAGCCCGAGCGTGATGGCGTGCAGCATGTCGCCGGTCTCCTTCGGCGCCTTCCCCGCGAACGCCCGCGCGTGCGTGCCCTCCAGGACGATGCCGAGCTTGAAGCAGGCGAGCACCGCGTACCACGTGATGGACGACAGGTCGCGGCCGGCGACCGCGTCCGCGCGCTCGGCGTAGGCGGCGACCAGTTCGTCCGTCGACGGCAGGCCCCCGGCCGCGCCCAGCGGCCCGGCCAGCCGCGCGCTCTCGTCGCCGTGCTGCGGCCAGGTCGCCAGCAGCCAGCCGAGGTCGAGCAGCGGGTCGCCGATCGTGCACATCTCCCAGTCGACGATCGCCGCGACCTCGGGGCCGTCGAAGGAGTACATCAGGTTGGCCAGGTGGTAGTCGCCGTGCAGGATGCCCGGCCGCCACGTCGTGGGACGGCGCTCCTCCAGCCAGCGCGCCACGTCGTCCAGGCCCGGGATGTCCGGTCCGGGGTAGCCGTCGAGCGCGCTGTAGGAGTCGAGTTCGGAGAGCCAGCGGCTCACCTGCCGCTCCAGGAAGCCCTCCGGCTTGCCGAAGTCCGCCAGCCCGACCGCCTCGTGGTCGACCGCGCCGAGCGCGGACAGCGCGCGCGCCGCGTTCAGGCCCATCGCGTGCCGGACGGACGCGTCGCCGGCGTGCCGGTCCGGCAGGGCCACCGAGGCGTTGAAGCCCTCGACCGGCGTCATCAGGTAGAACACGGCGCCGTTCATGACCGACTCGTCCGGGCAGGCGGCGATCACGCGGGGCGCGGGCACGTCGGTGCCGTCGAGCGCCGCGAGCACGCGCGCCTCGCGGCGCAGCACGTCGTTGGTCCGGGCGCGCAGGTGCGCGGGGCCGCGGCGCAGCACGTAGTCCCGGCCGCCGCGGTGGAAGCGGACCAGCGTGTTCTGCGTCCCGCCGGTGAGCGGCTCGACCTTCTCGAACGGGCCGTCCGGCAGGCCCTGCCCGTCCATCCACGCGGCCAGGACGGCGAAGTCCACGAGCGCGGGGTCGATCTGCTCAGGCTGCACGGCGGTTCCCTTCGGGTACGGCGGTCTACCGGAGAGTAACAGTCATGCACTTGCATTATTCATTGAGATGGCTCGATTATTCACGGGACGGAGCGCACCGACCGCAGGAGGCTCGCCATGGCCTGGGACTTCGAGACCGACCCCGCCTACCAGGAACTTCTCGACTGGGCGGACGCGTTCGTCCGCGACGAGGTCGAACCCCTCGACCTGGTGCTGGGCGACCCCTACGACAAGTCCGACCCCCGCTACAAGACGATGGTGCGGCCTTTGCAGGACCAGGTCCGCGAGAAGGGCCTGTGGGCGTGCCACCTCGGCCCCGAACTCGGCGGCCAGGGCTACGGGCAGGTGAAGCTCGCGCTGCTGAACGAGATCCTCGGACGGTCCCGGTGGGCGCCGTCGGTGTTCGGCTGCCAGGCGCCCGACTCCGGCAACGCCGAGATCATCGCCCATTTCGGCACGCCCGAGCAGAAGGAGCGCTACCTGCGGCCGCTGCTGGACGGCGAGATCTCCTCGTCCTACTCGATGACCGAGCCGCACGGCGGCGCCGACCCGACCCTGTTCACCACGCGCGCCGTCCGCGACGGCGACGGCTGGGTCATCAACGGCGAGAAGTGGTTCTCCTCCAACGCGCGGCACGCCGAGTTCCTGATCGTCATGGCGGTGTCGAACCCCGACGTGTCCGCCTACGAGGGCATGTCGATGTTCATCGTCCCCGCCGGCACGCCCGGGCTGACCACCGTCCGCAACGTCGGCGTCGGCGGCGAGCGCGAGGGCTCGCACGGCTACCTGCGCTACGAGAACGTCCGCGTCCCGGCCGAGAACCTGCTCGGCGACGAGGGCGGCGCGTTCGTCATCGCGCAGACCCGCCTCGGCGGCGGCCGCATCCACCACGCCATGCGCACGATCGCGCAGGTCCGCAAGGCGTTCGACATGATGTGCGAGCGCGCGGTCTCGCGACAGACCCGGTTCGGGCCGCTGGCGAAGATGCAGATGACCCAGGAGAAGATCGCCGACAGCTGGATCGAGATCGAGCAGTTCCGGCTGCTGGTCCTGCGCACCGCCTGGCTGATCGACAAGCACAAGGACTACAAGAAGGTCCGCAAGGACATCGCCGCGGTCAAGGCCGCGATGCCGAAGGTGTACCACGACGTGGCGCAGCGCGCGATGCACCTGCACGGCGCCCTCGGCGTGTCGAACGAGATGCCGTTCGCCGCCATGATGATGGGCGCGCAGGCGATGGCCATCGCCGACGGCCCCACCGAGGTCCACAAGATCACCGTGGCGCGGCAGCTGCTGCGCGACGTCGAGCCCGTCGAGGGCCTGTGGCCGTCCGGCCACCTGCCGACCCGCCGCGAGGCGGCCCGCGCCCGCTTCGCCGACGCCCTGGAACAGGCTATAGGTAACGAATGAACGAGACGCGGGAGCGGCTGCTGGACGCGGCCGAGCGGCTCTACGCCGAGCGCGGGATCGACGCCGTCAGCCTGCGCGAGATCGTGCAGGCCGCCGGCGCCCGCAATGCCACGGCCGTGCAGTACCACTTCGGCGACCGGGCGGGGATCGTGCGCGCGATCTTCGCCCGGCACGCCCCGGAGATCGAGGCGCGCCGGCACGCCCTGCTCGACGCCTACGAGGCCGACGGCGGGACGGGCGGGCGCGCGCTCGCCGCCGCGCTCGTCCGGCCCATGGCGGCCCGCCTCGGCGACGCGTCGGGCCGCGCGTTCCTGCAGATCTGGGCGGACGTGGTGAACCGGCCGCGCCCGCTGCTCCCGCTCGCCGTCCCCGACGATCCACCGGAGCCGGGTGCGGGCGGGGGAGCGGCGCAGCCGCCGAAGACCGACAGCCTGTGCCGGTGGCGGGACCTCGTGGAACCCGTCCTGGAGGAGGACGCGGCGCGGCTGCACCGCCGGTTCACCGCGATCCTCTACGCCGCGACGGAGCTGGCCCGCCGCGCGCGCTCGGGGCCGCGCACCGACGACCGGCTGTTCACCAGCTACCTGATCGACGTCGTCGCCGCGATCCTCGGCGCGCCCGTCTCCGAGGAGACGCGCCGCCTCGCCGACGAGCGCGACGCCGCCCGCCGTTGACCTCCCCGCCCGCCGCCTGACCTCCCCCGGCCTCCCATTCGTCCAAGACCGGCGGGGGAGGCGCGGCGGAGACTGGGCATGTCACCAGGCGACCGAGGAGGACGACATGACCAGCGAGATCCGGCGGACCTTCTACCCGCTGATCGCCACCGCCGACCCGGACAAGTCGATGGAGTGGCTGGAGAAGGCGTTCGGGTTCGTCCAGCACAACGTGTACCGGGACGACTCCGGAAAGATCGTCCACGCCGAGATGGGGTACGACACCGGGCTCTTCATGTTCGGCGCCGGCGTGCAGGTCAAGGCGGCCGTGTACGTGGCGGTCGACGACCCCGACGCGCACCACGCCCGCGCCAAGGCCGCCGGCGCCGAGATCTTTCGCGAGCTCGCCGACACCGACTACGGCTCGCGCGACTACGCCGCCCGCGACCTGGACGGCAACGAGTGGTACTTCGGCACCTACCGCCCCTGACGCCGGAAATGGCCGCGACCGTCCCCGCGCCCCGGTGCTACGGTGCGGGGGCCGGCCGCGGGACTTCGGTGCGACTTCCGGAACCCGCCCTGTAAAGCGATGATTCGCAGCTCGCGCTCCCCTTCCCCGGCCGGCACCCCGTTCCTGGACCCAGCCCCCGGCCGACGTTGGATCACGATGAGCGAGACGTTCGCGGACCTGATCGCCTGCGAGGACGCGCTGATGTTCGTCAACGCCGCGATCACCTCCACCGGCCAGCGGGAGTTCCACCACGCCCCCGGTGACCAGCGCCTCTCCCTGGGGTTCCTGCACGACTACACCCTGGAGAACTACCGCGAGGTCTATGCCGCGGCGCTCGCGCTCGACGTCAACGACCACAACGCCGCGATCATCATCCGCAACCTGCTGGTGCGGTCGGCCGACGCGGACGCGGAGCGGCGCCGCCTGGAGGGCCGGCTGATCGCGCGGCGGCTCGAGCTGATGCCGCGGCAGCGGGTGTACCGGCTGTTCCGCGAGCTGCGCCGGCTGAAGGTCAACAACCGGCGCACGCGCGCGATCATCCGCGGCTGGCTGGAGGCCCGCGCCGACCCCGCGTTCGACGCCGTGAAGTACCGCAACGGCGTCAAGACCGCCGTCCGGCACGCGCACGTCCAGCCCGGCGGCGAGCTCCGCGGCTTCCTGTTCGACCCGCTCGCGGCGAAGTCCTACGAGACGCCGATCCTCGATCAGTGGCGGCGCGCGCACTACGAGAAGGGCGCGCTGTACGAGCTGCCCTACACCGTCGCTGAGGGGTTCGCGGCGAAGCACCGCGTCCCGCGCGAGGTGTTCCTGGAGCGCATCGCGCCCCCCGCATGACCAGGCTGGAGCGGCTGCGGCTGCAGGAGAACGCCCGGGAGGCCGGTGCCGCGGCCGTGGCGGCGGACCTGACCGCGATGCCGCTGACCCGGCTCGCGTCCTACGTGCTCGCGCTCCCGCTCGACGACCGCGCGGCCCGCCGCGCCGAGCTGACCGGGGCGCTGCGCGCCGCCGGGCGCCGCGTCGCCGGCGCCGCACGCGGGTCCTGGGGCCGCGTCGCGGCGGTGCTGGACGACAGCCACTCCTCGATCGGCTCCGGGCAGAAGCGCCGCCGGCCGCTCGCCGTCGCGCTCGCCGCCCACTACCTGCTGGAGGCGCTCGCCAAGGAGTACGCGCCGCTGTGGACGTCGGGCCGCACCGACGAGCTGCTCGTCTACCCCTTCGGCCCGACGCCGTTGGGGGAGCGGATCATCGACGCGCTGGAGACGCGCCCCGACCGGCTCGTCATCGTCTCCGACGGCTTCGACAACGCGCCGCCCGGTCTCGCCGCCGACGTCCTGCGGATCTGGCGGACGCGCCTCGACCCCGGGCACCGGCTCGCGCCCGGGCAGCGCGTCCTGATCGCCCATCTCAACCCGGTGTACGACGCGGACGACTTCGACGTGCGCCGGCTGTCGCCCGGCGTGCCGACCGCGGGCATCCGCGACGCCGAGGACCTGCCGACGCTCGTCGAGCTGGCCCGCTTCGCGGAGCGGCAGGTCGGCCTGGCGGGCCTGCGCGCCCACCTGGACGACCGCACCGCCCGGTTCCTGGGGGAGCGCGCATGAGCTTCGAGCTGGAAGGACTGGAGACCCGGCCCGCGCAGGTGTGGGGGTCCGTGCGGCTCGTCCCGCTCGTCCGGGACGAGCCCGTCCCGCACCTGCGGCTGCACCGGAAGGCCTACGAGGAGCCGGTGTCGGTCGTCGACGTCGGCGACGGGACCGCTTATGTGTCGTTCGTCCCGCACGCGTTCGTGGCGACCTGGAACGACGGCGACCAGACGCCGGCCGCCTCCTACGGGACGCGCCTGCTGGAGCGCGACACCGCGGTCGCGTCCCCGCGCATGCCCGTCCGGTTCACCCGGCGCATGGCGCGCAAGGCCGGGAAGGACCGCCTCCGGTTCCTGCCCCTGCACCTGGTCGTCGAGGGCTACCTCGCGCTGCACTTCGGCGGCCCGGAGATCCTCTGGGAGGAGTGGTCGCGGCGGGCGGTGACGCGCGGACTGTCGCCGCGCTGCGAGGAGAGCTACCTCGGCCTGCGGGTCCACGGCCTGGAGGACGCGCTGCGGATCTTCGAGATCCATCCCGGCCAGTGCGGCGTGCTCGTCTACGTGGCCGACGCGCTGGCCGGCGCGTTCGTCACGCCGCATCCCGACGACTACCGAGCGCTGCACGCGACCCTGGTCGAGGACCTGTTCGGCGAGCTGATCTACACCTACGGGCTGCTCGGCGCCCCGGCCGGCGACCTGTCGGCGGGGATCGACGGCGCCGGGATCACCTCGCTCCACGACCTGCGCGCCGCCGCGGCCCGCCGCCGGGAGGAATGGGCCGCCTTCCACGACGAGGTCATGGCCGGCGACCTGTTCGACGAGGACGGCTCCCGCCAGACCGTGCAGCATCTGCACGGCTTCGAACTGGCGCGGTTCCTGCCGTCGTTCGGGCTCCGCAAGGAGAACCACATCGGTGAGACGGTCACCGGCGCGGACGGCCGGATCGCCTACCTGAAGACCTACCGGCTCTCGGACTCGCAGGTGCGGCGCGGGCACCTGCTGACGCGCCTGGCCGCCCACGAGTGGCGGCTGGACGCGACCGCCGCCGCGCTGGGCATCACCGAGGCGGCCCTCGCGCTGCGGCTGGAGCGGGCGGGCTTCGGCCACCTGCTGCGGCAGGACGTCCTCGACCACTACCGGGCCCAGGCGAGGCGCGGAACGCCCGCCTGAGCCCCGGTGGCGCCGGGCCGCCAACGCAGGCCGCGTCAGCATGGCAGGCCGCGTCAGCGCGGCCGGGGCGTCAGCGCAGGCCCGCGAACAGGTCGTCCTCGTGGTCGGGAGCGGCGTCGACGCGGTTGAAGTGCCGGATGAACGTCTCGTTCGAGAAGGCCATGTGCTGGACCTCCTCGGGCAGCCGCAGGAAGAAGATGTTCTCGCCCTGGCTCGCGTGCGCCTCCAGCGCCTTCACCTTGCGGGCCGCGTAGGGCGCGACGTCCACCACGCTGGTGATCACCTCGTCCGGGACGCCGAAGTCGTCCGGCGGCTCGAAGCCCAGGTCCACGCCCGCCGACTTCGCGAACTCGAACATCTGCGCGATGCCGGACCGGGGGATCGCCGTGTAGTACAGCTTGTCGGGGATGCCGGTCTTCTCGGTGGCCGCGACGGCGATGCGGTGCGCCTGGATGTGGTCGGGGTGCCCGTAGCCGCCGTTCTCGTCATAGGTGACGACGACCTGCGGCCGGTACCGCTCCATCAGCTCGGCCAGCCGCCCGGCGGACTCCTCCAGCGGCACGTTCGCGAACGCCCGCGGGTCCTCGTTGGTGGACCAGCCCTCCATGCCGGAGTCGCGGTAGCCGAGCAGCTCCAGGTGCTCGACCGCCAGGATCCCCGCGGACTCGCGCACCTCGGCCAGCCGCCGCTGCGCGACCTCCTCCGCGTCGTGGCCCGGCTCGCCCGGCTTCACACCGCCGGAGTCGTCGCCCTGCTCGCCGTTGGTGCAGGTGACCAGCACGGTCCGGATCCCCTCGGCGGCGCAGCGCGCGAGCAGCCCGCCGGTGCTGAGGACCTCGTCGTCCGGGTGGGCGTGGACCGCCATCAGCGTGAGTTCGTGCTCCATTGCTCCGGGACTCCTCGGGGGCGCTCGTCCGACCCGATCAACCCTACGTGGCCGCGGGTGAAGCAGATCACGTCTGCGACGTGGCCTCGGTCACCGACAGATCGTCGAGGGACACCGGGTGGGCCGGCGGGTCGAACGGGAACAGCGAGGTCGCGACCGCGCCGTCCACGACGAGCAGCTCGCCGGGGTCGAGCAGCCGCCAGCCGGGCGCGCCGTCCATCCGCTCGCTGGCGAGGACGTGTGCGGGCGCCGCCTCGCGGTGCGCCGACACGTGCACCCGGCCGGGTTCCCGGCCGGCCTCCAGGCGGCGGGCCGCCTCCTCCTCACCGAGCTCCTGCTTCAGCACCCACAGCTCGTGGGTGTCGGGGTAGCGCAGCGCCCACAGCCGCCCCGACTCGGCGAGCAGCACGTTGAGCGCGAACACCGGCACCTCGGCGGCGATCCGCCGGACCGCGGCGATCAGCCCGGCGGTGGTGTCGCCGTTCCGCCGGATCTCCGCCGTGACGTAGGCGAAGACCAGCTCGGAGTCGGTCTGCCCGCGGACCTGCGCGCGGTCCACGTCGGTGAGCCAGGACCGGATCACGTCGAGGCCCCGGACCATGCCGTTGTGCGCGAACAGCCGGTCGTCCATGACGAACGGGTGCGAGTTGTGCACGTCCGGCCTGCCCGTCGAGGCATACCGGACGTGCGACATGAACGTGTGGGAGACGACGTCGCGGGCCTCGGCGTTGAAGTCGGCGTCCTTGAACGCCGCGATGGGCGCCCGGTCGCGGACCGGCTCCTCGCCGAGCGAGAACCAGCCGAGCCCGGTCCCGTCGGGCATCCGGCGGCTCTGCGAGGACAGGCTGTCGGGGGCGTCCAGCAGCCAGAACGTGGCGTGCACGCGCGGCCCGCCGGTCGTCATCCCGAAGAGTCGGCACATGCCTGCACGGTGCCCGCACCGCCGGGGCCGAACCGGTCCCGGCGGGTCAGGGCTCGGTCATTCTTCGACCGGGTCCGCCGTCCGGGCCGCCGCGATCGACGCGACGCGGCCCCGCGCGCAGAACCAGCCGGCCACCAGCGCGGCGATGATCACCGGGACGGCCAGCACGGTCTTGTGGCCCTCGCCGTCGTAGTCGAACCACATCAGCACGACGACCGCGGCGAGGAACGCCAGCGTGACGATCTCGGTGACCGGCGAGCCCGGCAGCCGGTAGGACGGCCGGGACAGCGCGCCGGTGCGGGTCCGCCGCACGAACAGCAGGTGCGAGATCATGATCATCGCCCAGGTGCCGAGGATGCCGATCGCCGCGAAGTTCAGCACGATCTCGAAGGCGTCCTTGGGGACCCACGCGTTCAGCCCGACGCCGAGCACGCAGATCGCCGTGGTCATCAGGATGCCGCCGTAGGGCACCTGCGACCGGCTCATCGCCATGGTGAACCGGGGCGCCGACCCGGAGGCGCCGAGCGAGCGCAGGATCCGGCCGGTGGAGTACAGCCCGGAGTTCAGGCTGGACAGCGCCGCGGTGAGCACGATGAGGTTCATCACGCCGCCGGCGGCGGGCACGCCGAGCTTGGACAGCACGGTGACGAAGGGGCTCTCGCCGTCCTTGTAGGCGCTCCACGGGAGAAGCATCGTGAGCAGCAGCACCGACCCCACGTAGAACACCAGGATCCGCCAGACGATCGAGTTGATCGCCTTCGGCATGACCTTCTCGGGATTCTCGGTCTCCCCGGCGGCGACGCCGACCAGCTCCGTGGAGGCGTAGGCGAACACGACGCCCTGCACGACCACGAGCATCGGCAGCACGCCCTTGGGGAAGACGCCGCCGTGGTCGAAGATCGTCAGCGGTCCGGCGTCCTGCGCACCGACCTTGTGGCCGGTGACGACCAGCACGATGCCGATGCACATGAACGCGACGAGAGCGCCCACCTTGACGATGGAGAACCAGAACTCCAGCTCGCCGAAGATGCGCACCGAGATGAGGTTGATGGTGACGACGACCGCGAGCGCGATCAGCGCGAGCACCCATTGCGGGACGCTCGTGAACGCCTTCCAGTAGTGGATGTAGAGCGCGATCGCCGTGATGTCGACGATGCCGGTCGTGGACCAGTTCAGGAAGTGCATCCAGCCCGCGACGAACGCGCCCTTCTCGCCCATGAACTCGCGCGAGTAGGAGACGAAGGACCCCGACGACGGGCGGTGCAGGACCAGCTCGCCGAGCGCCCGCACCACCATGAACGAGAAGAACCCGCAGACCGCGTAGGCGATGGCCAGGGACGGTCCGGCGCTGGCCAGCCGTCCGCCGGCGCCGAGGAACAGCCCGGTGCCGATCGCCCCGCCGATCGCGATCATGTTGACGTGGCGGGTCTTGAGGGACTTGCGGTAGCCGGCGTCGCCCGCGTCGACGTGCGACGCCGCGGCCGGTGCCGTCCTCAAATCCTGCTCGCTCACGCCTCGTTACCGCCTTTCCACGGGGTGTCGCCTCGATGGCCCGGTGCAGTTTCGGTCATGGAACCGAAACTGTCAAAACGCTGCCCAAAATGACCTTGATGTAACTTCCGTGCGCCATGCCGTAGGTTCTCGGGTATGGGGTCGCCGCTGGTGCTGCTGGACGTAGACGGGGTTCTCAATCCGTTCGAAAGGCCGCACCGGGGCTACCGCCGGCATCGCTGCTCGCCCAACGGCGTCACCTTCCGCCTCTGGCTGAACGCCGCGCACGGGCCGGCGCTGCTCGAGCTGGCCGAGGCCGCCGGCGCCGAGCTGGCCTGGGCGAGCTACTGGTGCGACAACGCCAACGAGTGGATCTCGCCCCGGGTCGGGCTGCCCCGGCTGCCGTTCGTCCCGATCCCGCGGTTCCCGGGCATCGAGGAGGGGCGCACCCTCGGCGCGTGGAAGGCCCGGCACGTCGCGGCGTGGGCCGAGCGGAGGCCGTTCGTGTGGTTCGAGGACGAGCCCGACGCGACGGAGTGCATCGCCGCCGAGGAGGGCGTCGCCGACCACCTCCTCGTCGCCGTGGACCCGCTGCTGGGCCTCACCGACGACGATCTGGAGCGCGGCGCGGCATGGCTGCGCGCCCTGGCCGACTGATCGAACCGCCGGACGCCACATCGCCGGCGCACGACCGGCGGGCCGGCTCTTGTCAGGGGCCGCTTACGGGCGCGGACCCGCGCGGGGCAGGATGGTGCTCCGCGTTCCGCGACCTGACGAAGGAGTGCCCATGAGTTCTCTCGCCGGCCGTACGGCCCTGGTCACCGGCGGCGGCCGGGGGATCGGCCGCGCCATCGCGCTGGCCCTCGCCGCCGGCGGCGCCCGCGTCGCGATCGCCTACCGGCGCGACGAGGAGGCCGCCCGCAAGACCGTCGCCGACATTGAGGCCGCCGGGTCGCGCGGCCACGCCTTCCAGGCGTCCGTCGACGACCTCGACGCCTGCCGGGCGCTCGCCGCCGCGGTCGAGGAGGAGCTCGGCGGGCTGGACATCCTCGTGCACAGCGCCGGGATCGCCAGCCGCGGCAACAGCGTCGCCGACACCGACCCCGCCGAGCTGGAGCGGGTGCTGCGCGTGCACGCCTTCGGCCCGCACCACCTCAGCCAGGCGCTGATCCCGTTGATGCGGCGCGCCGAACGCAGCGACATCGTGTTCGTGTCCAGCGTGGTCACCGACCTGATGCACGCCAACTCGGGGCCCTACGCCATGGGCAAGGCGGCCCAGGAGGCACTGGCACAGGTGCTGTCGAAGGAGGAGCGCGCCAACGGCATGCACGTCAACGTGGTCGCGCCGGGCGTCGTGGACACCGACATGGGGCGGCGGCTGGTGCGCGCCACGATGGGGGTCGACGACATCCGGCAGGTGGACGCCGCGTCCCCCTACGGGCACGTCTGCACTCCCGAGGAGGTCGCCGACGTCGTCCGGTTCCTGGTGTCGGACGGCGCGTCCTACCTGACCGGGCAGCGCATCGTCATCGACGGCGGCACGTTCTAGCCCCCGGGCCCGGCCGGGCCCGCTAGTTGCGGGTCCAGTCGGGCTGGGCGAAGTCCGCGACCCTGGCCTGGCGCCCGAGCAGCACCACCTCGCGGAACTGCCACAGCATGGCGCCGGTCGGGGCGTGCACCCGCCAGTCCGGCGCGAGCCACATCTGCAGCAGGCTGCCGCCGTCCGGGAGCGGCACCCACCTCGGGGTGTCGTCGTCGGTCAGCTTGCGCAGGCTCGTGTAATGGACGGAATGGACCTCGTCCGGGTTCGGCGCGAGCGGCCCGGGATTCTCGAGCACGACCACGATCGGCGTGATCGCGAAACCGGACGCGGCGGGGAAGTCGTCCAGCCGGCCGACCACGTCGCCCGGGCCCGCGGCCAGGCCGATCTCCTCGTGCATCTCCCGCAGCGCGGCCTCCTCGGCGGTCTCGCCGTCCTCCAGCCGGCCGCCCGGCAGGCCCCACTGCCCGGCGTTGCGGCCCCGGTACGCCCGCTTGATCAGGATCACCGACGGGACGCCGCCGTCCTCGACCGCGCACAGCACGACCCCGGCGCGGCGCAGGCCCGGCGCGTCCGGGACGGTGGTGTGCTCGAACCCGGCCAGCCGCTCCGCGGCGAGCCGGTGGAAGGCCGTCAGGTCATCGAGGGGGCCGGGGGCCGGGAGGGGGTCCGTCATGTCCCGATCCTGCCAGTCCCTCCTCGCGCGCGTACCGGGCGGGGGAGGTGCCGACGGCGGCGGTGAAGTCGCGGATGAAGTGGGCCTGGTCGGCGTAGCCCAGCTCGGCGGCCAGCCCCGCCCAGTCGACCTGCGTGCCCGCCGCGGCCCGCTCGGCCGCCTCCATCATCCGGAACCTGCGGATCACCCATTTCGGGCCGATCCCGACGTACTCGTGGAACAGCCGCTGCAGGCTGCGCGGGCTCACGCCCTCGTCCCGGGCCAGCTCCGCGACGCGGACGACGCCCGGACGTCCCGCGATCCGCCCGACGATCGCGGCGGCCCGCTCGGCCGACGGGTCGGGCTCCGGCCGCAGGCCGGTGAGGAACGCCTCCAGCCGCGCGACGGCCTCCGCGTCGCCGGACGTACCGAAGATCTCCGCGGCCAGGGCGAGGCCCGGCTCGCCGAACACCTCGTCCACGGCCGCGAACCGGCCGGTCAGCGCGGACACGGGGCCGTCCAGGAACGGCCGGAACCCGCCCGGGCGGAACGCCGCGCCGATCACGCGGCCCTCGTCCGCGATCTCCTCCACGAAGTCGTCGCGCACCACCCCGACGATCCGCGCCCGCGTCGCGCCGCTCGTCAGGTAGCTGGTGAAGGTCACGTGCACCGACGGCCGGGTCAGCACCCGCTGCCGGTGCGGCGGCCGCCCCCGCAGGTCCCAGCGCAGCACCCAGAAGGACTCCACGAACGCCGAGAGGGCGGGCGCCGGGGCCACCCGCCGGACCTGGAAGCGCTCCAGGCCCGTCCGCGCGTGCAGGATTCCGCGCGTCCCGCCGGGTAGGGATCGGCCCATCAGGCCAGGCTAGCGGTGTCGCGTTTCTTCAAGACCCCCCGCGGCGGCCCGGCCTAGCGTGGAGACATGTTCGAACGGATGAGCGAAGGAGTCGTCATGGACATCCGGAGGCAGATGCGGCCCGCCGCGGACGCCGCGGCGCGGATCGTCCTGGAGGTGCCGCAGGACCGCCTGGACGCGCCGACGCCGTGCCCGGACTGGGACGTGCGCGCGCTGGTCAACCACCTGATCCTGTGGAACGCGCGGGGCGAGACCGCCGCCCGCAGGGAGCCCGTGACCGGGCCGGGCGAGGACCACGACTTCACCGCCGAGCCCGACTGGGCCGAGCGGTTCGAGGAGCAGGCCCGCAGGACCGCCGACGCCTGGAGCGAACCCGCCGCCTGGGACGGCAACACCAGCCTCACCGGCAACAAGGAGGGCATGCCCGCGGCGTTCATCGCCGGGATCGTCTTCGGCGAGTGCGTCGTGCACGGCTGGGACCTCGCCGTCGCCACCGGCCGCGAGCCCGCCTTCCCGCCCGAGGTCGTCGAGGCCGCCTGGGAGCAGCTCGTCCCCACCGCGGAGATCAGCCGCAAGTACGGCGCGTTCGGCCCCGAGGTCGCGGTCCCGGAGGACGCGCCGCTGCTCGACCGCGTCCTCGGGCTCGCCGGCCGCGACCCGTACTGGAAGCCCTGACGGGCGTCCGGCGCCGCGGGGCGGGCGGCGCGCCGCGCCGGTGTCCGGGCGCGAGCGGGGGCCCGCGCGCTCTACCCTTGAGGGCATGTCAACGAGTTCTTCGATCCGGGTACGTTTCGCGCCGTCGCCGACCGGCATGTTCCACGTCGGCGGCGCCCGCTCCGCGCTGTTCAACTGGGTGATGGCGGCCCAGTCGGGCGGCACGCTCGTACTGCGGATCGAGGACACCGACGCCTCCCGCAACAGCCCCGAGTGGACCGAGGGCATCATCCGCGCCCTGGCCTGGCTCGGTATGGACGGCGAGCAGTACGAGGGCCCCTACTTCCAGTCCGCCAACGCCGACAAGCACGTCGAGGCCGCCCGGACGCTGCGGGAGCAGGGCCGCGCCTACTACTGCGACTGCACCCGCGAGGCCGTGATCGCCCGCACCGGCGACCAGCACAAGGGCTACGACGGGTTCTGCCGCGACCGCGGCCTGGAGGCCGGCCCCGGGCGCGCCCTGCGGTTCCGCACCCCCGACGAGGGCCAGACCACCGTCGTCGACCTGCTGCGCGGCAAGCCCGTCTTCGAGAACGCCGTCCTGGAGGACTTCGTCATCGCCCGCGCCGACGGGTCGGTCACGTTCCTGCTGGCCAACGCCGTCGACGACATGAGCCAGGGCATCACCCACGTCGTGCGCGGCGAGGAGCACCTGTCGAACGCGCCCAAGCAGCAGCTGCTGTGGGAGGCGCTCGGCGGCGAGCCGCCCGTCTGGGCGCACGTCCCGGTGATCGTCAACGAGAAGCGGCAGAAGCTGTCCAAGCGCCGCGACAAGGTCGCGCTGGAGGACTACCGGGCCGAGGGCTACCTCGCCGAGGCGATGCGCAACTACCTGATGCTGCTCGGCTGGGCGCCGTCGGGCGACCGCGAGATCGTCCCGTGGGACGTGATCGTCGACGAGTTCCGCATCGAGGACGTCAACTCCTCGCCGGCGTTCTTCGACGTCAAGAAGCTGCGCGCGATCAACGGCGAGTACATCCGGGCGCTGCCGGAGCAGAAGTTCATCGCCGAGTGCCTGCCGTTCCTGCAGGAGGCGCCGTTCGACGTGGACGTCGCGGTGTTCGCCGAGCTGGCGCCGCTCGCGCAGACCCGCGTCGCGCTGCTGTCGGAGATCGTCCAGATGATCGACTTCGCGTTCCTGGACGAGCCGCCGGAGGACGAGCAGTCCTGGAACAAGGCGATGAAGGAGCCCGCCGCGGACATCCTCGCCGCCGCCGAGGCCGCCTACCAGGACGCGCCGTGGAACGCCGCCGAGCTGAAGGACCGGCTGGAGGCCATCGGCACCGAGCGCGGTCTCAAGCTCGGTAAGACGCAGGCGCCCGTCCGCGTCGCCGTCACCGGCCGCACCGTGGGCCTGCCGCTGTTCGAGTCCCTGGAGATCCTCGGCCGGGAGCGGACCCTCGCCCGCATCGCCGCCGCCCGCGCGAAGCTCGCCGCGTCCTCCTGACCCGGCGCGGGGCTACCGGAACGTGACGGCCCCGGGGAAGTGGCCGGACGCGCACATGAACGGCATCCGGCCCGGCCCCGGGGCGCCCAGGTCGACGCGGGTCTCGCCCGTCGCGGGCAGGTACACGTCCTTGTCGCGGCTCGGGATGGTGAACACCCGCATGTGCCCTGAGGTGTGCCGAGTCCGCAGGACGAGGACGGTGTGGACACGGGCCCGCGCAGTGAGCAGCGCGGGCCGGTAGCCCTGGTTCAGCGCCCAGATCGTCACGACCTGGGTGCCGGACGCGTCCGTCCGGACGAACCGGGCCGAGTCGGCCGCGGCGGTCGCCCCGCCGCCGGACGGGAGCCAGCCGCCGAGTCGCAGCCCCGACAGCAGCGTCCAGCCGGACACCGCGAGCAGCGCCACGGCGAGCAGCGCGGTCAGCCGCCCCCGCAGCAGCGCCATCGTCCGCCCGACGGTGACGCCGATGAGCCCGAACAGTGGCGCCGTCCCGAGCACGAACGCGGCCATCACCACCGCGCCGCCGACCGCGGAACGCGACGTGACGGCCAGCAGCTCCGCCGACAGCGTCAGCCCGCACGGCACCAGCACCGTCGCCGCGCCCAGCAGCACGGGCCGCCCGGACCGTCCGGCTCGGGGCGGATGGCAGCCCTCCCCGCCGTCGCCCGGCTCGGACTCGGACGAGGACGCTCCGTCCCGTCTCAGCAGGCGGCGCACCGGCCGGAAACCCAGCAGATCGAGGGCGAACAGCGCCAGCACCGCGGCGGCCGCCGCCAGCAGGGTCCCGCGGACGCGAGGCCCCGGCTGCACCGCGCCGCCCACCAGCCCGAGCAGCGCGCCCAGCGCCGCATGCGAGGCCAGCTTCGCCGCCAGGAACACCGACACCTGCCGGACCGGACGCGTCCCCGCCTGACCGGAACCGGCGCCCGCCGCACCGCCCACCGCGCCCGTCAGCAGGCCGAACTGCGTCGCCGCGCACGTGGTGCCGCCCGCCAGCAGGCCCGCCCCGGCGCCCGCGAGGAACAGCCCCGCGACGTCCACGGCCCACCTCCCGGCGGGACCATCCCCGGCGCGGCAGGGCGCAAAGCGTCACTGACCGGACACGGCCAGTCGATCACCCCGGAGCCGGGGCGGCGGCTCAGCCGCCGGGCCGCAGCGCCTCGCGCAGCGCCGTCAGGCGCCGCTCCAGCTCGTCGTACTCGCCGCGCAGCGCCGGCGGCAGATGCTTCCCGACGGTCTCGGCCTGTTCGGACACCGCCGCCAGATGCTCGGCGACCTGCGGGTCGTCGGACCGCGGGGCCTCCGCCGCGTCATCGGAGCGCCCGGCGTCCCGCGCCTTCAGCAGCGTCGACTGCTCGCGCAGCAGCGCGGCCTGCTCCCGCAGCAGCGCCGTCTGGTCGCGCAGCTGCTTGTTCTTGGTGTGCAGCTCCACGAACACCGACACCTTCGCGCGCAGCACCCACGGGTCGAACGGCTTGGAGATGAAGTCGACCGCGCCCGCCGCGTACCCGCGGAACGCGTAGTCGGGATCGCTGTTCACCGCCGTCAGGAAGATGATCGGCAGGTCGCGGGTCTTCTTGCGGCGCTTGATGTCGCGCGCCGTCTCGAACCCGTCCATCCCCGGCATGACGACGTCCAGCAGGATGACCGCGTACTCGTCGGTGAGCAGCGCCTTCAGCGCCTCCTCGCCGGACCGCGCCCGGACCAGGTCCTGATCGAGCGAACTGAGGATGGCCTCCAGCGCGATCAGGTTCTCCTCGCGGTCGTCCACGAGCAGGATCTTCGCCTTGTCGTCCACGCGTCGTCTCTCCGATTCCGGTCCGGCCTCCCGCCGCGAAGCCACGCCCATGCCCACGGCGACCCTACCTGCCAGGCGACTCCTCTCCTCAGCGGACGATGGAGGGTTGCAGCCAGTTCCTCATGACGTCAAGGAGATGATCCACGTCGACGGGCTTCGGCACGTAGTCCGACGCGCCCGATTCGAGGCTCTTCTCGCGGTCCCCCTTCATCACCTTCGCGGTGATCACGATGATGGGCAGCTCGGCGAACTGCGGCATCTGCCGGATCGCCGCCGTCGTCGCGTAGCCGTCCAGGCCGGGCATCATCACGTCCATCAGCACGATCGCCACGTCCGGGTTGCGGTGCAGCAGGTCGATCCCCGCCTGCCCGTCCTCGGCGTACAGGACCTCCATCCCGTAGCCCTCCAGGACGGACGTCAGCGCGAACACGTTGCGGACGTCGTCGTCGACGATCAGCACCTTGCGGCCCGACAGCACCGTGTCGACGAAGTCCGCGGGCGGCTCCGCCAGCATCCCGTTCAGCGCGGGCTCGGGCCGGCCCTGGCCCTCGGACGGGGGCCGCTGGTCGGCCGGCAGCCCGTTCTCCCGGCCGGACGCCGCGCGCGCGGCGCCGCCGTCCGCGGAAGCGCCCGCCGGCAGCGCGGGCACGGCCTCCGCCGGGCCGTCCGCCTCCTCGGCCGCCGCGGACCGCCGCCGCCCCTCGGTCTCGCTGTACTGGGCCGGCAGGTACAGCGTGAACACGCTGCCGCGGCCCGGCTGGCTCTCCGCCTGGATCTCCCCGCCCAGCAGCCGCGCGATGTTCCGGCTGATCGACAGGCCCAGCCCGGTGCCGCCGTAGCGGCGGCTGGTCGTCCCGTCGGCCTGCTGGAACGGCTCGAAGATCTCCTGCAGCTTGTCGGCGCTCACCCCGATGCCGGTGTCGATCACCCGGAACGCGATGACGTCCGGGGTGTTCCACAGCGCAGGCAGCGTGAAGTCGATGTCCCCGGCCCGCTCGATCACCAGCCGGACCTCGCCCTCCGCGGTGAACTTCACCGCGTTCGACAGCAGGTTCCGCAGCACCTGCTGCAGCCGCTGCTCGTCGGTGTTCAGCGTCGGCGGGACGTCCGGCGCGACCTCCACCCCGAAGTGCAGGCCCTTGTCCACCGACAGCGGCCGGAACGTGGCGTCCACGTAGTCCACCAGCGCCGGCACCGACAGCCGCTGCGGGTGCGCCTCCATCTTCCCGGCCTCCACCTTGGCCAGGTCCAGGATGTCGTTGATCAGCTCCAGCAGGTCGGTGCCGGACTCGTGGATCGTCCGCGCGAACTCCACCTGCTTGTCGGTGAGGTTGCCGCCCTGGTTCTCCGACAGCAGCTTCGCCAGCACCAGCAGGCTGTTCAGCGGCGTCCGCAGCTCGTGCGACATGTTCGCCAGGAACTCCGACTTGTACCGCGAGGAGATCGCCAGCTGCTCGGCGCGCTCCTCCAGCGTCCGCCGCGCCTGCTCGATCTGGAAGTTCTGGATCTCGATCGCGCGGTTCTGCTGGGCCAGCAGCGCCGCCTTCTCCTCCAGCTCGGTGTTGGAGTGCCGCAGCTCGCCCTGCTGGCGCTGCAGCTCGTCGGAGCGCTCCTGCAGCTCCTGCGCGAGCCGCTGCGACTCGCCGAGCAGCGCCTCGGTCCGGGTGTTGGCGCGGATCGCGTTCAGCGTCACCCCGATCGTCTCGATCAGCTGGCTGAAGAACGCCAGGTGGACGTCCGTGAACCGGCCGAACGAGGCCAGCTCGATCGCGCCGAGCACCTCGTCCTCGAACACGATCGGCAGCACGATGATGTTCACCGGCGACGACTCGCCCAGCCCCGACCCGATCCGGACGTAGTCGGCGGGCGCGTCGTTGATCAGCAGCGGCCGGCGCTCCTGCGCGGCCTGCCCGACGAGCCCCTCGCCGAGCGCGAACCGGACGGTCCCGATCCGGCTGCGCCGCGTCCCGTACCCGGCGATCAGCACCAGCTCGGTCTCCTCGCCGCCCTCGGCCAGGTAGAACGCGCCGTACTGGGCGCTCGCCGTCGGCGTCAGCTCCCGCATGATCAGCTCGGCGACCTGCATCAGGTCCCGGTGCCCCTGCATGAGCCCGCCGATCCGGGCCAGGTTGGTCTTCAGCCAGTCCTGCTCCTCGTTCGCGCGGGTCGTCTCGCGCAGGGTGGCGACCATCAGGTTGACGTTGTCGGACAGCTCCGCGACCTCGCCGCGCGCCTCCACGGTGATCGTCCGGGTCAGGTCGCCGGTGGCGACCGCGCTGGCCACCGCGCCGATCGCGCGGACCTGCGTGGTGAGGTTGCGGGCCAGCTCGTTGACGCTCTCGGTCAGCCGCTTCCAGGTGCCGGAGACGCCCTCGACCTCGGCCTGCCCGCCGAGCCGGCCCTCGCTGCCGACCTCGCGGGCGACGCGGGTCACCTCGGACGCGAACGACGACAGCGTGTCCACCATCGTGTTCAGCGTCGTCTTCAGCTCCAGGATCTCGCCCTGCGCGTCGACGTCGATGCGGCGGGTCAGGTCGCCGTGCGCGACCGCCGTCGCGACCTGCGCGATGTTGCGGACCTGGTAGGTCAGGTTGGACGCCATGCCGTTGACGTTGTCGGTCAGGTCCTTCCACATGCCGCCCGCGCCGGGCACGTGCGCCTGGCCGCCGAGGCGGCCCTCCGTGCCGACCTCGCGGGCGACGCGGCTGACCTCGTCCGCGAACGCCGACAGCGTGTCGACCATCGTGTTCAGGGTGTCCTTGAGCTGCAGGATCTCGCCCTGCGCGTCCACCTCGATCTTGCGGGTCAGGTCGCCCTGCGCGACCGCCGTGGTGACCTGCGCGATCCCGCGGACCTGCACCGTCAGGTTGTTCGCCATCGAGTTGACGTTGTCGGTCAGGTTCTTCCAGACCCCGCTGACGCCCTGCACGTTCGCCTGGCCGCCCAGGCGCCCTTCGGTGCCGACTTCGCGGGCGACGCGGGTGACCTCGTCGGCGAAGGCCGAGAGGGTGTCGACCATCGTGTTGACGGTGTCCTTGAGTTCGAGGATCTCGCCTTGCGCGTCGACGGTGATCTTCTTGCCGAGGTCGCCCTCGGCGACCGCGGTGGTGACCTGCGCGATGTTGCGGACCTGGTAGGTCAGGTTGGACGCCATGCCGTTGACGTTGTTGGTCAAGTCGCGCCACACGCCGCCCGCGCCGGGCACGTTGGCCTGGCCGCCGAGGCGTCCTTCGGTGCCGACTTCGCGGGCGACGCGGGTGACCTCGTCGGCGAAGGCCGAGAGGGTGTCGACCATCGTGTTGACGGTGTCCTTGAGTTCGAGGATCTCGCCTTGCGCGTCGACGGTGATCTTCTTGCCGAGGTCGCCCTCGGCGACGGCCGTGGTGACCTGCGCGATGTTGCGCACCTGGTACGTCAGGTTGTTCGCCATCGCGTTGACGTTGTCGGTCAGGTTCTTCCAGACGCCGCTGACGCCCCGCACGTTCGCCTGCCCGCCGAGGCGGCCCTCGGTGCCGACCTCGCGGGCCACACGGGTGACCTCGTCGGCGAACGCCGACAGCTGGTCCACCATCTGGTTCACGGTCAGCTTCAGCTCCTGAAGCTCACCGGTCGCCTCGACCGTGACCTTGCGGGTCAGGTCGCCCTGCGCCACCGCCGTCGTGACCTCCGCGATGTCGCGGACCTGCGACGTCAGCCGCGCCGCCATCACGTTCACCGACGCCGTCACGTCCCGCCACCGGCCCGTCATGCCGCGCGACGGGGCCTGGCCGCCGAGCCGGCCCTCCGTGCCGACCTCCCGGGCGAACTGCGTGACCTCCCAGGTGAACTGGTCCAGCAGCTCGACCATGCCGTTCACCGACTTGGCCATCCGCAGCAGCTCGCCGCGCATGGGCCGGCCGCGCACCCGCAGCTCCACCCGCTGGCTCAGGTCGCCGGCCGCCACCGCCTCCACCACCCGGTGCATCCCGGTGGCCAGGTCGGTCAGCTTGTCGATGATCGCGTTCGAGTCCTCCACGGCCGACGCCCACGACCCGCGCAGGGTCCCCGGCGTCAGCCGCCCGCGCAGCTGCCCCTCGCGGCCGATCTCGCGCCGCACCCGGGCCAGCCCCGACGCGACCTCGTGGCCGTTCTGCCGGATCTCGTCCAGGATCGCCGCGGCCTCCGCCACGGCGCCCTCGCCGGGCACGTCCAGCTCGGCGCCCGTCCGGCCGTCCCGGACGGCGGTCAGCGCCTTCAGCAGCGGCGCCAGATCGGCGTCGCTGTAACGCGGAGTGGTGTCGCGAGACCCGCCCGCGGGGCGGGCACGGGACGCTGTACGCGGCATGTTCTTCATCCTCCTGGCCCGCGGTCGCCGGGGTGCCCGACGCGGCGGGCCGGTCTGTCCGGACCGCCTCCCGGCCGCATCTGTACTCTACGTTGCCGCCCGTTCCGGGACCCGAATCGCTCGCTCACGGGTGACACGCGGCATAGGTCGTGGATCGGGGCCCGTAGTCTTCGTGTTACGGTCTGTCGTGTTGTGGCGGAGGGGCGCACACCGAGGTCAGAGGCATTGCGCGGCCCCGGTTCGGCACTCTCGTGGCCCTGGGGCCGCACGGTCTGCCACGATGGCCAGGCCCGGGTAATCAGGCTTCGAACGAGGGACGGCAGTTGGATCGGCAGACGGCGTCGGCGACCTTCCCGTCCGCCGCCGCGGCGGTGGCGGACGCGCGCCGCTTCGTCCGGAAGGTGCTCGCCGACTGGGGCATGGAGGAGGCCGCCGACGACGCGGTGCTCGCCACCAGCGAGCTGGCCACCAACGCGGTCGCCTACGCGGGCACGTCCTTCGAGGTGTCCTGCCGCCTGGAGGGCGGCGACATCGAGATCGAGGTCCGCGACCGCCACCCCACCCGCGGGATCGAGATGCCGGGCGTCACCGCCTCCAGCGGCCGCGGGCTGCCGTCGATCGCCCGCCTGGCCGCCTCGTGGGGCGTCTCCTACGACCGCCGCACCAAGGGCGTGTGGTTCCGGCTTCCCCGTCCCGGCGCCGACGAGGACGGGACGCAGCCGGGCTCGTCCGCCGACGAGGCCGCCGAGGCGGAACCGGCCCACGGCCGCGCCCGCGCGGAGCGCGCCGCCCGCGGCTTCGCCGACCTGGACACCGCCGCCGAGAGCGGGCCGGAGGGCGCCGTCCCCGGCGCCCAGCCCCGCGACGACCGGCTCGGCGGCGAGCGCCTCGACGCCGACGGCATGGGCGAGACGCCCGCCGCCGGCGACCGGCTGCTGCGCTCCCCGGCCGCGGTGGAGGCCATGGACGACGCCGTCGCGGCCGTCCGCGAGGTCCTCGGCGCCGACGGCGCCGCCGTCCTGCTCACCGAGCGCGACGGCCGCCTGATCATGGGCGCGTCCGGCGGCACCGCCGCGGAGATGCCGCTCGGCGGCCTCACGGTGGGCGGCCTCGCCCCCGCCGTCCGCGCCGGGTCGCCCTGGGTGGCCCCCGACGCCTCCGATCCGGCCGCCGCCGCCCTGCGGGCGGGCTCGCTGGCCGCCGCGCCCCTGGAGTCGCAGGGCCGCCTCACGGGCCTGCTCGTCGCCGTGACCTCGGCCCCCGGCCGGTTCGAGGAGGCCGACGGCGCCCGCCTCGGCCGCCTCGCCGACGAGATCTCGCTGTCCCTGGAGAAGGCCAGGGTCGGGGAGCTGGAACGGTCCTGGCGCGGCTGGCTCAGCTTCGTCGCCGAGGCCAGCGACCTGCTCGCCGGCACCCTCGACCAGGAGCGGACGATGGCGCTGGTCGCCCAGCTCGTCGTGCCCCGCCTCGCCACCTGGTGCGCCGTCTACACCGTCACCGAGGCCGAGCCGGCGCGGCTCGCCTACGTCTGGCACGCCGACGAGACCCGCGCCGACGGCCTGCGCGACCTGCTCGACCAGGCCCGCTCCGCCCCGCCGATGGACGCCCCCGGCCCGTGGAACGGCCTCGCCGGCGCCCCGGAGGAGACCCGCGCCGCCGCCGGCGACACCGCCGACGACCAGGTCTACGCGTTCCCGCTGATCGCCCGGGGCCGCCGCATCGGCAGCATCGTCATCGGCCGCCCCGCCGGCGACCGGTTCCAGCGCAGCGCCATCGAGCTGGCCGAGGAGCTCAGCCGCCGCGCCGCCCTCGCCGTCGACAACGCCCGCCTGTTCTCCGCCCAGACCGCCATGAGCAGCGCGCTGCAGCGCAGCCTGCTCCCGCCCGGCATCCCGGAGATCCCCGGCCTGGAGGTCGCGGTCGTCTACGAGCCGGCGGGGGAGGGCAGCGAGGTCGGCGGCGACTTCTACGACGTCTTCGAGTCCGGCGTCCGGCCCGGCGCCCCGCGGTCCGCGTCCCGCTGGCGCTTCGCGATCGGCGACGTGTGCGGCACCGGGCCGGAGGCCGCCGCCGTCACCGGCCTGGCCCGGCACGCGCTGCGCATCCTGGCCGCCGAGGACATGTCGGTGCCGGGCGTGCTCGCCCGCCTCAACCGGCTGATCCTCGGCGAGGGCGAGCGCGGCCGGCTGCTCACCCTGCTGCACGGCGAGATCGCGGCGCGCCGCCGCCGCGACGGCGTCACGATCAGGCTGACCAGCGCCGGGCACCCGCCCCCGCTGGTGCTCGACCCGGAGGGCGGCGTCCGCGAGGCCGCCACGCCCCAGCCGCTGCTCGGCGTGTTCGACGGCGTGGAGTTCCACACCGACACCCTCGAGCTGCGGCGCGGCGAGGTCCTGCTGTGCGTGACCGACGGCGTCACCGAGCGGCGCTCGGGCAACCGGCTGCTCGGCGACGGCCACGGGCTGGAGCGGCTGCTGGCCGGCTGCACCGGGCTGAGCGCCGGGGCCGTCGCCGCCCGCATCCAGCGCGCGGTGCGCGACTTCGGCCCCGAACCCTCGAACGACGACGTTGCCCTCATCGTTCTGCGGGCGTCATGATGGAGACCAACAATCGGTAAGGTGGGGTGGCGTGGGGCTTGCCTTGCACACGACACGACAGGAAGGCCGCGCGACGATCGCCGCGCGCGGCTCCATCGATCTGCACTCCTCCGACGAGCTGCGGGCCCGGCTTGCGGAGCTCGTGGACGCCGGTGAGCGCGTCGTCGTGGTCGACCTCACCGCCGTCGACTTCTGCGACTCCTCCGGCCTCAACGTCCTCGTCCGCGCCTACAAGCACGCGCGGGCGCAGAACGCCACGCTGACCGTCACCGGCGCCTACGGCCGGGTCGAGAACGTGCTGCGCACCACCGGCCTCGACCGGTTCCTGATCGAGGGGCCGGCGGAGGAGGCGCCCGCCGATGGACGCTGACACGCGGTCGCCCGCACGGCGGCCGGACGGGACGGGACGGCACACGATGCGGAACGGCGAGCGGGCGGAGTGACCGACCCCATGACGGAGACCACGCTGCGCGCGGCGCCCCAGACGGAGGCCGTCGAGTACGCGCGCCGCCTCGCCGCCCGCACCATGCGCACCTGGGCGCTGATGGAGCGCGAGGAGCTCGTCACCGCGATCGTCGCCGAGCTGGTCGCCAACGCCGTCCGGCACGCGGGGACGGCGCTGGAGCTGCGCCTGCTGCGCGGCACCGGGCGCGTCCGCGTCGAGGTCCGCGACCGCGCCGCGCAGCTGCCCCGGCTGACCGTTCCCGGCCCCCTCGACGAGTCGCACCGCGGCCTGTTCATCGTCGACCGGTTCGCCACCTCGTGGGGCGCCGACCCGGTCACCGGCGGCAAGGTCGTCTGGGCCGAGGTCAGCATCTGACCCGGCGTCCCCGCCGATCCCGAACGCGTTCGCCGCACCGCCCGCCGGCCGTGCCCGGAGACGGGAACGGCGCGCCCGCACGCGGAGGCGGGGCGCGCCGTGTCCGGCGTCTCGTCAGGACGACTTGCGGTACAGCTCCGCGACCATGAACGCCAGGTCCAGCGACTGGCCGCGGTTGAGCCGCGGGTCGCAGGCCGTCTCGTACCGCTGGTGGAGATCGTCCTCCGCCAGCCCGTGACCGCCGCCGGTGCACTCGGTCACGTCGTCGCCGGTGAACTCGATGTGGATGCCGCCCGGGTGCGTGCCGAGCGCCCGGTGCACCTCGAAGAACCCGGCGACCTCGTCGAGGACGTCGTCCAGCCGCCGCGTCTTGTGCCCGCTCGGCGCCTCGTAGGTGTTGCCGTGCATCGGGTCGCAGATCCACGCGACCGGGGCGCCGCTCTGGTGCACCTTCTCGATCAGCGGCGGCAGCGCGTCCCGGATCCGGCCCGCGCCCATCCGGGTGATGAACGTCAGCCGGCCCGGCTCCCGCTCCGGGTTCAGCCGGTCGATCAGCGCCAGCGCGTCGTCGGCGGTGGTCGTCGGCCCGAGCTTCACCCCGATCGGGTTGCGGATGTGCCGCAGGAACTCCACGTGCGCCCCGTCCAGCTGCCGGGTCCGCTCACCGATCCACAGGAAGTGCCCCGAGACGTCGTAGGGCAGGCCGCTGAGGTGGTCGATGCGGGTCAGCGCCCGCTCGTACTCCAGCAGCAGCGCCTCGTGGCTGGAGTAGAACTCCACGCTGTGGAACTCGTCCGGGCTCACCCCGCACGCCTTCATGAACGTCAGCGCCCGGTCGATCTCCCCGGCGAGCTGCTCGTACCGGCGGCCGGACGGGCTCGTCGCCACGAAGTCCTGGTTCCAGGCGTGCACCTGCCGCAGGTCGGCGTAGCCGCCCTTGGTGAACGCCCGGCACAGGTTCAGCGTCACCGCCGAGCAGTGGTAGGCGCGCAGCAGCCGGTGCGGGTCGTTGCGGCGGGACGCGGCGTCGAACGCGAAGCCGTTCACCGCGTCGCCCCGGTAGGCGGGCAGCTCCACGCCGCCGCGCACCTCCGACGGCTTCGAGCGCGGCTTGGCGAACTGCCCCGCCATCCGGCCGATCTTCACCACCGGCACGCTGGCGGCATAGGTGAGCACCACCGCCATCTGCAGCAGCGTCTTGAGCTTGTTCTTGACCGCGTCGGCGTTCGATCCCTCGAACGTCTCGGCGCAGTCGCCGCCCTGCAGGACGAACGCCTCGCCGCGCGCGACGTCCGCGAGCCGGGCCTTGAGCTGGTCGCACTCGCCGGCGAAGACGAGTGGCGGCTGCGCGGCGAGTTCGGCGGCGACGGCGCGGACCTCGGCCGCGTCGTCCCAGTCGGGCTGCTGCAGTGCGGGGAGGTCGCGCCAGGCGTCGAGCGCCCCCGAGACGCTGGAAGTACTCACGCGGAAAGGCTATAGGGCGTCGCGCGCGCTTGATGCCCCGTCCGGGCCCGCCGGTCGTTCTGCGGTGCTTCGTCCCCCACGGGGACGGTGCGGGCCGTCACCGGCGCCCGGCAGAACGCCGGCCGGACGGCCACGGAGGCCGCCCGGCCGGCGGATCACGCACGATGTTCGGTTTTCCAACCGGAAACGCTTCAGGCCGCGCGGCTCCCCGCGCCGGCCCGCACGCGCTCCTCCGCCGCGTGCGGCGCGTGCGGCGCGCCCGCCAGGGCACGGCGCCCGCTCAGGTCGGTCTCGGTCGCCAGCTGCCGCAGCCGCCGCAGCGAGCGGTCGGTGATCTGCCGCACTCGGTTGTGGCTCAGGCCGTACCGGGCGCCGATCTGCGCGTAGGACAGCGGCTGGCCGTTGTCCATCCCGAACCGGGCCCGCAGGATCGCCGACTCCCGCTCGGGCAGCCGGTCCAGCAGCCGGCCGAGGCCCTCCAGGTCGTCCAGCGCCAGGATCTCCGCCTCGGGCGTCACCGCCTCCGGGTCCTCCAGCAGGTCGCCCATCGGCGTCTCGCCGGCGTCGTCGACGGTCGCGTCCAGGCTCGCCGGGTCGCGCCGCCAGCGCAGCAGCTCGTCGACGTGCTCCGGTTCCGCGCCCAGCGACCCGGCGAGCTCCTCGCGGGTCGGTTCGCGGCCGAGTTCGCGGCCGAGCTGCCGCTCGGCGCGCCGCAGCCGGGAAAGCTCCTCCTCCACGTGGACGGGCAGCCGGATCGTGCGGGCCGTGTGGCTGAGCCCGCGCCCGATCGCCTGCCTGATCCACCACGTCGCGTACGTGGAGAACTTGAAGCCGCGCCGGTAGTCGAACTTCTCCACCGCGCGCATCAGCCCCAGGTTCCCCTCCTGAATGAGGTCTATGAGGGGCAACGAGTCGGTCGGGTACTTCCGGGCGATCGAGACGACCAGCCGCAGGTTGGCCTCGACGAAACGCTGCTTGGCGCGCAGCCCCGCCGCGACCAGGTCCTCCAGCTCCTCGCGGGACGCGCCCGCGGGCGTGCGTCCCTCCTCGAGCAGCTGTTCGGCGTACAGGCCCCCTTCGATCGCCTTGGCCAGATCGACCTCCTCCTGCGCGTCGAGCAGGGGAGTACGGCCGATCCGGTCGAGGTACGCTCCGACAAGATCCTTGTCGGTGACGTCGACCCTGTCGCCCTTGGTACGGGTTGCAGCCATCCTGACCCTTCTCCGGTGCGATCTCCCTATGAGGTCAACGCTAATTACCGTCCTGTGATTCCCGGGTGGGGAATACTGCGAGGCTGGCAGCCGCTCTACCGTCCTGATACCCCGGCAGAGGAGAAACCGACATGGCGACCGTCACACTCACCGCCGAGAACTTCGACGAGGTGGCCCAAGGCGACGGCATCGTGCTGGTCGACTTCTGGGCGGAGTGGTGCGGCCCGTGCAAGCGGTTCGCGCCCGTCTTCGAGAAGTCCGCGGGCAAGCACGCCGACATCGTTTTCGGCAAGGTCGACACCGAGGCCCAGCCGGAGCTGTCCGAGCGTTTCGGGATCGCCTCGATCCCCACGCTGATGGCCATCCGCGACGGAGTGATCGTCTTCGCGGAGCCGGGCGCGCTGCCCGAGTCCGTGCTGGAGAACGTGATCGAGCAGGTCCGGGCCCTGGACATGGAGGACGTCCGCCGCCGCGCCGAGACCTGATCCTCCGGAACGCCCCGCCGCCCGGGTGCGCGGGACCGGCCGACGCCGGGGTTGCGGGCAAGGGACGCCCAGTCGTCACGGGCGCGGCAGGATGGCAAAGATGCGGCCCGCGCCGCCCGCCGCGGCCCGCCGATGGACGATGATGGACGGATGCTCGCCGATGTCGTCCCGTACCTGGTGTGCCCCGTCTGCGGAGGGGATCTGGCGTTGGCGGAGCGGGGCCTGCTCTGCCCGTCCGGGCACACGTTCGACATCGCGCGGCAGGGCTACGCGAACCTGCTGCCCGGCAACGCGCGGCCCGGCACGGCGGACACGCCCGAAATGGTGCGCGCCCGCGCCGGGTTCCTCGGTGCCGGCCATTTCGACGCGCTCGCCGCACGCCTCGCCGCGAGCGTCGCCCGTTCCGTGAACGGACGCTGCCTGGTCCTGGACGCCGGTGCCGGCACCGGCCATTACCTCGCCCGCGTCCTGGACCGGGCACCGGACGCGGCGGGCCTCGCCCTGGACATCTCCAAGCACGCCGCCCGCCGAGCCGCGAAGGCGCATCCACGCGCCGGCGCGGTGGTCGCGGACCTGTGGCGCCCCCTTCCGGTGCGCGACGGCGCCGCGGCGACGGTCGTGAACGTTTTCGCTCCGCGCAACGCCGCCGAGTTCCACCGCGTCCTGAGCCCTGACGGGCTGCTCTTCACGGTGACGCCGTCGCCCCGGCACCTCGGCACGCTGGTGGAGTCGCTCGGGCTGCTGTCGATCGACGAGCGCAAGACCGAGCGCATGGACGCCGCCCTGTCCGGCTACTTCAAGTTCGATTCGCGGCAGCAGATCGAGGGCGAGGCCGTCCTCACCCATGAGGAGGCCGCCACGCTCGTGGGGATGGGACCGAGCGCGCACCACGTGCCGGCGGAACGCCTATGGGAACGGCTCAGGCCGCTACCGGATCCGCTGCCAGTTCCGCTTTCCTTCGTGCTGTCGGTCTACCGCCGGCTCGAATAGCCGGCCACGAGGGCGCACAGGGGCCTGCTGAGCGAGTTCGAGCAACGCCTGCGGGATCTCACCGGGCGTGGTCACTTCCCGCACGCTGGGGACGTCCGCCGCCTCGAAGGTGAACGAGGCCGACACCGAACGGGCGGTGCCGCTGAGCAGCACCCGCTGGAGCGCCTGCCCGGCGCGAAGCCACTCGGTACGGCCGTCTCCCGTGGTGGTCAGGACGGCGCGTTGCACGGCCCCGTCCGCAGCCGTGGGGAGAGGGTGAAGTGCGGCCCCCTCCAGCCGTGCCGCTTCACGGAGTTCGTTGAGGACGTGCGCGGAGGGACGCTCACCCGATGGGTGGGCCGTGGCGGACAACGGGCGCAGCGTCGCCGCGCAGAGCAGCCGCTCCTCCCGCGTCACCCGGTGCCGTCCCGCGAGGCGGACGGTGGCGAGGAGCGCCGGGCGTCCCGCGTCGGGCAGCAGCCGGACCACGGCCTCGTGCCCGAGCTGGGCGGCGGTCAGCCGCAGGTTCACCAGCGCGGCCCCGCTCGCGAGGTGCAGGGCCCGGCCCGCGGGATCGCGCAGCCGCCTGAACCGGTCCGGATCGGCGTGCAGCTCGATGAGGCCCGCGACGACCTTGAATCGCCAGGCGTGCACGTCATGGACCGTCGGTCCCATCGTCGCGGCGACCACCAGGCGCTCCGCCGACGCGCGGACCGTTGCGGGGACACTCACGGGCGTTCCTCCTCACCTCGGCCGGCATCGGGGACCGGCCGAACCGGGGACCGGCCGCCGCCTCACCGGAACACCGGCGGGCGAGCGACTCGGGACTGCGAACGGTACCGCACTGTGACCCGGTCCACTAAGGGTGTGAAAAGGGAGGTCAACGGGCCCCGCGGTGCTGCCCGGACGCGGGTGCGGGGCGGGACCGGAGCGCCCCGATTTGACGGTCCCGTGGGCGGGTCCTAATGTCTCTCTCGCCCCGAGGGATGCGGGACGCCGAGAGGCGGACGGCCCCGGGGAACCAGGACTCGGAAAACGGCTCGGGCGCCGCCCGCGCTGATGTACGATGACTGGGTCAGCCCGAGACGGGATGCAGGACGCCGCAAGGTGGCCGGCCCGGAGGGCACCTCCCGATGAACGATCACGACAGACCTTCGGGCTGTCCGCGGTCGTGACGCGCGGAGAACCGGGAACTTCCTCGACGTCGAAAAGATCTTCGCCGATCGGCTTGACACCGAAGAAGAACCTGGTAAGTTAATAGGGTTGCCCCGGAGCGGGGCTCGCGGAAGCGGGTCCGGCGCGGTGGGTGTCCGTTTCTTGAGAACTCAACAGCGTGTTAAAAGCCAGTGCCTTTATCGACTCGGCCGGTTTCGGTCGGGTCGCCCCGTGGCCATCCCTGTTTTCGGGGGTGGTGGGGATTTCTTTGAGGCAAAGCGATCCTCGTTGAGGATTGCGTTGCTGAGATTTTCTTCTGAGGTTTGGCTGCTTCGGGGTTCGCCCCCTGGGGTGGTCGTTTGGACCTTGATGGAGAGTTTGATCCTGGCTCAGGACGAACGCTGGCGGCGTGCTTAACACATGCAAGTCGAGCG
>NZ_WBMR01000100.1 GCF_008923365.1 Actinomadura montaniterrae
GGGGTCGTCCGGGGGGACGAGCAGGCCGGGGGCGATGCCGCCGGGCGCGTGCCCGAGGGTGCCGGGGAGGCCGTCGACGTCGCTGGTCAGGACGGGGGTGCCGCGCGCGAGCGCCTCGGTGACGACCATGCCGTAGGTCTCCGAGCGGGTGGGCAGGACGGCGAGGTCGGCGGCGTCGTAGGCGGCGTCGAGGGCGCGCCCGGTGAGCGGCCCGGCGAGGTCGACGCGCTCGCCGAGGCCGTGCCGGGCGAGGAGCCCGCGGACCCGCCCGGCGTGGGCGGGGTCGCGGTCGAGGGGCCCGGCGCAGACGCACGTCCAGGGCAGGTCGGCGACGCGGGAGAGGGCCTCGGCGAGGACGTCGTGGCCCTTGCGCGGCGTCACGGACGCGACGCACAGCAGCCGGGACGCCCCGTCGGTTCCGGCGGCGAGCGGCGCGGCGTCGGCGCCCGGCTCGACGGCGTGGACCCGGGCGGGGTCGAGGTCGTGGTGCCTGATCAGCCGTTTCATCGCCCACGGGCTGGTCGCGACGACCGCGGCGGCGGCGCGCAGCGTGCCGCGTTCGAGGGCGTCCAGGTGCGCGTCGCCCTCGTCGACGAGAGGCATGTGGACGAGCACGGCGAGCCGCAGCCTGGACGCGTGCGGGACGACGACGTCCGGGACCCCGCAGGCGACCAGGCCGTCTATCAGGACGGCGGTGCCGTCGGGCAGGGCGGCGAGGGACCGGGCGAGCCCCGCGCGGTCCTCCGCGCCGGGCCGCGGCCAGGCGCCGGGCGCGGCGATCTCCAGGACGGGCCGTCCCGCGGCGGCGAGCGCCCGGCAGAGCTTCCGGTCGTAGACGTTGCCGCCGCTCGGGACGGCCGGGTCGTCGATGCCGGCGGGGACGACGAACGCGATGCCGGAGGTCATAGCCCGCGCTCGTAACTCGCCCACGCGACGTGCGACTCGCGCAGCGTCACCTCGATCCCGGACAGCCCCCGCGCGCTCTCCCCCATCGCCCCGGCGTGGATCCGGGCGGCGAGCCGGTCGGCGACGACCTTCGCGAGGTACTCCGTCGTCGTGTTGACCCCGGCGAACTCGGGTTCGTCGTCCAGGTTGCGGTAGTTCAGCTCCCGCAGCACCTCGCCGAGCTCGCGGGTGGCGAGCCCGATGTCGACGACGATGTTGTCGGCGTCGAGTTCCGCGCGGCGGAACGTCGCGTCCACGACGAAGGTGGCGCCGTGCAGCCGCCGCGCCGGTCCGAAGACCTCGCCGCGGAAGCTGTGCGCGACCATGAAGTGGTCGCGGACGGTGATGCCGAACAAGTGCCCTCCCTGGTTGCCGTGCATGCCGTGCGTTCTCGTCCGTGCTAGCCCTGCGGGTAGTCGATCCGGTGGCAGAGCGCGGGCGTCTCCCCGCTCGCCAAGCGGGCCATGGCCTGGGGAAGCTCCTCGAAGGGGCTGTTCCCCGTGATCAGCGCGTCGAAAGCCGGGGCGGCGAGCAGCCGCAGCGCCAGCGCGAGCCGGTCGCCGAACGCGCGGCGGGACCGCCGGGCCGGCGCGACCATGCCGACCTGGCTGGCGCGGACGGCGAGCCGGCGCGAGTGGAAGAACTCGCCGAGCGGGACGCTCACCTTCCGGTCGCCGTACCAGCTCAGCTCGATCACCTCGCCCTCCGGCGCGAGCAGCTCCAGCGACCGGGCGAGCCCCTCCTCCGTCGCGCTGGCGTGGAACACCAGGTCCCGGCCGCCCTCGGCGTCGCCGGGCCGCGCGAACGAGACGCCGAGCGCGCGCGCCGTGTCCGCCCGCGCCGGGTCGACGTCGACGAGCTGGACGTCGCAGCCCGGCAGCCCGGCGAGGACGCCCGCCACCGAGCAGCCGACCATGCCCGCGCCGACCACCGCGATCCGGTCGCCGACCAGCGGCGCCGCGTCCCACAGCGCGTTCACCGCGGTCTCCACCGTCCCCGCGAGGATCGCGCGCTCGGGCGGGACGCCGTCCGGCACCGGCACGACCGCCGACTCCGGGACCACGTAGCGGGTCTGGTGCGGGAAGAGGCAGAACACGTGCCGCCCGGCCAGCTCGGAAGGGCCGTGCTCGACGACCCCCACGTTCAGGTACCCGTACTTGACCGGCCCGGGGAACGCGCCGTCCTGGAACGGCGCCCGCATCACCGCGTACTGGTTCTCCGGGACGCCGCCGCGGAAGACGAGCGTCTCGGTCCCCCGGCTGACGCCGGAGAACACCGTCCGGACGACGACCTCGCCGGGCCCCGGCTCCGGCAGCTCCACCGGGCGGACCTCCCCCTCACCGGGCGACCGGATCCAGAACGCGCGCGCGTCCGGCTCCATGGCTCCCCCTCCCCCGGCGGGCCCGGCGGTGGCGCGCCGCGAGCGCCAGCACGTCCCGTCCGAACGACCACGCGAGCAGCGCCAGCGCCGCCCCCACGAACGCCGCCGCGTACGGGACGGCGCCCGACGCGGCGACCGTCAGCACCACGCCCTGCACCACCGCGACGGCCTTGCGCGCGAAGCTCGGCGGCAGCGGCGCCCGCAGCCACGGCGCCGCCCACGACGCAGCGACGAACGCGTACCGCATCGTCCCGATCGCCAGCACCCACAGCCCCGCCACCGTCGCGACCTGCACCGACAGCACCAGGATCAGCAGCGCGTCGGCCTCCATGTCGAACCGCGCGCCGAGCGCGGAGGACGTCCCGGTGCGCCGCGCGACCTGCCCGTCCACCCCGTCCAGGACGAGCGCGACGGCCGCGAGCGCGACCAGCGCCCCGGCCGGACCGCCGTCCGCGAGGCGCCCCGCGACGAGCGCCGCGACGCATCCGACGAGCACGACCCGCGCCAGCGTGACGTGGTCGGCGGGCCGCAGCACCCGCCGTCCCCGGAACGCGAACTCGAGGACGCCCCACGCGGCGAGCGCGTAGGCGATGCCGGCGGCGAGGCCGACCGCGCCCGGCCGCAGCAGCGCCACGGCCGCCATCTGCACGCACGCCGCGGCGGCCAGCTCCCACGCCCGCCACACCACGGGCCCGCGCCACCCCGTCCGGAGCACGGGGCGGGACACCGTCATCGGCCGCGTCATCGGCGCGCCTCGCCGGCGTCCACCGGGGCCGCCTTCGCGGGCAGCACGCCGTCCAGCTGCGGGAGGTCGTGGCCGAGGCGGTCGCGCTTGGCGGTCAGGTAGCGGAGGTTGTCGGCGCTGACCGGGACGAGGAGGGGGACCCGGGCGGCGACGTCGATGCCGTAGGACCGCAGCGCGCTGACCTTCGCGGGGTTGTTGGACAGCAGCCGCACCGACCCGACGCCGAGGTACCGCAGCACCCGGGCGGCGGGCCCGTAGTCGCGGGTGTCGACCGGCAGCCCGATCGCGGTCGCGGAGTCGACGGTGTCGAGCCCCTGGTCCTGCAGCACGTGCGTGCGGACCTTCGCGACCAGGCCGATCCCCCGGCCCTCGTGGCCGCGCAGGTAGACCAGGACGCCGGCGCCCTCGCGGACGACCGCGTCCATCGCGGCGCCGAGCTGGTCGCCGCACTCGCAGCGGGTGGCGCCGAAGATGTCGCCGGTCATGCACTCGGAGTGCATCCGGACGAGGACGCGCGCGCGGCCCGCGACGTCGCCCCGGACGAGCGCCATGTGCTCGTTCCCGTCGACCGGGTCCCGGAACGCGACGGCGCGGAACGTGCCGCGCCGCGTTCTCAGGTCCGCCTCCGCGATGTCCTCGCTGTCGATGCCCTGGTCGTGCATCTGCCCCTCCTCGGCTCGTGATCACCGTGCTCCGCAGCGATCGGTACGCAGCGGCCGCGGCGTGCGGTCGCGTCCCCGGCAATGAATCTGCCCGCGAATCATTCAGGCTCTGAATGAAACCTTCGGGCCGTCACACCGACTGGCACGGAGGGGAGGTACCCGGGGGTTCAGCCGATTCGCGCGCGGACCACGAGTTCGTGCAGGGCACGGCGCGCCGGCGGCTGCTCGGGCAGCGCGCTGCGGGCCCGCTCGTCCTCCAGCCGGGACGTCAGCGCGGCGACGTCCGCCTGCAACGTCTCCACGGACGGCGCGTCCGCCGGGAGCGCCCCGTGCTCGGCGGCGCGCTTCGCCTCGACCAGTTCCGGCAGGTACGCGGGGCCGTATCCGGTCAGCCGGGTCAGGTCCGCCTGGAGCTCCGCCTCCCGCATCAGATGGATTCCGGTGAGCAGCACCCGGAACGTGTAGAGCAGCGGCTTCAGCTCGCCGGTCTTCTCGAACAGCGTCCACTGCGAGCGCGCGAACCCGAGGTAGTGGTGCGCGTGGTTCGACGTGAACAGCCCCGGCGTCAGCGCCACCAGCTCCTCGTGCAGCGGCGACGTCGCGACGACCAGCGGCGACAGCACCTGCTCCAGCACGTACCCGTTGCGCCGCAGCAGCAGCGCGCAGAACTTCGCGAGGTCGTGCGTGACCACGTCGGCCTCCACACCGGCGTGGTCCCACATGAGCGTCACGGTCTCCTCGCCGGTCTCCAGCCCGACGATCTCCTCGAGCGGCAGCAGGTGGACGCCGCGCAGGTCCACGTCGGAGTCCTGCGACGGGAAGCCGTACAGATGGGCGCCGCTGACGGTGACGAACGCCCGCGGGTACGGATGGTCGGCGGCAAGGGCCTCGAGCATCCCTTCGGGAAGGTTCACCAGTTGACGCTCCTTCGGCGGACGGAGATCAGCAGGGTCTCGACGCGGTCGCGGTCGGGTTCGGGGGGCAGCGGGCTGCGGTCGAGGGCGCCGTCCAGGCCGGCGGTGAGGGAGGCGCGCCAGCGCTCGATCTCGTCCCAGCCGGTCTCGCCGCGCCGGACGGCGAGCAGCCGGTCCCGCAGGGCGCCGACGTCCACCAGCGGCTCGCCCGTCCGGACCAGGTGCTCGCCGCTCAGCAGCAGGCGCAGCAGATGCATCACGTGCTTCCACTTCGGCTCGCCGTGGTTGCGCAAGTCGCCTTGCAGCTTGCGGAACTGCGCGTCGGCGTAGCGGAGGAAGGTGCGGTGCGCGTGCCGGGACAGGAACGCGTCCCGGACGGCCAGCAGTTCCTCCCCGACCGGCGTGACCGTCTCGACGATCGGCGACCAGAGGCACTCCAGGACGGTCGGGTTCGCGGCCAGCGCCAGCTCGCAGAACCGCTCGAGCTCCCACGAGAACTGCTCGGGCAGCGGGCCGTCCAGATGGGTCGGCGGCTTGGTGAAACGCCAGAACAGCGGGGCGGGCGCGGCGAACACGCCGCGCCGGTCGGTGTCGCTGTCCCCGGTCGCGAGGCCGTACGCGCGCGAGCCGGTGACGACCGACAGCACGGTGTGGTCGCGGACGAGCCGGAGGTCTTCGGAGGTCACGGACGAAGCCTGGCGCAGGCGCCCGCCGGCGCGCCACCGGGTTTGCCCGCGCACTGTAAGGGGTTACGACCCGGCAACAGGCTTGCAGAAACTTTCTGCAAGCTATTTACGAGGCTGCAAGCCGTTGCTAACGTCCCGGTCCAGCCACCCCAATCCCCGGATCTGCGGGGCGACGTCCGCGTCCCGCAAAGGAGGACCCCATGCGGCGCATCCCCCCGATCGGCGCCCCGAGAAACACCGGCCCCCTCGTCACCGGCCCTCTTGTCACCGGCACCGTCGTGTGCGCCGCCCTCGCGCTGTCGCTCTCCGCCTGCGGCGGGGACGACGGAGGCGGCTCGAAGGGCGGCGCGGGCACCGCGAGCCTCACCGGCCGCGGCCCCATCACGTTCGTCACCGGCAAGGACCGCTCCGGCTACCTGCAGAAGCAGCTGGACGGCTGGAACGCCGACCACCCGCAGGAGAAGGTGCGGGTCATCGAGCTGCCGGACGAGCCGAACGACCAGCGCCAGCAGATGATCCAGAACGCGACGACGAGGTCCGACGCGTACACGGTGCTGAACCTGGACGTCGTGTGGACCGCGGAGTTCGCCGCCAACCGCTGGCTGACGCCGCTGCCCAAGGACAAGATCGACCTGGCGAAGATGCTGCCCGCGACCGTCACGACCGGGCAGTACCGCGGCAACCTGTACGCGGTGCCGTCCACGTCCGACGCCGGGATGCTGTACTACCGCAAGGACCTGCTCGCCAAGGCCGGGATCTCCGCGCCGCCGAAGACCTACGCCGAGATGTGGGCCGACTGCGACAAGGTCAAGAAGCTGCCCCAGGGCAAGGGCGTCGACTGCTTCTTCACCGAGGTCAACAAGACCGAGAGCGTCACCATCAGCGCGGTCGAGGCGATCGGCAGCGCCGGCGGGTCCATCGTCGGGCCGGACGGGAAGCCGACGCTGAACACGCCGCAGGCCAAGCAGGGCCTGGAGTTCCTCGTCAACGCCAAGAAGGACGGCCGGATGCCGAAGGAGGCCGTCACCCTCGACACCGAGGGCGGCCGCCGCTACTTCCAGTCCGGCAAGCTGCTCTTCCAGCGGCAGTGGCCGTACCAGTACGCGCTCGCCGACAAGGACGACGGGTCGTCGAAGGTCGCGGGCGAGTTCGCGGTCGCGCAGCTGCCCGGCCCGAACGGCCCGGGCGTCGCGAACCTCGGCGGCCACAACCTGGCGATCTCCGCGTTCGCCAAGAACAAGGCGACCGCGCTCGACTTCATCCGGTACCTGACCGGCGAGCAGTCGCAGCGCGCGAACCTCCTCGCCACCTCGCAGGCGCCGACGCTCGCCTCGCTCTACGACGACCCGGAGATGACGAAGAGGTTCCCGTACCTGCCGGTGCTGAAGCAGGCCATCACCAACGCCAGGCCGCGCCCGGTCGCGGTCAAGTACGGCGACGTCACCGCCGCGATCCAGGGCGACGTGTACGACGCGGTGACCGGCAAGAAGACCGTCGACCAGGCGCTGACCGACCTGCAGGGCAAGCTCGGTCCGCTGACCGCGCAGTGAGCGGCATGACCACCACGTACGACGGCACGCCGTCCGCCGCGGACACCGCCGCGGCGGACGGGGCGCGCCCGCGCAGGCGCGACGTGCAGGGCACGAAGCGGCTCGCGGCGCTGCTGCTGTCCCCGACGCTGCTCGTGCTCGCGCTGGTCATCGGCTACCCGGTGCTCGCCGGGTTCCGCGAGTCGCTGTACGCGCGCGGCGAGGGCCTCGACGCCAACGGGTTCGTCGTGCAGGGCGAGCGGTTCGTCGGCCTGGACAACTACACCGCGATCTTCCACGGCGACCGCGGCGACGCGTTCTGGAACGCGTTCGGCAACACGACGTTCTTCACCGTCACCACCGTCGTGCTGGAGACGGTGATCGGCGTCGCGATGGCGCTGATCATGCAGCAGGCGTTCCGCGGCCGGGGGTTCGTGCGGGCCAGCATCCTCGTCCCGTGGGCGATCCCCACCGCGATCTCCGGGCTGCTGTGGCGGTGGATCTTCCAGGCGGACGGCGCCGCGAACGCGGTGCTGCGCCACCAGGTCCTGTGGACCGCCGACGGCTTCCAGGCCAAGATGGCCGTCGTCATCGCCGAGGTCTGGAAGACCTCCCCGTTCATCGGGCTGCTCGTCCTCGCCGGCCTGCAGATGATCCCGCGCGACGTCTACGAGGCCGCCCGGGTGGACGGCGCCGGACCCGTCCAGCAGTTCTGGCGGATCACGCTGCCGCTGGTCAAGCCGGCGCTGCTGGTCGCGGTGCTGTTCCGGATGCTGGACGTGCTGCGGATGTTCGACCTGCCCGCCGTGCTGATCGGGGTGAACCAGAAGTCGGTGGAGACGCTGACGATGATCGCCTGGTTCGAGGCGTCCAACCTGCGGTACGGGTCCGCGGCGGCGTACGCGACGATCCTGTTCCTGTACATCGCGCTGATCGCGTACCTGTTCGTCAAGCTGCTCGGCGCCGACATCATCGGCGAGGCGCGGCAGCACACGAAGCGGCCCCGGAGGAACCGCCCGGTCAAGGGGAAGCGGAAGAAGGTGACCGCATGACGGGCTCCCTGCCGAGGCGGGTGCTGTCCTACCTCGGCCTCGCCGTCGTCGCCGGGTACTGCCTCGCGCCGTTCTACTGGATGGCGGTGTCGGCGTTCCGGCGGCCGCAGGACCAGTTCGACAACTCGATCGTCCCCGCGCGCTGGTCGTGGGAGAACTTCCACGCGGTGTTCTCCGGCGACAACGGCTTCGGCCGCGCGCTGCTGAACAGCCTCGTCGTCGCGGGCTGCACCACCGTGCTGACCCTGCTCATCGGGACGTTCACCGCGTACGCGCTGGCCCGGCTGGACTTCCGGTTCAAGAACGCGGTGCTCGGGCTGATCGTCGCGACCACGATGTTCCCGGGAATCTCCCAGCTGGTGCCCTTGCTGAAGCTGTTCACGGACATCGAATGGATCAACACGTACCAGGCGATGGTCCTGCCCAGCCTGGGGTTCGCGCTGCCGCTGTCGGTCTGGCTGCTCACCGCGTTCTTCCGGCAGCTGCCGTACGAGCTGGAGCAGGCCGCGATGGTGGACGGCTGCACCCGCGGCCAGGCGTTCCGCAAGATCATCATTCCGCTGGCGGCGCCCGGGGTGTTCACCACGGCGATCCTGACGTTCATCGCCGCGTGGAACGAGTTCCTCATCGCGCTGTCCATGGTCAACAAGAAGGAGATGCAGACCGCCACCGTGGCGATCTCGAAGTTCACCGGCGTGTCGGGCTTCGACCAGCCGTTCGGCACCCAGATGGCGGCGGGGGTCATCGTGACCGTCCCGCTCATCGCCGTCGTGCTGGTCTTCCAGCGCCGCATCGTCGCCGGCCTCACCGCCGGCGGCGTCAAGTGACCCCGCCCGCCGGGAAACCGTCAGGCACCCGACCCGAAGGACGTTCATGACGCAGGACACCCTCGCCGTCCCCGCACCGGGCTCCCCCGCCGGGGACCCCGCCCGCTGGTGGCGCGACGCCGTCATCTACCAGGTGTACGTGCGCAGCTTCGCCGACTCGGGCGGGGACGGCGTCGGCGACCTGCCGGGCATCCGGTCCCGGCTGCCGTACCTGGCCTCCCTCGGCGTGGACGCGCTGTGGCTGACCCCGTTCTACGTCTCGCCGATGGCCGACTTCGGCTACGACGTCGCCGACTACCGCGACGTCGACCCGCTGTTCGGCACGCTCGCCGACGCCCGCGGCCTGATCGCGGACGCGCACGAGCGGGGCCTGCGGATCATCGTCGACGTCGTCCCGAACCACACCTCCGACCGGCACGCCTGGTTCCGGGCGGCGCTCGCCGCCGCGCCCGGCTCGCCGGAGCGCGCCCGCTACGTCTTCCGGGACGGCCGCGGCCCGGACGGCGCCGAACCGCCGAACGACTGGGAGTCGGTGTTCGGCGGCCCCGCGTGGACGCGGGTGCCGGACGGGCAGTGGTACCTGCACCTGTTCGCCGCCGAGCAGCCCGACCTGGACTGGGAGAACCCCGAGGTCCGCGCCGAGTTCGCGGACATCCTGCGGTTCTGGCTCGACCTCGGCGTGGACGGGTTCCGGGTCGACGTCGCGCACGGCATGGCCAAGGCGCCCGGCCTGCCCGACGTCGGGCACCCGGACCAGGTCGAGATGCTCGGCACCGACGTGCTGCCGTACTTCGACCAGGACGCCGTCCACGACATCCACCGCGAGTGGCGCCGCGTCCTGGACGGCTACGGCGGGCAGCGGATCGCCGTGGCGGAGGCGTGGGCGCCGACCCCCGAGCGGCTCGCGCTCTACACCCGCCCGGACGAGCTGCACCAGGCGTTCAACTTCCACTACCTGACCGCGCCGTGGGACGCGGCCGGCATGCGGGAGGTGATCGAGGAGTCGCTGCGCACCGCGGGGGCGGTCGGCGCGCCCGCGACCTGGGTGCTGTCGAACCACGACGTGAAGCGGCACGTGACCCGCTACGGCGGCGGCGACACGGGCCTGCGGCGGGCCCGCGCGGCGGCCCTGCTGACGCTCGCGCTGCCCGGCTCCGCGTACGTCTACCAGGGCGAGGAGCTGGGCCTTCCCGAGGTGCTCGACCTGCCGGAGGAGTTCCAGCAGGACCCGCAGCGGCTGCGCGGCGAGGGCCAGGGCCGCGACGGCTGCCGCGTGCCGATGCCGTGGGAGGGCGAGGAGCCGCCGTTCGGTTTCGGCGCGGGCGCCTCGTCGTGGCTGCCGATCCCGACGTCGTGGCGCGACCTGACCGTCGCGGCGCAGAGCGAGGACCCGGACTCGATGCTCGCGCTGTACCGGACGGCGCTGCGCCTCCGGCACGAGCATCCCGCGCTCGGCGACGGCCCGATCCGCTGGCTGGACGGTCCGGAGGGCACGCTGTCGTTCGTCCGCGAGGACCCGGCGACGGGGCGCGCGTGCGCCTGCGTCGTGAACATGGGCGGCCGTCCGGTCCGCGTCCCGGCCGGGGGCGCGCCGCTGCTCGCGAGCGGACCGGTCCACATCGAGGGCGACACGGCCGAGCTCCCGCCCGACACCGCGCTGTGGCAGAGCCGTGAAGAGGGATAATTTGAGACCTATGACGACACGCCTGGCGGACATCGCCGCGCACGCCGGGGTGAGCGAGGCGACCGTGAGCCGGGTCCTGAACGGCAAGCCGGGCGTGTCCCCGTCCACCCGCCAGGCGGTGCTGACCGCCCTGGACGTGCTCGGCTACGAGCGGCCGGCCCGGCTGCGCCAGCAGCGGGCCGGGCTGATCGGGCTGATCATCCCGGAGCTGACCAACCCGATCTTCCCGGCGTTCGCCGAGGTCATCGAGAGCGCGCTGGCCCGGCACGGGTACATGGCGGTGCTGTGCTCGCAGGCGCCGGGCGGGGTCGCCGAGGACGACTACATCGAGATGCTGCTGGAGCGCGGCGTCGCCGGGATCATCTTCGTCAACGGGCTGCACGCCAACGCCCGCTCGGACCGGGCCCGGTACGTCCGGCTGATCGAGCAGGCGCTGCCGGTGGTGCTGGTGAACGGGTACCGGCCCGACATCGACGCGCCGTTCATCTCCAATGACGACGTCGCGTCGCTGGAGGCGATCGTCGGGCATCTGGCCGCAATGGGCCACCGCCGGATCGGGCTGGCGATCGGGCAGGACGTGTACGTGCCGACGCGGCGCAAGACCGAGGGGTTCCGGCGGGCGATGGCCGCGCACACCGGGCTGCCGGCCGACGAGGTCGAATCGCTGGTCGTCAACACGATGTACACGGTCGAGGGCGGGCAGGCGGCGGCGGCCAAGCTGCTGGACGCCGGGTGCACGGCGATCTGCGGCGGCAACGACATCATGGCGCTCGGCGCGATCCGCGCGGCCCGGGCGCGCGGCCTGCGGGTGCCCGAGGACGTGTCGGTGACCGGCATGGACGACTCGCTGCTGACCGCCTACCTCGACCCGCCGCTGACCACGATCCGGCAGGCCGTGCGGGAGATGTCGATGGCGGCGGTGAGCACGGTGCTGGACGAGATCCGGGGCGCGCGCTCGCCCCGGACGGAGCTGCTGTTCCGTCCGGAGCTGGTGGTGCGGCGGTCCACGGCGCCGGTCCCGGCGGCCCCGCCCCCGGCCCGGCGGCTGTCCACCGTACAGGAGGGCTGAGCCGGGCCCCGCTCGGGCCCCGCTCGGGCCCCGCGCGGGGCCCGGCCGGTTCTGTCCGGGTTGTAACGGTTGTGTTGCGGCGGATTGACAGTGAGGCGGCTCACGGTCTTTCCTTCGTGGGAGCGCTCCCACGCAATGGAAGACACAACCTGAGAGGGGTCCGCCATGAGGGCCATCATGCGGCGCGGACTGGGTACGGCGATGGCGGTCATGCTCGCCGGCGGTCTCGCGGCCGCCTGCGGCGGGGACGACAAGAAGGACTCGGACTCGGGGCCGGTGACGCTCACCGTCGACGTGTTCGGCGAGGTCGGCTACGACCAGCTCTACAAGCAGTTCGAGCAGTCCCACCCCGGCGTCACCGTCAAGCAGCGCAAGGTCTCCGACCTGGACACGTACAAGCCGCGCATCCAGCAGTGGATGGCCACGGGCAGCGGCGCCGGAGACGTGGTCATGCTGGAGGAGGGCATCCTCCCGCTCTACATGCAGCAGCGGGCGAAGTTCCTCAACCTGTTCGACTACGGCGGCAAGGCCCTGCAGGACAGGTTCCTGCCCTGGAAGTGGCAGATGGGCCTCAGCCCCGACGGCAAGCAGCTGGTCGGGCTCGGCACCGACGTGGGCCCGCTCGCCATGTGCTACCGCAAGGACCTGTTCAAGAAGGCGGGCCTGCCGACCGACCGCGAGGCCGTCGGCAAGCTCTGGCCGACGTGGGACGCGTTCCTGCAGACCGGGCAGAAGTTCCAGCAGAAGGTGTCCGGCACCAAGTGGCTCGACGGCCCGACCGGCCTCTTCCGCGCCACCGTCCTGCAGAACGCCGGCGCCGGCCCCGGCTACAGCTTCTTCGACAAGGACGACAAGTTCGTCTTCGACACCAACCCGGCGGTGAAGCAGGCGTTCGACACCGCGCTGAAGTTCGAGCAGGGCAAGCTCACCTCCGACATGTCGATCTTCACGCCGCCGTGGCAGGCCGGCCTCAAGCGCGACACGTTCGCCACCGTGCCCTGCCCGTCCTGGATGCTCGGCGGCATCGAGCAGTTCTCCGGCGCGTCCGGCAAGGGCAAGTGGGACGTGGCCACCACGCCGGGCGGCTCGGGCTACTGGGGCGGCTCGTGGCTCGCCGTCCCCAAGCAGACCAAGCACCCGAAGCAGGCCGCCGCGCTCGCCGAGTTCCTGACCTCCCCGCAGGGGCAGATCGGCGCGTACAAGGCCGCCAACACCTTCCCGTCCTCGCCGCAGGCCGAGCAGGACCCGGCCGTCGCCGGCTCCACCAGCGCCTACTTCAGCGACGCCCCCGCCGGCAAGATCTTCGGTGACCTGGTCGCCGCGGTGAAGCCGGTCCACCTCGGCCCGAAGAACGAGGACGTCCGGGCGGCCGTGGAGAACGTGCTGATCTCGGTCGGGCAGGGCAAGGTCAAGCCGGACGAGGCCTGGTCCAAGGCCGTCGACGCGGCCAAGAAGGCCGCCAGGTAGCCGCCTCCCGCCGCGGCGGCGGCGCCGTGCCCCACCTCCCCGTACGGCGCCGCCGCCGTTCCCTTCCCCGCTCAAGTCCCGTCCTCGGAAAGGAGGCGCAAGGCCATGGCCACCGAACTGCGCCCCAGCCGGAACGGCCCTCAGCATCCCCCGGCGCAGGCCCCTCCGGCGGCCCGCCGCTCCCTGCGGTCCCGGCTGACCCGGCTCGACGTGAAGGGCGCGCCCTACGCCTTCATCTCGCCGTTCTACATCGTCTTCGCGATCTTCGGCGCGTTCCCGCTGGTCTACACGCTGTGGGTGTCGCTGCACGACTGGGAGCTCGCCTCGGGCACCCGCAAGTGGGTCGGCTTCGACAACTACACGTACCTGTGGGGCGACCCCGACTTCTGGCACGCGACGGTCAACACGCTCGCCATCTTCGTGCTGTCGACGATCCCGCAGCTGCTGATCGCGCTGTTCATCGCCAACGCCCTCAACCGGCGGATGCGGCTGCCGACCCTGTTCCGCATCGGCATGGTCGCGCCGCTGGTCACCTCGACCGCCGCCGTCGCGATCGTGTTCACCCAGATGTTCGACCACGACTGGGGCATGATCAACTGGGCGCTCGGGCTGGTCGGCATCGACCCGATCGGCTGGTCCACCAGCCGCGGCTGGTCCTGGGTGGCGATCGCCACCATGGTCGACTGGCGCTGGACGGGATACAACGCGCTCATCTACCTCGCCGCCATGCAGGCGATCCCGAAGGACCTCTACGAGGCCGCCTCGATCGACGGGGCGTCCCGGATCCGGCAGTTCTGGCAGATCACCGTGCCGATGCTGCGTCCCACGATCATCTTCACCACGATCATCGCGACCATCGGCGGGCTGCAGCTGTTCACCGAGCCGGTCCTGTTCAGCGTGGGGACGCCCAACAAGATGGACGGCGGCCCGCTGCACCAGTTCCAGACGCTGACGATGTACATGTACGACAACGCCTTCGGCCATGACCGGTACGGCTACGGCGCCACGATCGCGTGGGCCCTGTTCGTGATGATCATCCTCTTCTCGCTGATCAACTTCCTGTTCGTGCGGCGCACGGGAGGCACCAAGTGACCACGCTCCTGGCCGGCCCCGGCGACGCCCGGCACGCCCGCGAACGCCGGTCCGGCCGGCTCCACGGCCTGTGGAACGCCAGCCCGCTGACCTACCTCACGCTGATCGTCGCGCTCGCCCTGTCGGTCTTCCCGATCTACTGGATGATCGCGGTGGCGACCCGCACCAACGACGTGGTCTCCGACGTCCCGCCGCCGCTGCTGCCCGGCGGGCACGGCGGCACCAACGTGCACCGGCTGTTCGACAACCCCGACGCCTACTTCGCCAAGGGCCTGCTGAACTCCGCGATCGTCTCGGCGTGCGTGACCGTCTCCACCGTGTTCTTCGCCTCGCTGGCCGGCTTCGCGTTCGCCAAGCTGCGCTTCCGCGGCAAGAACGCGCTGCTGGTGACGATCGTCGGGACGATGATGATCCCGGTGCAGATGGGCATCATCCCGCTCTACATGATCATGGTGAAGCTGGGCTGGCAGAACCATCTGCAGGCGGTGATCGTCCCGTTCCTCGTCACCGGGTTCGGCGTGTTCATGATGCGGCAGTACGCCGACCAGGCCGTCCCGGACGAGCTGATCGAGGCGGCCCGCGTGGACGGCTGCACGACGTTCGGCATCTACTGGCGGGTCGTGCTGCCCGCGCTGCGCCCCGCCGCGGGCGTCCTCGGCCTCTTCACGTTCATGCAGTCCTGGAACGACTTCATGTGGCCGCTGGCGACGCTCAGCCCCGAGAACCCCACGGTGCAGCTCTCGATCAACAACCTGGCGAACGCCCACTTCTCCGACTACACGCTCATGTTCGCCGGCACCACCGTGGCGGTCCTGCCGCTGCTCGTGGTGTTCGTCCTGTTCGGCCGCCAGATCATCGGCGGAATCATGGAAGGTGCAGTGAAGGCGTGACCTCTCTGGAATCCAGCGCCGTTCAGGACGACGCCGGCGCCCGCGACGCCGGCCCGCGGTTCCCCACCGGGTTCCGCTGGGGCGCCGCCACGGCCGCCTACCAGATCGAGGGGGCCGCGGACGAGGACGGCCGCGGGCCGTCGGTCTGGGACACCTTCGCGCGCACACCGGGCAAGGTCCTCGGCGGCGATACAGGGGACGTCGCCGTGGACCACTACCACCGGTATCCCGAGGACGTCGCGCTGATGCGCGACCTCGGGCTGTCCTCCTACCGTTTCTCCATCTCCTGGCCCCGGGTGCAGCCGTCCGGGGCCGGGGCCGCCAACGAGCGGGGGCTCGACTTCTACCGGCGCCTCGTCGACGCGCTGCTGGAGGCGGGGGTCGAGCCCTGGCCGACGCTCTACCACTGGGACCTGCCGCAGCCGCTGGAGGACGCGGGCGGCTGGCCCGAGCGGGAGACCGCGTACCGGTTCGCCGACTACGCGGGGCTCGTCCACGAGGCCATCGGCGACCGGGTGAAGCACTGGACGACGGTGAACGAGCCGTGGTGCGCGGCGTTCCTCGGGTACGCGTCGGGGGACCACGCGCCGGGCCGCCTCGACCCGTCCGGGTCCCTGCTGGCCGCGCACCACCTGATGCTGGCGCACGGCCTGACGGTGCAGTCGCTGCGGGCCCGCCGGCCGGACAACCTGTTCGGCGCGGCCGTCAACCTGTACGCGGTCTCCCCGGCGACCGACGACCCCGCCGACGTGGACGCGGCGCGCCGCATCGACGGCCTGCAGAACCGGCTGTTCCTCGACCCGCTGCTGCTCGGCCGCTACCCCGAGGACGTCCTCGCCGACACGGCCCGGCACGGGTTCGAGCCCGACGCCGCGGACCTCGCGGTGATCAACCAGCCGATCGACCAGCTCGGCATCAACTACTACACGCGGCACACTGTCGCGGGGACGCCCGGGGAGGCGGCGCAGACGGCGTCGGGGCCGTTCGCCGTGCACTCGCCGTGGGTGGGCAGCGAGCACGTCCGGTTCGTCGCGGCGGGGCGGCCGACGACCGGGATGGGCTGGGAGATCGACGAGGGCGGGCTGCACGAGGTGCTGACCCGGGTGCACCGCGAGTACCCGGCCGTCCCGCTGTACATCACCGAGAACGGCGCGGGCTACGACGAGACGCCGGACGGCGATGGCACGGTCCACGACGCGGGGCGCATCGCCTACATCGACGCGCACCTGCGCGCGTGCCATGCCGCCATCGCCGACGGCGTACCGCTTGCGGGCTATTTCACATGGTCGCTGCTGGATAATTTCGAATGGGCTTGGGGCTACTCCAAGCGCTTCGGGCTGGTTCACGTGGACTATGCGACGCAGCGCCGGACGCCCAAGGACAGCGCGCGCTGGTACTCGGACGTGATCCGGCGGGGCGGCCTGCCCGGGGGCGGCTGACGCGTCGCGGAGATCGACACCGGCCGGGCGGTCCCGCCCGGCCGGCCGGGCCGGCGCGCCACTGGCCGGCGGCCCGGCGGGGCGGCGACGACGCCGCAGGAACGACGGAGGGGGCCTGATGACGCAGAGGGGCACGCGCCCGACCCTGGAGGAGGTCGCGGCGCGCGCCGGGGTCGGCCGCGGCACGGTGTCCCGGGTGGTCAACGGGTCGCCGCGGGTCAGCGAGCGGGCCCGGCAGGCGGTGCTGAAGGCGATCGACGAGCTCGGGTACGTGCCGAACCGGGCGGCCCGCACGCTGGTCACCCGGCGCACCGACACGGTCGCGCTGGTGGTCGCCGAGTCCGACCAGCGGCTGTTCGGCGAGCCGTACTTCGCCGGGATCATCCGCGGGATCAGCAACGGCCTCGGCGACACCGGCCTGCAACTGCTGCTCGCGCTCGCCCGCTCCCCCGCCGAGTACGCGCGCCTGGAGCACTACCTGACCACCCAGCACGTCGACGGGGTGCTGCTGACCTCGCTGCACGCCGAGGACCCGCTGCCCGCGAAGCTGGAGGCCAACGGGGTGCCGACGGTGCTCGGCGGCCGGCCGCCGGGGCTGTCGCCGGTCAGCTACGTCGACGTCGACAACCGGCTCGGCGCCCGCGAGGCCGTCGGGCACCTGATCGCCGGGGGGCGGCGCCGGATCGCGACGATCGCCGGCCCGCAGGACATGGGGGTGGGCATCGACCGGCTCGCCGGCTACCGGGAGGCGCTCGGCGAGGCGGGGCTGCCGGAGTACGTCGCGTTCGGCGACTTCGGCGAGGCCACCGGCATCGCCGCCGCCGAGCGGCTGCTGGCCGGCGAGCCCGCGGTGGACGCGGTGTTCGCCGCGAGCGACCCGATGGCGCTCGGCACGCTGCGGGTGCTGCGCCGGCTCGGCCGCCGCGTCCCCGACGACGTCGCGGTGATCGGCTTCGACGACTCGGCCGCCGCGCCGCTCGCCGACCCGCCGCTCAGCAGCGTCCACCAGTCGCCGGAGGAGATGGGCGTGGCGATGGCGCGGCTGCTGGTGTCCCGGATCCGCGGCGAGGCCGTCGCCGACCCGGTCGTCATCATGCGCCCGCACCTCGTCCTCCGCGAGTCCGCGTAGCCCGGCGCCGCCGCGCCCCCGCGCACGTCCGGGTCAGGGGGCGAGCAGGCCGCGGCGCATCTGCTCGGAAAGCCAGGCGGTGAAGTCGGCCTCGGGCCAGCCGCACTGCGTCACCAGCGCGTCGTAGTGGGCCGGGTCGTTGAAGATCCAGAGGACGTCGACGGCGCGTTCGAGGCCGTCCTTCAACGGCCCCTTCGCGGCGGCGTGCTCGGCGACCATGCGAGCGCCCGCCCGGCGGTTGCGCCGCAGCGCGTCCCAGAGCTCCGCGACCTGCGGGCCCTCGTCGGCGGCCCGGCGCACGACCTCGAACACCGCGGCGGCGCGCGCCCCGATGGTGGTGCACACCCGGGCGTACGCGTCGAGGACCTCCTCCGGGGTCGCCGCGTCCCAGACGGGCCGGAACCACGGCCGCCGCGCCACCGGGACGGGTTCGTCGTCGCCGGCGAGGGCCTGGTCGACGACCTGGCGCAGCAGGGCCGGCTTGGACCCGAACGCCGCGAACACCGTGGGCCGGGCGACGCCCGCCGCGGCCGCGATGTCGGCCAGCGACGTCGCGGCGTAGCCACGGGCGGTGAACAGCTCGGCCGCCGCCCGCACGACGGCGCCGCGCGTGCGCCGGGCGGCCTCCTCGCGCATCGCGGAACGGTAGGGCCGCCGGGACGCGCCGCCCTCTCCCCCGCCGGCCCGGCCGCCCTTGACGTCCCTCACGATTCGAACTTACCATCGCAATATTCAATAGACGCTGTCTCTTCAAAGGAGGCGGTCATGACCCGGACCGCTCCGATCCGCCCGTACCTCCGCCGCCAGGGCGAGGGCGACGCGCTGTGGTTCCTCGGGAACCTCGTCACCGTCAAGGCGGCGGGAACCGAGACCCGGGGCAGGCTCACCGTCGCCGAGTTCCTCAACCCGCCGGGCTTCGCCCCGCCGCTCCACCGGCACCTCGTCGAGGACGAGCTGTTCTACGTCCTGTCCGGCACGGTCCGGTTCCACTGCGACGGCGACGTCCTCGCCGCCGGCCCCGGCGACTTCGTCCACCTGCCCGCGGGGCTGCCGCACACCTTCGCCGTCGGTCCCGGCGAGCCGCTGCGCGCCCTGCAGATCACCACCCCGTCCGGCTTCGAGGACTTCGCGGCCGAGGTCGGCGAGCCCGCCGCGGAGCACCGGCTCCCCGATCCCGCGCCGATCGACCCGGCCGCCCTCGGGCACGCCGCCGCCCGGCACCGCGTCGAGATCCTCGGCCCGCCGCCGGCCGCGGCGGGCTGACCGGGGCCGCGCCGCCCGGCGTATGATCGTCTTCGGCATGACCGGCGCGGAGACGAGGACCATGGGATACGAACCGACCGAAGACGAACTGGTCCACCTGCGGCGCGCCGTCGCGCTGGCCGCCGAGGCGCTGGACGGCGGGGACGAGCCGTTCGGCACCGTGCTGGTCTCGGCGTCCGGCGAGGTCCTGTTCGAGGACCGCAACCGCACCGCCGGCGGCGACCAGACGCGGCACCCGGAGTTCGAGGTCGCGCGCTGGGCCGCCGCGAACCTGGCGCCGGAGGAGCGCGCCGCCGCCGTCGTCTACACCTCCGGCGAGCACTGCCCGATGTGCTCGGCCGCGCACGGCTGGGTCGGCCTCGGCCGCATCGTCTACGTGCACTCCTCCGCGCAGGTGGGCGCGTGGCGCGCCGCGCTGGGCGTGCCGTCGTCGCCGGTCAACGCGATCCCGATCCAGGACGTGGTGCCCGGGATCCGGGTGGACGGGCCCGTCCCCGCGCTGGAGGCCGAGGTCCACGAGCTGCACGTCCGCGCCTGCTCCTGAGTCCCGCCGAGCGGGACCGTTCCACGGGGCCCGTCGCGCCGCGGCTTGAATGGCCGGACGTCCCACCGTCAGGAGACCCCGCATGCCCGACGCCCTCCCGGCCGACCAGGCCGTCCGGAACCTGATCTTCGCCTACGCGGAGGCCGTCGACCGCGGTGACTTCGCCGCGATCGGCGCGCTGTTCGCGCACGGCGACTTCGCCGGCAGCGGCGGCGCCCTGACAGGCGGCGCGGTGGCGCGGATGTTCGAGAAGACGATCATCCTGTACGACGACGGCACGCCCCGCACCAAGCACGTCACCACCAACGTCGCCATCGAGCTGGACGGCCCGGCGGCCACGGCCAAGTCGTACTTCACGGTCATGCAGGCGACGCCGGACCTGCCGTTTCAGGCGATCTGCGCCGGCCGCTACGACGACCGCTTCGAGTCGCACGGCGGCGAGTGGCGCTTCGCCGAGCGCCGCATCACGCTGGAGCTCGTCGGCAACGTGGCCCACCACCTGCGCCGTCCCGACACCCTCCCCGCCCACCTCCGCCCCGCCGCTCCCCATTGAGTCGCGGCGTGCTGCCGTCATGAGCGGAAGGACTCGTCCAGGGCGTCGATGATGCGGGCGAAGGTCTCGTCCAGGGACTCCGGGAGGCCGAAGGCCGCGGCCCGCTCCAGCGACGCGAACCCGTGGCAGGCGATCCGCCACATGCGGATCGCGTGGACCAGGTCGCCGCCCTCGAGCCGGTAGCCCCTGAACGCGGACGCGATGACGGCGATCGCCCGGTCGGAGACCGCCTCGTGCTCCGCGTCGCCGGGCGCCGGGGCCCGGACGCTCGCGGCGTACCGTCCGGGATGCGCGGCGGCGTAGCCGCGGTAGGCGGCCGACAGCTCCGCGAGCGCCTCCCGCCCGGTGACGCCCGCGACGGCCGCCGCGAGCCGCGCCGCCATCTCCTCGACGGCCAGCATCGCGATGCCGCGCTTGACCGCGTCCAGCCCGTCGACGTGCTTGTACAGCCCGGGCAGCGACACCCCGCACCGCTTCGCGACGGTCGCGAGGGTCAGCCGTTCGAGGCCCGTCTCGTCGGCGACGTCGGCGGCCACCCGGACGACCCGCTCCGGGGTCAGGCCCGCGCGCGGCATGCCCTACGCGGCCTTCCAGGCGAGGGCGACGCCGGCGCCGGCGACGAAGAGGATCAGCAGGGGCAGCGACACGTAGGCCAGCGTAGCGACGCCGGTGAGCAGCAGCGCGTACCCGATGCCGGAGCCGGCGATGGCGGCGGCCAGCGCGAACCCGGTGTACTCCAGCCAGCGCGGGAGCACCCCGGCCAGCGCGCCCGCGGCCCCGACGACGGCGAGGAAGAACATCTTGACGCCGTCCGCGCGGTTGAGCGCCTCCAGCAGCGCGTGCGCGGTCCCCGGCGCCGACGTGGCGACCAGTGCCAGCCCGATCGCGAACTGGGCCAGCGAGATGACCGCCGCCACCAGCCCGGCGCCCGCCGCGATCCGCCCGGCCCGCGACCACCGGGCCGCGCGCCCCAGCGCGAGCGGGACGAGCGCGAGCGCGGCGGCCGGCAGCCCCTCCGTGAGCAGGAACTGCACGGTCAGCGCGGCCCCGTGCCCCGCGTAGTCGCCGACGATCTCGCTCCCGCTCGCGCCGAACCCGGGCGCGGGCACCGGGACCGACAGTCCGGCGGCCCACGAGAGCGCGAACCCGATCCCGGCGAGGCCCGGAACGCTCAGCAGCCCCTTGCGCGGCGCGGCGGTGATGGAGGCCATGTCACTCTCCCCTTGCTCGGTTAGTCGCATTAACTTCAAGTTAATAGCACTAACCTGAAAAGCGCAAGTCCCCGTCCCGCCCGGGTGGGGCGGGACGGGGGCCTCGGGTCAGTGCAGGGTGAGGGTGGAGAGGCGGGCCTCGCCGGTGAAGACGAGGTAGAGGTCGTGGCGGCCGGTGGCGTGCAGAGCGGCCGCCACGTCCTTGTAGGTGTACTTGTCGCCGGTGGACGGGATGGTGAGGGTCGCGGCCACGGGCCCGGTCGGGCTGTCCAGGCGCGCCTGGACGGTGGTGGCGCCCGCGGCCGCGTTGGCGGCGCGGAGGGTGAGGGTGCCGTTCCTCAGCGCGGAGTCCTTGAAGGCGAGCCAGGAGCCTCCGGTTCCGGCGACCGCGTCACCCGCGACCTTCGACTCGTCGGCGAGCTGGACGGCGTTCTGGTCGTCGAAGTCGGCGGCGCGGGTCGTGCGGGTGAGGTCGCGGGCGGGGACGCGCTCGCCGTGGACGTCGACCGTGGCCCGCTGCCGGATGTCGGTCGACGACGAGCCGATGAGGACGTCCTGCTTGGAGGTCTCCAGCGTCCACTTGCCGCGGGTGACGTCCCAGGTCGCGAGGTCGGACGCCGTCACGCGGAGCGTCACCGAAGCCGTCTTGCCGGGTGCCAGGTGGACCTTCTGGAAGGCGCGCAGCCGCTCGACGGGCTGCTTCACGCGGGACGTCCGCTGGTGCGTGTAGAGCTGGACGACCTCGTCCGCGGCCCGCTTGCCGGTGTTGGTGACCGGGACGGTGACGGTCAGGGTCTTACCGCCGGCCAGCGAGTGGCTGCTGAGCTTCGGCTCGCCGTACCGGAACGTGGTGTAGGTGAGGCCGTAGCCGAACGGGTAGAGCGGCTTGCCCTGGTAGTACAGGTAGGTGCGGTCGGACTTGATGATGTCGTAGTCGAGGATGTCGGGCAGGTCGCTCTCGGAGCGGTACCAGGTCTGGGGCAGCTTCCCGGACGGGCTCTCGTCGCCGAACAGGACGGACGCGAGGGCGTTGCCGGTCTCGGCGCCGGCGTGGCTCGTCCACAGGATGGCCGGGACGTTCGACTGCTCCCAGTTCAGGGTCGTCGGGTAGCTGTTCTCCACGACGACGACCGTGTTCGGGTTGGCCTTGCGGACGGCCTTGATCAGCTCCTCCTGGCCTTCGGCGAGGGCCATGGTCGTGCGGTCGTGGTCCTCGCGGCCGTTGATGAACGGCATGCTGCCGACCACGACGACGGCGGTGTCCGCGCCGGCCGCGGCCTTGACGGCGGAGTCGACGCCGCTGCTGACGACGTCCTTGGCGAAGGCGCTGGCGTCGTCCTTGGTGGTGAGGACGAGCGTGCCGTCGTCCTGGACCTTCACGTAGACCTTGGTCGGGTCGGCCCAGTCGTAGGCCTTCTCGTAGCCCGCGTAGCGCAGGAGGTAGTTCCCGTCCGGCTGCTTCTCCAGCTTGAACATCTGCTGGACGAACCAGCCGTTCGGCTGGTCCTGGTCGTTGGCGAAGGTGTTGCCGGAGTGGATGCCGACGGTCTTGCCGTTGGCGGCGGAGCGCAGCGTGACGACGCCCTGGCCCCAGTCGAACACGTCGAACTGGGTGGACGCGTCGGCGGTCGCAGGGCCGGTCTTGAGGACGGCCCCGGCGGCGGTGGTGCCGCCCGCCACGTACTTGCCGGTCTTCACGTCCTTGAGGGCGATGCGGTCGACGCCCTCGCTGGACGCGACGTTGCCCGCGCCGGCCTTGGCCTTGATGCCGTCCAGCGGCGTGACCTTGTACGGCAGCGAGCCGGAGTACCAGTCGGTGTAGAGGGTGTCGGAGAGGGGGCCGACGACGGCGACCTTCTTGCCGGACGCGAGCGGCAGCGCCTTGTTCTGGTTCTTGAGCAGCACCATCTGCTCGGTCGCGGCCTTGCGTTCGAGGGCGCGGTGGGCGGGGCTGTCGATGACGTCCTTGGTGATCTTCCCGTACTTCCCGCCGCCCGGGTCGAACTCGCCGAGCCGGACGCGGACGCTGAGGATGTCGCCGACCGCCCGGTCGAGGTCGGCCTCGCTGAGCAGGCCCTTCGCCAGGGCCGTCTTGACCGCGTTGACGGTGATGGACGAGTTGGTGTCGTCGGTGGTGAAGCTGTCGACGCCGGCCTTGATGGTGGCGGCGTCGCCGGTGGGCAGGTCCGGGTAGTACTGCTCGGAGCCGACGAGGTTGTTGGGCGCGCCCGCGTCGGTGACGTTGAGCAGCGTCCGGCTGCTCCACTTCCGCGCGTCGTTGACCAGCGGCGATGCCGTCGCCGGGCGTCCGTTGACCAGGTTGTAGGAGGTCATCAGGCCGGTCGCGGCGTCCTGCTGGAGCGGCAGCCTGAACGGGACCTCGTCGTACTCCTTCAGCACGCGGGGCCGCACGCTGGACGACGTCTGGTCGCGGCGGATCTCGTTGTTGTAGGCGAGGTAGTGCTTGAGGACGGGCGCGGCCTTGAGGTGGTCGGGGTCGTCGCCCTGCATGCCCTTGCCGTAGGCGGTGGCGAGCAGGCCGGTGAGCAGCGGGTCCTCGGAGTAGCCCTCCTCGTTGCGTCCCCAGCGCGGGTCGCGCAGCAGGTTCACGACGGGCGCCCACAGCTGCAGGCCCCACACGTCGGGGTCGATGGTGTTGTAGCCGCGGGCCTCGTCGCCGACGGCCGACCCGATCTGCTTCATCAGCGCCGGGTCCCAGGTGGCGCCGAGGCCGACCGACTGCGGGAACACCGTGCCCTGCGCGGTCCGGACGGCGCCGGACGCGTTGACGTCGGTGGACCACGCGACGCCGTGCAGCGCCTCGGTGCCGGTCTTGAACCGCTTGATCCCGAGGCGCGGGATCGCCGGCTCGTACTGGTGCAGCAGCGAGACCTTCTCGTCGGTGGTGAGCCGGCCGAGCAGGTCCTTGACGCGGGCGTCGACGGACAGCCGCGGATCGCGGAACGGGTAGGTCTCGACGGCCGACGCGGCGGGGACCGCCGTCCATGCGGCCGGCGCCGCGATCACGGCGGCGACGGCGAGGGACAGGGCCCGGCGGCGCCGGGCGGGGAAGCGGGGGGTGGGGCGGGTGGTGTGCACCTGTTCTCCTCTGTGGCTCGTCCCCCGAGTACGTACTGTCGAAGCGCTTCGACAACCGGGCCGCGCGGGCCCGGACGCATGCCTCCTTCGGGTCCGGCGGGGCGGGACGGTCAGCGCGGTGCCGGGGCGGAACTCGCGCGCGGGGTCAGGGTCGGCGGCAGCAGCGTCGCGGCCGGGACGGCCTCGCCGCCGAGCTTGCCCATCAGCAGCTCGACGGCGCGCCCGCCCACCTCCTGGGCCGGGATCGCGACGCCCGACAGCGGCGGCTCGGCGTGCTCGGCCATCTCGTCCGGGCAGATCGCGACGACCGACACGTCCTGCGGGACGGCGCGCCCGTTCGCGCGCAGCGCCCGCACCACCGTGTCCACGACCGGCTCGTTGTGGACGAGGATCCCGGTCAGCCCGGGACGTTCGGCGAGCAGCCGCGCGACCAGCGCGCGGGCCGCCTCCGGGGTCGCCTCGCACGGGTGGACGCCGCCGGCGAGCCCGTGCTCGCGGACGGCCGCGCCGAACCCGTCCGCGACCCGCTGCGCGAACCCGGTCCGCCGCGCGTACACCTCGGGCGGCGAGCCGATCAGCGCGACCTCGCGGTGCCCGAGCCCGGCCAGATGCTCCACGCAGACCGCGCCGGCCGCGTGGAAGTCCAGGTCGATGCAGGTCAGGTCGCCGGCGTCGGCGGGGAAGCCGATGAGCACGCTCGGCCGGTCCAGGGAGCGCAGCAGCGGCAGCCGCGGGTCCTCCATCTGGACGTCCATGACGATGAGGGCGTCCACGAGCGCGCTGTCGGCGACGCGGCTCAGGCCGTCCTCGCCCTCCTCCTGGGTCAGCAGCAGGACGTCGTGGTCGTGCCGCCGCGCCGCGGTCACCACCGACATCGCGAACTGCATGACGACGGGCACCGCGATGCCCGAGCGCAGCGGGATCATCAGCGCGAGGACGTTGGACCGGCTGCTCGCCAGCGCGCGGGCGCCCGCGTGCGGGCGGTAGCCGAGCTCGCGGATGCTGTCGCGGACCCGCCGCCGGGTCTCCTCGGAGATCGTGCGCTTGCCGCTCAGCACGTAGGACACCGTGCTCGGGGACACCCCGGCGTGCCGCGCCACGTCGGTGATCTTGACCACGGACCGTCCCGTCGTCGAGCGGTTCACTTGGCGTCCGATGCTAGCGACGCGGAGATCGCGTCGCGGTACCAGAACGCACTGTCCTTCCAGGTTCGTTCGCCCGTGCCGTAATCGACGTGGATCAGGCCGAAACGCCGGTCGTAGCCGTACGCCCACTCGAAATTGTCGAGCAGCGACCAGGCGAAGTACCCGCGCAGGTCGGCACCCGCGTCGCAGGCACGCTGAGCTGCGGCGATGTGATCGCGCAGGTAGGCGATGCGGCGCTCGTCGCGGACCCGGCCGTCCACCACCTCGTCGTCGAACGCGGCGCCGTTCTCGGTGATCATCAGCGGGACGTCCGGGTACTCGCGGTGCAGCCGCAGCAGCAGCTCCTCCAGCCCGGACGCGTCGATCGGCCAGCCCATCGCCGTGTACGGGCCGGGCTGCCGCACGAACTCCAGGCCCTCGCAGCCGACGAACGGCGTCGCCGCGCCCCGCTTGTGGCCGTCGTCGTTCTCGCGCGGCGACGTCCCGTCCCACACGCGGACGAGCGTCGGCGAGTAGTAGTTGACGCCGAGGACGTCGAGCGGCGCGGCGATCACGCCGGCGTCGCCGTCCCGGACGAACGCCCAGTCGGTGATCTCCGCGGTGTCGGCGAGCAGGTCGGCGGGGTAGCCGCGGCCGAGCATCGGGTCGAGGAAGATGCGGTTCGCGACCGCGTCGGCCCGCCGCACGGCCTCGGCGTCGCCGCGCAGGTGGTGCAGGTTGAGGGTGACCGAGTGCCGCGCGGACGGCGACACGACGCCGCGCAGCGCCCGGACCGCCAGGCCGTGCCCGAGGTTGAGGTGGTGCGCGGCGGCGAGCGCGTCCGCCGGGTCGGTGCGGCCGGGCGCGTGGACGCCCGCGGCGTAGCCGAGGAACGCCGAGCACCACGGCTCGTTCAGCGTCGTCCAGGTGTCGACGCGGTCGCCGAGGACGCGGCCGGCGCGCTCGGCGTAGTCGGCGAAGCGGCGGGCGGTGTCGCGCTCCGGCCAGCCGCCCGCGTCCTCCAGCTCCTGCGGGAGGTCCCAGTGGTACAGGGTCGCGACGGGCGAGATCCCGTGTTCGAGGAGCTCGTCGACGAGCCGGGAGTAGAAGTCGAAGCCCTTCTGGTTCGGTTTCCCCTCCGGCAGGACGCGGGACCAGGAAAGGGAGAACCGGTACGCGCCGAGCCCGAGCCGCGCCATGGACGCGACGTCCTCTTTCCACCGGTGGTAATGGTCGGTGGCGACGTCGCCGGTGTCGCCGTTCAGCACCTTTCCCGGCGTGCGGCTGAAGGTGTCCCAGATGGACGGCGTGCGGCCGTCCTCGGCCGCGGCGCCCTCGATCTGGTAGGACGCGGTCGCCGCGCCCCACAGGAACCCCTCAGGGAAGCCCATCAGTTCTCCTCTTCCAGGGTGATGACGAGTTCGCCGCCGGCCGCCTTCACCAGGACTCCCTGCGGATGGGCGGACGCCTCGCCTCCGTCCACCCCCGCGACGCGCGCGTTCACCAGGAGAACGTTCCAGGCGCCCGCACCGGTCACCCGCAGCGTCGCACCATTCCGCACCGTCGTGAAAGACGTTTCGTCGATCTGCGTGAGAACGTTCATCCCGTCGAATGATTCGTAGACGCGCAGCGTCACCCCGTCGGCGTGGTCGTAGTCGGGGCGGTCGTCCACCGAGCCCTCGGGAATGACCGCGCCGGGACGGGCCAGCAACGGAACGCTGCCGAATCCGTGCCGTTCCTTCACCCACCGTCCGCCGTACACCCGTTCACCGGTGAGGTAATGCGTCCACACACCGTCCGGGACGTAGTAGGAGATGTCGCCGTCCGCCGAGAACACGGGCGCGACGAGCAGGTCGTCGCCGAGCATGTACTGGCGTTCGAGATGCGTGCAGGCCGGGTCGTCCGGGAACTCCAGGACCATCGCCCGCATCATCGGCAGGCCCTCGCCGTACGCCTGCCGCGCCGCCCCCGAAAGGTAGGGCATCAGCCGCATCTTCAGTTTCGTGAAGTCGCGGAGGACGTCCACCGACTCGTCGTCGAACAGCCACGGCACCCGGTAGGAATGGCTTCCGTGCAGGCGGCTGTGCGAGGACAGCATCCCGAACGCGATCCACCGCTTGAACAGCGCCGGATCGGGCGTCCCCTCGAACCCGCCGATGTCGTGGCTCCAGTACCCGAACCCCGACAGGCCGAGGGAAAGGCCCCCGCGAAGGCTCTCCCCCATCGCCTCGAACGTCGATTCGCAGTCGCCGCCCCAGTGCACCGGGAAACGCTGCCCGCCGGCCGTCGCGGACCGGGCGAACACCACCGCCTCGCCCTCGCCCCGCTTCTTGCGCAGCAGCTCGAAGACGGTCTGGTTGTAGAGGTAGGTGTAATAGTTGTGCGCGCGTTCCGGGTCGGAGCCGTCGTGGTAGACGACGTCGGTCGGGATGCGCTCGCCGAAGTCGGTCTTGAAGCAGTCGACGCCCATGTCCATGAGCGCTTCGAGCTTCGCCGCGTACCATTCCCGCGCCTCGGGATTGGTGAAGTCGACCACCGCGAGGCCGGGCTGCCACTTGTCCCACTGCCAGACGTCGCCGTCCGGCCTGGTCAGCAGGTAGCCGCGGGCGCGGCCCTCCGCGAACAGCGGGGAGCGCTGCCCGATGTAGGGGTTGATCCACACGCAGATCCGCAGGCCGCGCTCCTTGAGCCGGCGCAGCATTCCCGCCGGGTCCGGGAACACCCGCGGGTCCCATTCGAAGTCGCACCACTGGAACTCGCGCATCCAGAAGCAGTCGAAATGGAACACGCTGAGCGGCAGGTCGCGCTCCGCCATCCCGTCGATGAACGAGGAGACGGTCGCCTCGTCGTAGTCGGTGGTGAACGAGGTGGACAGCCACAGCCCGAACGACCAGTCCGGCAGCCGCGCCGGACGCCCCGTCAGCGCCGTGTACTTGCGCAGGATCTCCCGCGGCGACGGCCCGTAGATGACGAAGTACCGCATCGACTGGCCCGCGACGCTGAACTGCGTCCGCGCGACGGCCTCGGAGGCGACCTCGAACGACACGTGCCCGGGGTGGTCGACGAAGACGCCGTAGCCCGCGTTCGTCAGGAAGAACGGCACGTTCTTGTACGCCTGCTCGCTGGCGGTGCCGCCGTCGGCGTTCCAGATGTCGACGGACTGGCCGTTCTTCACCAGCGGCCCGAACCGTTCGCCGAGCCCGTACACGAAATGGTCGACGCCGAGGTCGAGCTGCTCGCGCACGTAATGGCCGCCGTCGTCGGTGTCGATGACGGCCGTCGACTTCGGCGCCGTTCCGGTCAGCCGCCGCCCGCCCGCGAGGAAGTCGACGCCCCATTCCCCGCCGCGCCGGACCCGCACGGTCAGCGCGCCGGACGTCAGCGTCGCCGCCTCGTCGTCGACGCGCACCTCGCCGGTCGGTTCGGCGGCCAGTTCGAATTCCGGGCCGCGCCGCTTCTCCCCCGCGAAATGGGTGATGGTGACGCCGATGACGTCCGGCATCGGAGACGCGCAGTCGACCGTCACCACGGGGCCCTTGAGCAGGTCGCCCCGGTGCCGGATCCGCTGGACGGGCGCCTGCACCGAGAACGAGCCGGGCCCTTCCGCGACGTCGAGGACCTCCACCGGATGAACGGCGTGCACACCCTCGCGCATCATCCAGTAGCCGTCACTGAACTTCATTACTTGATTGCCCCCGCAGTCAGTCCGCGCGACAGGGTGCGCTGGAAGATGAGGAAGAACACGACGGTCGGGAGGAGGCCGAGGAGCGCGGCGGCGCTGGACATGGTGGCGTCCATGAGGCGCTGCCCCTGCAGCACGCCGAGCGCGACGGAGACCGTCTGGTTCTCGTTGGAGATGAGGAAGACCATGGGGATGAGGAACTCGTTCCACGTCCACACGAAGAAGAAGACGAGCAGCACGCTCAGCGTCGGCCGGACGACCGGGACGACCACCCGCCAGAGGACCTGCCAGCGGTTCGCGCCGTCGATGCGAGCCGCCTCCAGCAGCGGGCGCGGGAACGCCGACATCACCGACGACAGCAGGTAGGTGCCGAACGCGCTCTGCACCACCGTGAACACGATGATCACGCTGAGCCGGGTGTCGTAGATCCCGAACTGCTTCGCCAGGTAGTACAGCGGGTAGACGAGCGCCTCCTGCGGCAGCGTGTTCGCCAGCAGCAGCAGCGCGAGCAGCCAGATGCGGCCCTTGATGCGGCCGATCCCGAGCGCGTAGGCGTTGAACACCGACAGCAGGACGGCCAGCACCGCGACCGAGCCGCTGACGAGGACGCTGTTGAAGAGCACGTGCCCGAAGTCGACGCGGTCCCAGAAGTCGCTGATCGCATCGAAGTCGAACCCCGACGGCGGCGCGAGCGGCCCCTTGGACGTGTACTCCTGCGGCGTCTTCAGCGCGTTGAACACCACGACCAGGAACGGGATCAGCATGATCCCGGCCAGCGCGGCCAGCGCAACGAGTACCGCGTAGGCGGACGGGCCCCGGCGGCGCCGCCGGCGCTGGGCACCCGGCCGGTCGCGCGGGGGCGCACCCGGCTTGGTCATCGTCACGGTCATCGCTCCTCCCCCAGGTCACGTCCCTGCAGCCGCAGGAAGACGACGGTGAGCGCGATGATGACGAGCGTCAGCACGGTCGCGATCGCCGAGCCGTAGCCGACGTCGGACTTCTCGAAGAAGTTGACGTAGGAGTAGTACGACGGGACGTTCGTGGCGCCGCCCGGCCCGCCCTTCGTCAGCACGAAGATCTGCGGGAACGCCTTGAGCGCGGCGATCGTCGTCCACAGCAGCACGACGAAGATCTCCGGCCGGATCTGCGGGATCGTGATGTGCCGGAACCGCCGGGCCCACGAGGCGCCGTCGATCTCCGCCGCCTCGTACAGCGACGGGTCGACGCGCTGGAGCCCCGACATGAACACCACGAGCGGGAACCCGATCTGCATCCACACCATGACGCCGAGGACGGACCACAGCGCGGTGGACGGGTCGCCGAGCCAGTCGTGCGCGAGCGAGCCGAGCCCGACGTCCTTCAGCAGCGTGTTCACCGCGCCGTTGTCCGGCGCGAGCAGCCAGCTCCACACGACGCCCGCGATGACGACCGGCAGCACCTGCGGCAGGTACAGGCAGGCGCGCAGGACCGACGCGGCGCGCGGCCCGAAGTGCCGGTCGATCAGGTCGGTGAGGGCCGCCGCCAGCACCAGCCCGATCGCGGTCGGGACGATCGCCATCCCGATGATGACCAGGACGTTGTGCCGGAACGAGGCCCAGAACTCCCCGTCCTTCACGAGCTCCCGGTAGTTGCCGAGACCGGCCCAGGACGGGCTGCCGACGCCGGACCAGTCGGTGAAGCTCGTCCCGACGTTCATCAGGAACGGCACGCCGATGACGGCGGCGAACAGCAGCAGCCCGGGGATCAGGTACGGCAGGTAGGCGAGCTGCTCGCGCGCCCTCCCCCGGCCGTCCGGGCGGGACGCGGCGCCGGTGGCGGCGCCGCGTCCCTTCCGGGCCTCGTGGTGCGTCGTCACTTCGGCAGGCCGTCGTCGTAGGTCTTCTGGAGCGCGCCGAGCGCGTCGCCGGGCGCGGTGCCGTTCATGATCTTCTGGGTCTGCGCGACCCAGGCGTCGTAGAAGCCGGAGACCGGCCAGTCCGGGTAGTAGGCGAGCTGGTTGTTCTGCGCCAGCGTGGTGAAGTCGTCGGTGAGCTTCTTGACCTTCGGGTCGGTGATCGCCGACGCGTCGGCCGCGACGGGGATGCCGCCGAGGTTGCCGAGCATGTTCTGGACCTTCTTCTTCATCGTGATGTCGATGAAGTCGTAGGCGAGGTCCTTGTTCTTCGAGCCCTTGGGGACGACCCACAGGTTGCCGCTGGAGCCGAGCGTCATCTTCGCGCCGGGCCAGACGGAGGTCTCCCAGTCGAACTTGGCCTCCTTGGCGACCCGGCCGAACCACCAGGACCCGGAGAACATCATCGGGAACTTGCCGCCCATGAACGCGACGCCCGCGTCCTCGGCCTTCTGGCTCACCGAGTTCTTGGCGATGTAGCCCTTCTTCACCCAGTTGGCGAAGGTGGTGGCGCCGGCCGTCCAGGCGGCGTCCTTGAAGTCCGGCTTGGCCGTGTACCGCTGGTAGGCGTCCACCCACGAGCGGTCGGGCGCCTTGTCGAGCGCGAGCTGGTAGACGAACTGCTGCGCCATGTACTCGGCGCCCGCGTTGGTCAGCGGCGTGACGCCCTTGGCGACGAACTTGTCCATCGCGGCGGTCAGCTCGGCGAACGTCGTCGGGATCTGGACGCCGTACTTCTTGAACAGGTCCTTGTTGTAGTAGACCTGCAGGTACTCGCCGTAGTTGGGGACGCCGTACCATTTGTCGCCGCCCATGGTGCCCTTGGCGTCGTACTTGGCGGTGACCTGGACGCCGGGGCTGATCAGCTTGTCCCAGCCGCGCTTGGTGACCTCCGGGGTGAGGTCCTGGAGGAGGCCCTGCTTGGACAGCATCCCGGCGGTCGCGTTGCCCTTGTTGTACTCCAGGACGTCGGGCGCGTCCTTGGAGTTGAGGACCATCGGCGCGGTCTTCTGGATCTGCTCGAAGCCCTTCTCCTCGAACTTCACCTTCACGCCGGGGTGGGCGGCCTCGAACTCCTTGATCGCCTCGTTCCACGCGGCGCCCATGGCGCTGTCGGGGGCCTCGTAGTGCCAGAGCTTGAGCACCTTGCCGTCGGAGTCGCCGCCGTCGCCGCCGCAGGCGGACAGCGACAGGGCCGCGGCGGCGAGGGCGGCGAGCAGCGCCGCGCTCCTGCCTGCCTTGAACATGGGGATCCTTCGCGGGGGTGGGACCGGGGGGTCGGATCGATGGGGTGTCGAAGCGCTTCGAAGCGGGGTTGTCGAAGCGCTTCGATTGACGGGGATGCTAAGCCCTCGGGAAGCCGCCGCACAATAGGGCGATCGACGTCAGGCGGTGAAAACGGGCATTGAACTGCGGGAACTTTCTGGGAGCGCTCCCACCACGGGCCGGGCCTAGCGGCACTCCACGCCGTTCAGGGTGAACCGGGACGGCCGCCCGTTCCCCCCGTCCTGCCTGCCGAGGAACCCGAACTCGACCGTCCCGCGCGGCGGGATCGACCGGTTCCAGTCCGCCGCGGTGACCGTCACCGACGCGCCGTCCTGCTGCCGGCCCGCGTTCCACACCTGCGTGATCGACTGGCCGTCGGGGAAGGCGAAGCCCAGCCGCCAGCCGTCGATCGCGGCCGTCCCGAGGTTGGTGATCCGCACCGTCGCCTGGAAGCCCTGCGGCCACGACCCGTCGATCCGGTACGCCACCGAGCACGCGGTGACCGCCGCCGTCGCGCTGGTCTTGGACGGGGCGGGTGCCTTCGGCGGGCCGCCGGCGTTCGGCGAGGAGTCCGGCGTGAGCACGCCGATCAGCAGCGCCGCGAGGCCGGCCGCGCCGACCGCCGCGCCCGCGATGACCAGCGGCCTGCGCGACGGCCCCGGCCCGGCGCCC
>NZ_WBMR01000101.1 GCF_008923365.1 Actinomadura montaniterrae
GCCGCGCCGCCGAGGCCGGTCCCGCCCCGGCCCACCGTCCCGCCGCGTCCGACGGTCCCGCCCGCGGCGACGGCGGCGGCGAAGCCCCCGCCGGGCGGCGCGACCGCGCTGGTCGAGGACGCGCTCAAGAGCTGGCGGCAGGTGGCCCGCAAGGAGCCCCTCATCATCATCGCGATCGTCGCGGCGGCGGTCGGCGTCGCGAACGTCCCGGGCATGTACCAGGCGGCGTCGAACTGGCGCGCGCGCATCTCCGGCGACCTCGACAAGCCGGCCAACCAGACGATGCGCGGGCTCCAGACCGACTCCGGCAAGGACTGGATCGCCGACGACCAGGAGGCGTTCGCGCAGGCCGTGGACGAGTTCATCCGCCAGCTGGAGACCTGCCGCAAGTACGCCGAGGCGTGCGGCGGCGCGGTGGAGAGCGTCGCCAAGGCCTACACCTCGTACTGGACGGCGCTCGGCGACATGGCCGTCGCCATCCTGCCCGCCTTCCTGACGCTGTGGGCGCTGCAGCGGGTGCCGTACCCGCCGACCAGCATCGGCGCGCGGATCGCGGCGACCACGCTGGCGCTCGCCGTCATCGCGGCGGTCGGCAACCTGGTGTACGGCCTGACGCAGTTCCTGAACGCGGCCAAGAACATCATGTCCACGCTGCTCGCGGGCGGCGCGGTGCTGCAGCTGCGGAACCTCAAGCCGTCCGGCGCGTCGGCCATCGAGTTCAAGGACGCGAAGATCAACTGGTCGCCCCCGTCCACCTACAAGGAACCCCGCCGCACCTCCCCGACCCCGTACGGCCGCTGACCCGTGGCGTGTTGCCCTTACACGGCCCCGCATAAGGGCAACACGCCCCAAGCCAACGGCTCTAGTCCAGCTTCGCAAGCTTGTCGACATAGCCCGTCCACCAGTGGCGCGCGTCGATGACCGCGGCCCGGTGCCCCGCGGGTAGGTCCGTGCGCAGGAGCGCGTCCATGCGTTCGAGCACCTCGGCGGCCTCTCTGCGCAGCTCGGCGTGCAGCCTGTCGGACTGCCCGGCCACCTCGCGGACGACGCGAGGGTCGGGCCGCTCGCTCGGCGGCCCGGGCGCCGGCGCTCCCCGCCCCGCTCCGGCGGCGGCGAACTCGCCGGTGCTCACCGCCCGCGCGGCCGCCGCCGACGACCACCGGTTCGCCTCCCGCAACCGTTCCATGTGCCTCTCGATCATCTCCTCCAACTCGGCCGGCAGTTCGGCGGAAGTGCTCTCGGACACGCTGACCCTTCAGCTCGCAGCCGTGTGCTCGCACCGCGGCCCGGCTCCGGCCCGCGGCGGCTCGCCGTCATCGCCCACACCGCCGGCGCGATGTGACCGATTTCCGCCGGCTCGGGGGAACCCGTAAAAGAATGATCTTGAAGTGTGGCGCCGGACGCACCATCGAGCGGCACGGGCTTGGAATCGCCGTGAACGACTCCACCACCCCACCCCAGTAAGCCCCCGAGCAAACCGCCTTCGCACCGGGGGTTCGCCGGGCACCGCTCAGTGCGTCAGCGGCGGTGGTCTCTCGGGTCCCGGACGCAGTCGGACCCCACGCTCATGACGATCCGGTTCGCGTCATGCAGGGCCTCGACTCTGAAGCCGTAGCCGTACCCGTAACGGTAATTCGCAGCGTGACCGGCAAGTTCCGTGATCTTCCTGCCGCCGGTCGCGGGCCGGAAGGAGGAGACCTTCCAACCGGAGCGCTCCGCAAAGGCCTTCAACCGCATGATCGCCGGTACCGCCTTGTCCGGCGGGATGCCGTCGATGGTGGAGAAGGACGCGATGTTGTACGGGCTGGATTCCCCGTCCTTGAAGTCCATGACATCGAACTGGTCGCAGGGGGCGGGCCCTCCGGTGGGCGCCGTGGCGGGCTTTCCGGCGTCCAGGACGTCAACGACCTCGGAGAAGAAGGCGTCGAGCCCATCCGACAACTTCTTCTCGTCGGCGACCTTCAGATGCTCCTTCTCACGGGGATGTGAGCACCCGGACGCGGCAGCGCAGACCAGCGCGAGAGCGGCAATGAAGGGCACAAAACGCTTCATGACTGAAGGCTGCCGCGCTGGAAGCGGTTAGGCGTTTTTTACTGCGGTGGCGACGTCGGCGGGGGAGGTCTCCCAGGGGGTTCCGTGGCCTGGCAGCACCCAGGACGCCTCCAGGCCGGCGATCCGGTCGAGGGACGCGAGCGCCTCGTCGGGGTCGTCGGTGAACGGCGCGGGCTGCGGGCCGGTGCGGCCCGTGAGGACGTGCCGGGTGGTCAGGGCGTCGCCGACGAAGAGCGCGCCGGCGGCCGGGACGTGTACCCCCACGCTGCCGGGGGAGTGCCCGGGCATGCCGACGATCACCGGGCTGCCGGGCAGGTCCAGGACGTCGCCGTCGCCGATCTCGGTCACCTCGGCGACGTGCCGGGTGCGCAGGCCGTTCTTGCTGATCGAGTAGCCGAGGAACCCGAGCGTCGGGCCGATGCGCATGGGGCCGAACGGGGTCTTCGGCTTCTCGCCGGTGCGGGCGCGCGCGGCGTCGGCGGAGTGTACGTACACCGGGACGCCGTGCTCGCGGCGCAGGCGCTCGGCGAAGCCGATGTGGTCGGAGTCGCCGTGGGTGAGGACGAGCCCGCGGATGTCGTCGGCGGACTTGCCGAGGGCCTGGAGTTCGCGCTGCAGGTCGCGCCAGTGGCCGGGGAGGCCCGCGTCGATGAGCGTGATGCCGTCGGGGGTGTCGACGAGGTAGCAGGCGACCAGGTCGTTGCCGAGGCGGTGCAGGTTGGGCGCGAGGCGCATGGCTCTCTCCCGGGGACGCGGAGTAATGACGGCTAAGCTATTTGCCGGGTTGGCTACTGTCAATAGCTTTTGTTGCCGCGCAAGAGGCCTGCCAGGCGGGGAGCGGTCTCAGATATAAGCGTGCTGCGTGCGGACGTGCTCGCGGAGGGCGTGCAGCTCCAGCAGGGCCTCTTCGCAGTGGTCGCAGACCCACACCCCGCTGGGGACGGCGAGCTTCCGCTTGGCCGCGTCGTCCCGCGCGCAGGCCAGGTGGTAGGCCTGTACGGCCCGTCGCCACGTCCTCCGAAACGCCGATCGCATCCCGCTCCCTCCAAGCGCCGGTGGAATGACGCCCAGGATAGGCGAGCGGAAACGTAAAACTTCCGTGAGCTGGGTAAAGTCTCATTCCATGTCCGTGCCCCGGCCCCTTGCTCGGGGACGGGGCGCGGCACGGAGTGCCGGGGATCACTGACCGATCTTGACGCCCGGCTCGCCGTAGCGGTACTCCAGCTGACGTCCGGCACGGCGTCCCGGAACGTTCTGGCCTCCGCGGAACGCGAAGAGCGGCAGGATCGTCCGTCCGTAGCTGTTCTCGAGCATCAGCGCGGCCGCCGTGTACACGGCTATCGCCGCCGAGACGACGAACAGCCAGCCTCCGACGCGGATGGGCCAGGTCGAGCCCGCCCAGAATCCCGCGGCGGTGAACCCCGCTCCCGCGGCGAGCGGCCACAGAACCGCCGACATCGCCAGGTTCTTGCCCATCGCGGCCAGCGCGCCGACTCCGGTGATCACGCACAGCGCGATGAACCAGAAGGCGAATCCCTGGTTGACCGCCCCGATCCGGGGCGCCAGTGCCAGCGGGTAGGCCCCCACGGCGACGAGCAGGAACAGCAGGCCCCAGCCGATCCAGAACGCGCCCCACATGCCGTGCATGGCGGTGGCGAGGCCGTCCCGGGCCCGGTAGGACCACATGCCGGCGAGGAACTGCGCGATGCCCCCGAAGGTCAGCGCGAACGGCCACAGCACCAGCGGCGTGAGCGCCGTGCCGTACCAGTTCGCCTGCCAGGCGCCGACCATCATGGTCGCGGCGGCGAACCCGAACAGGCCGAGGATCGACGGCGCCGCGATCGGCGTCAGGGAGATCCGCGTACGGTCCTCCCAGAGAGCGAACTGCTCGCGCTCCATCGCACCCTCCCGGGGTGCCGCGGACGCGGCGGGTGCGCCCCGGCCGGCCGGCATGTCGTGCGCGGGCATGTCATGCGCGGGGACGTCGTGCCCCGGGCCCGTCATCGGCGTGCCCTCGCCGGGAGCCGGCGAGTCCCTTCCCGTGGACCTTCTTCGATCCCTCATGACATCTCCTCCCCCATAGGAGAATCTCCCTCACCGTCTTGTAACCGTGAATCAGGAGGTGAAACGCACAAAACGGGCAAACGTGACGCCGGGTAATGCCGTCCACATACCTGCGGCGCCCAGGGGCAGAAGAGATCGTGTGACAGGGGTGCCAAAGGATACGGCGGTCAGGCCGGGATCCCGTGATCGCGCAGCGGGCCGACGGTGAGCCCGGCGGCGCGGCACACCCCCACCACGTTCGGCAGCGCCCCCAGCGACGACTTCCACGCCCCCGGCGCGGACGTGACGTCGCTGTCGTGCAGCAGCAGCGTCGCCCCTCCGACGAGGCCGGGCGACAGCGCCGCCAGCACCGACTCGGGCGTCGCGGACGCCGTCCAGTCCCGCCCCCACGCCGACCACAGGATCGGCCGCAGCCCGTTGTGGCGCGCCGCCAGCAGCGCCTCCGCACTCAGCGCCCCGTACGGGGGCCGGTACCAGCGGGGCCGCACGCCGCACACCGCCTCGATGGTCCGGACCGTCCGGGCGATCTCCGCCGCGACCCGCCCGGGCCGGGTGAGCAGGGCGTTGTCGTGGTTCCAGCCGTGCACGCCGAGCTCGTGGCCCTCGGCCGCGATGCGCCGTCCGACGTCCGGGTGGCGGCGCAGCATCGAGCCGAGCACGAAGAACGTCGCGCGGCAGCCGAGCCGGGCCAGCTCGTCGAGGAACAGCGGTGTGGACGCGGCGTCCGGGCCGTCGTCCAGCGTCAGCGCGACGTGGTCCGGGAAGCCGCGGCCGGCGATCCGCGGCGTCCAGCGGCGGACCGGCGCGAGCCAGGTCGCCGCGGGCAGGGCGTGCGCCGTCAGCACCGCGCCGAGCCCGGCGACGGGACCGGCCACCGCGGCGGGGACGCGGCGCGCCCGGAATTGCGGCGTCCGGAAATGTGTGTGCACATGACCATCTTGCACAGGGGGGTCCCATCTAATGGGCAAGCGACTCTTAATTCTCACAGCGGGCATGGGGGCGGGGCATGACGCGGTCGCCGGCGAGCTGGAACGGCGGGTCGCGCCGCACGGCGTCGAGGTGTCCGTGATCGACGTCCTGGACCTCGTCCCGCTGCGGCTGGGCCGCGCCCTGCGCCGCGCCTATGCGGGTGCGATCCGGTCCGCGCCGTGGCTCTACGCCGCGGTCTACCGGACGTTCTTCGTGTCCCGGCGGCCCGGGCCGCTGCGCCCGCCGCCCCCGTCGCCGCTGACCGCGCTGATCGCCGCGCGGCTCCACCACCGCGTCCGCGAGCTGCCGCCGGACGCGGTCGTGTCGACCTTCCACGTCGCCGCGCAGGCCGCCGGGCGGCTGCGCCGGGCCGGGGGACTGGACGCGCCGTCCCTGGTGCTGCTCACCGACTTCGCCGTCCACCGGATGTGGCTGCATCCCGGCAACGACCGCTACCTGTGCACGGACCAGGCGGCGGCGCGGGCGGTGACGGCCGCGACGGGACGTCCCGCGAGCATGTGCGCGCCGCTCGTGCCGCCGGAGTTCCGCCGCCCGGACGCCCGGGACGGCCGGGCGCGGCTCCGCAAGGCGTCCGGGGCCGGGGCCGACGAGCGGATCGTGCTGATCTCGGCGGGGGCGTGGGGCGTCGGGCGGGTGGTGGAGGCGGCGGGCGTGCTGTCGGCGTCCGGACGGTACCGGCCGGTCGTGCTGTGCGGGCGGAACGGGCGCCTGCGCCGCCGCATCCTCGGCACCGGGCTCGCCCCCGCCCTCGGCTGGCGCGACGACGTCGCGCAGCTGATGGCGGGCGCGTACGCGCTGGTCGACAACGCCGCCGGGATGACGTGCCGGGAGGCGTTCGCCCGCGGGCTGCCGGTGATCTCCTACCGGCCGATCCCCGGGCACGGCCGCGACGGGGCGCGGGCCATGGCCCGCGGCGGCCTCAGCGTCTACGCGCACTCGCCAGCCGAGCTGCTGGAGGCGCTGGACCAGCTGGAGGACGGCGCGCTGCGCCGCACCCGCGCCGCCCGGGTCGACGCGCTGTTCAGCGCCGAACCCGCCGAGCGTGCCGTGTGTGCGGCGCTCGGCTGACGGTGTGCTGCTCGTGCAGCACGGGGGAGCGGGCGATCCCGATGCTGCCGACGAGGATCAGCGCGATGCCGGCGAGCTCCAGCACGACCCAGCCGCCGGTGCGGATGTGCTCGTCGAACAGGCCGAGGCCGAGGCAGATGCTCGCGACCGGGTCGGTCACCGTCAGCGCGGGCTGCACCACGACCAGGGTGCCGCTGGCCAGCGCCATCTGCAGCAGGATCAGGCTGGCGACGCCCGTCGCGACCATCGCGTACAGCTCCCAGGACGCGAACGCGGCGCCGAGCCCGGAGTCGGTGATGATCTGCGTGGCCGTCTTCATGTAGGCGGCGGTCAGCGCGAACCCCAGCGACGTCGTCACGCCCAGCAGGACGGCGCGCAGCGGGCCGCTGAAGATCCAGGCCGCCGCGATCAGGCCGGCGGCGAGGCCCACCGTCACGCCGGTGGCGATCGCCCAGCCGACCGGCCCGGGACGTCCCGGCCCCTCCGACGGCGACGCGGCGGTGAGCAGCGCCGCGAGCCCGGCGGTGAGTGCGCCGATCGCCGCCCACGGCACCTTGCCGAAGGCCCCGGGCACCAGCCAGCCGAGCAGCAGCATGGTGAACGGCAGCTCGGCCGCCAGCAGCGGCTGGACGAGCGCCAGCCCCGCCTTGTCCAGCGCGGCGGCCTGGAGCAGGAACGCGGCGATGAGCGCGCCGATCCCGCCGAGCCAGGCGGGCTTGCGCAGCAGGTCGACGATCAGCGACGGCCGGAACGTGTGCTCGTCGGGCGCGCCCTTGGCGACCTGCCGCTGCAGCACCGACGCGAGCGCGTTGGCGGCGGCGGCGAGGACCGCGAACAGGACCGAGAGCATCAGGCCTCCACCCCGTTCTCGCGCGCGCCCGCGCGGTCACCGGGTTTGCCCAGGTAGGGGGAGCGGCCGAGGACGACGATCCCGGCGACCATGGCGGCGAGCCCGATCGCCTCCAGCGCCAGGCTGCCCACCGACACCCGGAGCCGCTCCCCGAAGACGACGATGCTCAGCGCGATGCCGGTGAGCGGCTCGGCCGCCGTCGTCGCGGGCAGCGAGATCCGCAGCGGCGCCGCGTCGAACGCGCTCTGCGAGAACAGCAGCGCGGTCGCCCCGATGAGCACCAGCGCGTAGGGCTGCCAGTCCTTGGCGGCCTGCCAGACGCCCTGGTCGAACAGCAGCAGGACGCTGCGGGTCAGCGCGTCCTGCAGCCCGTACAGCAGGCCCGCCGCGCAGGCCAGGGTGATCGCGCGGACCCGCAGGTCGCGGTGCTGGCCGGCGATCGTCAGCAGCCCGACCAGGCCGATCACCACCGCGCCGGCGATCCAGCGCGGCGACCAGGTGCTCGGCTCGCCGCCGCCGTGCGGCTCCCCGATCGTCAGGAACAGCGCGACGCCCGCGGTGAACAGCACCGCGCCCTGCCACTCCGCGCGGCCGAGCCGCTCCCGGTAGATCAGGTGCGCGGCCACCAGCGCGAAGATCAGGTTGCTCGCCAGCAGCGGCTCGACCTCGGCGATGTCGGCCATGTTCAGCGCGATCGCGAACAGCACCTGACCGATGATCATCGTGCCGATGCCGGCCAGCCAGAGCCGGCTGCGCAGCAGGTGCAGCAGCAGCCGGGGGTGCAGCATCTCCTCCAGCGGCTCCCGGTAGGCGGCATGCTGCTGGGCGACGAAGCCGAGTCCGGTGAACGCGGCCGCCACCACGGCGAAGATCATCCCGAGAAGGCTCATAGTGGTCGGGCGATCCGCGCCCGGCGCCTCCGGGCCGCGAAAGATCGCGATGACCCCCTACCCAGGCACGCCCCCCCGAATCGACCCCCGACCAGGGCGGACGGTCCGGGCCGCGGCCCCCCGGTCGGGGCGGACGGTCCGCCGCCGCGGCCCCCGGCGGCGGACCGCGTCTCTCAGCGGTGGTCGTCGATGTGAGTGAGCTTGTCCGGGTTGGTGACCGCGTAGATGCCGCGGATCCGGTCGCCCTCCGGATCGAGGTCGAGGACCATCACGCCGAACGGCGCGTCGCCGTTGTCGAACAGCACCGCGGACGGGTCGCCGTTGACGGTGCGGTACCGGACGTCCAGCGGCCACCGCTCCCGCCCGGTGCCGCCGGTGATCGTGCGGGCGACCCGGTCGGCGCCGTGGATCGGGCGCAGCGCCGCCGGGCGCGCCTTGCCGCCGCCGTCGGTCCACAGCGTCACGTCCGGCGCCAGCATCTCCATCAGTTCCTGGATGTCGCCGCCCAGCGCCGCCCGCAGGAACCGCTCCGTCACCTGCCGCTGCACCTTCGGGTCCGCCTGGTAGCGGGGACGGCGCGCGTGCACGTGCTCGCGGGCCCGGTGCGCCAGCTGCCGGACGGCCGACGGGCTGCGGTCCAGGATCGCCGCGATCTCCGTGTGCGCGTACCCGAACACCTCGTGCAGCACGAACACGGCCCGCTCCAGCGGCGTCAGCGTCTCCAGCACGACCAGCAGCGCCATCGACACCGCCTCGGTCCGCTCCGCCGACTCCTCCGCGCCCGCGTCGCTGACCAGCGGCTCCGGCAGCCACGGCCCCACGTACGTCTCGCGGCGGCGGCTGATCACCGCCTGCCGCGCCAGGGCCGTGTTCACCGCGATCCGCACCAGGTACGCCCGCGGGTTCTCGATCTCCTCCGCGCCGCCCGCGCCGTGCCGGGCCGCCCATGCCAGCCACGCGTCCTGCAGGACGTCCTCGGTGTCGGCGACGCTCCCGAGCATGTTGTAGACGACCGAGAACAGCAGCTCCCGGTGATCGGCGAACACCCGCGTCGCGGTGTCCTCAGCGGTGCCTTCGGGCATGGGTCGACCTCCTGTGCGCTCACCCCCTAGAGGGGCCGCGCCCCCCGAAGTGTGACATCCGCCCGCGAACTGTGATGTGGACCTCATCCCGGCTGCCCGGTGTCACACTCGCCGCCCCGGCGTCCCTCTTTGCTCCCGAGACCGGGCCGAATCCCGGCACGACACAAGGGGGCCACCTCATGAGCCGCACCACCGAACCGGGCACGGGGACGCGATCCGTCCCGCCCGAGCGGATCGACGTCTCGTTCATGTACGCCGTCCACGACGCCTTCCAGCGCGACCTCGACCGGCTCATCGCCATGGCCGAGGCCGGGGACGTCCCCGGACCCGCGCTCCGCGCCGGCTGGGACCGCTTCAGCACGTTCGTGCACGTCCACCACACCGCCGAGGACACGCACCTGTGGCCCGTCCTGCGAGACAGGGTCGCCGACACCGCTGTCCTAGAGCAGATGGAGGACGAGCACAACGCCCTCGACGGCCTGCTGGACGGCGTCGAAGCGGCCATCAACGCGTCCGCGCCCGCCGAGGTGCTCGCCGCGCGCGCGGCGGAACTCGCGCAGGGCCTCACCGCGCACTGCGACCACGAGGAGGAGCTGGCGCTGCCGCTCGTCCAGAAACTGCTGACGAAGAAGGAATGGGACGCGTTCGGCGCCGAGCAGCGCGACAAGCTCGGCATGAGCGGCGCCGCGACCTTCTTCCCCTGGCTGCTCGACGGCGCCGAGGACGAGACGCGCCGCAAGGTCCTCGGCGTCGTCCCGCCGCCCGTCCGCCTGCTGTACCGCGCCCTCTGGCGCCCCCGCTACGAACGCGCGCCCCGCTGGCAGATGCCGGCGAGCGCCTGAAACCGGAGATCACCATGGCGACAACGGACGCCCGTCCGTCCTTCCTCGCGACCGGGCGCGGCAAGATCACGCTCACGCTGCTGTGCGCGATCGCCTTCCTGGACTTCATCGACGCCTCGATCGTCAACGTGGCGCTGCCCGCGATGCGCAAGGACCTGGACTTCTCCGTCCAGGACCTGCAGTGGGTGCCGTCCGGATACCTGCTCACCTACGGCGGGTTCATGCTGCTCGGCGGACGCCTCGCCGACCTGCTCGGCCGCCGCCGCATCGTCGTCGCCGGGACCGTCCTGTTCTCGCTGTCCTCGGTGACCGGCGGCCTCGCGCAGAGCTCGGGAATGCTGGTCGGCGCCCGGTTCGCGCAGGGCATCGGCGCGGCGCTGATGCTGCCCGGCACCCTGTCCATCCTCACCACGATGTTCAAGGAGGGCGGCGACCGCGGCAAGGCGCTCGGCGTGTGGGGCGGCGTCGCCGGCGGCGCGTCCGCCGCGGGCGTGCTGCTCGGCGGGCTGCTCACCGACGGCCCCGGCTGGCGCTGGGTGATGCTGGTGAACGTCCCGGTCTGCGTCATCGTGATCGCGGGGCTGTTCCTGCTGGTCGAGGGCGACCGGCGGAGCGCCCGCCTCGCGAACTTCGACGTGCTCGGCGCCGTCCTCGTCACCACCGGGATGCTGCTGCTCGTGTACACGATCGTCAAGGCGCCGGACGTCGGCTGGGGCGCGGCCCGCACCGTCGGCGGCCTCGCCGGCGCCGCGGTGATCCTGCTGGCGTTCCTGCTGAACGAGCAGCGCGGCCGCAACCCGCTGCTGCCCCTGTCGATCTTCCGGATCCGCGGGCTCGGCGCCGCCGACGTCGCGATGCTGGTGGCCGTCGCCGGGATCGGCTCGATGTTCTTCTTCCTCAGCCTCTACATGGAGAACGTCCTCGGCTACTCGCCGATGAAGACCGGCTCCGCCTACCTGCCGCTCTGCTTCGGCGTCGGCATCGCCGCCGGGATCTCGTCCCAGCTGCTCGCCCGGGTCGGCACCCGCCCGGTGATGGTCGCCGGGCTGCTGATCGCGGGCGGCGGCGTCTACTGGCTGTCCCGCATCCCGGTGGACGGCGCGTACCTCACCGACCTGCTGCCCGGCCTCATGATCGCCTCGCTCGGACTCGGCCTGGCGTTCGTGTCGATCACCACCGCCGCCAACGCCAACGTCGCTCCGGACAAGGCGGGCATCGCCGCCGCGCTGCTCAACGCCTCGCAGCAGCTCGGCGGCGCGCTCGGCCTCGCGATCTTCTCCGCGCTGGCCACCGCCCGCACCGAGGACCTCGTCGCCGACCGCAGGCCGATGCCGGACGCGCTGACCGGCGGGTTCTCCCGCGCGCTGCTCGCCTGCAGCATCTTCCTCGCCGCCGCCGCGGTCGTCGCGCTGCGGGCCGCCAACACCCGCGGCGAGGCGGAGCAGCCGCTGCAGGACGCGCCGTCCGAGCCCGTCCCGGTCAAGTAGCGGCGGGCTCCCGCGCCTTCGGGGAGCGGATCAGGAAGGTCCCGGCCAGCACCACCAGGCCGGACAGCATCAGCACGAACTGGGCCGGGACCATGCCGAGCGGGTGCCCGCCGGCCTCCTTCAGGAGGTCGGCGGCGCCGCCCGCCAGCAGCGCCGCCAGCGCCAGCCCGAACCGCAGCACCGCGTGGAACGCGGTGAGCGCCAGGTTCCGGTCCACCCCGCCGAGGCTCTCCTGCAGGTACGTGATCCCGCCGACCAGCGCGCTCGTCGCCGCCGCGCCGAACAGCACCGCCCCGGCGAACGACCACGACTTGGACGCCAGCCCGCCCATCGACGCGATCACCACGCCCTGCACGGCCGTCGCGACCCGGACCTGCGTCAGCAGGCTCCCCGTCTTGCGGTGCAGGAGCAGCAGCCCGATGATCGCCCCCACCCCGAAGCACACCACCAGCGCGCCGAACCCGATCTGCCCCGCGTTGATCACGCCCTTCACGAACACGACGCCCAGCGAGAACAGCGCGCCCAGGCCCAGCGCCACCACCGCGATCCCCGGCAGGACGCTCCGCACCACGCGCAGCTTCAGCGCGTTGACGAAGCCGTGCTTCTCGCCCGCCTCCCGCTCGTCCCGCTCCATCGCCAGCTTCTCGCCCGGCCCCGGCCCGAGGTCCGGGATCCCGCGCACCGCCAGCCACGACGCCAGATACGTCAGCGCGTCCAGCCAGAAAACCAGGACGTACCGCCAGTGGCCGCCCCACCCGGCCTGCTCCGATATCCACAGGATCAGCCCGAACATCCCCGCGCCGAACGGGATCATCCCGTACGACGTCGCCATCGTGATGCCGTTCGCCAGCTCCAGCGTCCCGGTGTCGTGGTCGTTCTTCCCCTCCTCCCGGCCCTCCCCGATCAGGAACGGGACCGCCGCGTCCCGGGCCGGCAGGAACATCAGCCCCACCACTTCGATCATGAAGGCCCAGAAGTACACCCACCACAGCCCCGCCACCACCGGCAGCGCCACCGCCATCCCCACCCTGACCAGGTCGGACGTCAGCATCACGCTGCGCCGCCGCCACCGCGTCACGACCCGCGCGGCGACCGGCGCGCCCAGCGCGGACGGCAGCAGCCGCAGCACCAGCACCCCGCCCACCGCCGTCGTCGACCCGCTCAGCTCCAGGACGAAGTACATGAGCGCGAGCGTGCCCATCCAGTCGCCGAGCGCCGACACCGTCTGCCCGATGATCAGCCGCCGGAAGTCCGGCCGGGTCAGCCGCTCCTTGACTGCCATACGGGTTCCATCCACGGGATCCGGGGCCGGGGGGTGGGACGATCGCGGACCGGGCCGTCGTCCAGCAGCGCCGCGAGCCGCGCCGCGGCGGCGTCCCAGCTCCACCGCCCGCACGCCCACTCCCGCCCGGCCGCGCCCATCGCGGCCGCGCGTCCGGGCTCCGCCAGCAGCCGGTGCAGCGCGAGCGCCAGCTCGTCCGGCCCGGACGCGTCGACCAGCACGCCCGTCCGCCCGTCCACCAGGGCCTCCGGGCTGCCGCCCGACCTTCCGACCACCACCGGCACTCCCGCCGCCGACGCCTCCAGCACCGACAGCCCGAGCCCCTCGGTCTGGAGCCCGTGACGGTCGTCCCGGCACGGAAGCGTGAACACGTCCGCGGCCGCGTAGTAGTACGGCAGGTCAGCCGGCGACACCGTCCCTGCCAGCGTGACCGTCCCGCCCGCCCCCCTCGCCAGCTCAACGAGCCGGTTCCGCATAGGCCCGTCCCCGACGATCACCAAGCGCGCGTCCGGCCTTCTGCGAACCACGTCCCGCCAGGACTGCAGCAGCACATCGTGCCCCTTCCTGCGCACCAGCCGCCCCACGCTCAGCACCACCGGCCCATCACCCAGCCCGTGCCGCCGCCGCACCCGCTCGCCATCCAGCCCAGGCCGGAACCGCCCCGTGTCGACCGCGCCCGCCATCTGCACCAGCCGAGCCCGGTCGCCGACCACCTCCCTCAGCCCCGGAAGCGTCCCCTTGCTGAGATAGGTGAGCACGTCGAACGACCGGGCTGCGTTCCGCAGCGCCGCCCGCGTCGGCGGCGCCCGAAACCACCCCAGCTCCTGCCCATGCGTCGACCCGACGATCCGCCCCACCCCCGCGGCCCTTACCAGCGGCGCGTACAGCCCGAACGGCGCCACGGCCGTGATCCAAACCGCGTCGACCCCGTACTTGGCGACGAGCCGCCGCACCCCCCGGACCAGCAGGTATCCCCGCCTTCGCACGACCGGGAAGTCCACCCCCGCATCGAAGCCCGCCGCCCCCGCCCGCGCCGGCGCGACGACCACCACCCGGTCGGCGGGCAGCCGCCGCACCAGCTCCCACGTGAACGTCTGGACCCCGCCCGGCTCCGGGGGAAAGTGCCCACTGAGCACCAGAGTCCGAGGTATCTCCATGCGATCCCAACTGCCCGCCCAGCGCCCCCCCAACCGACCCCATCCCCCAAACCCACCGCCACGTCACCGCAAACCGCTAGCCCATGGGCGCCGAACGTCGCCCGCTCCCAGCCCTGGCCTGTGCGAACTCCCCGGGGTCCACCAACAAGCCGCCCTACATGGCGACCACCTACCGACCATCACCGAGCCCACAATCGCTTCCCACGCTCTCGAGGCAGCCCGCCCGCACCGGCTCCCAGCGCCGCCCCTGCGCCGAACCGGACGCCGTAATCCTCCCCCTAACCATTGGCAGGACCATGTCCGTCGAAACGTTGGCGACGACTACACAACCAAGAGCCCAAATGACTCCAGTCGACGGCCGCTATCCTAGTCAATAGAGTCTTCTGGCGGGCGGTTCGGGGTTTGATTGGACGAGCCGCGTCCTGTCGTACGGGCAATGCAGAACACGATTATCAATGCTACGCCTGCCATGGGCGGAAGCAGCGCTGAAAAGTCAGTGGTACTCTCGTCTCCGCGCCTTTCCAGTACACGTCGGGCATTTCCTGGGATGGTGAGATAAGAACGCAGATCGGCCGCGCTGCCCCGCGGTTCCGACGCCCAGACGATAAACAGATAGTGCCCGATGGCTTCACCAATGGCGGCGCTTCTCTCGTTGGCAGGCGAATAGTGCCGCTCTCTACGCAATGGCCTGATGAAACCTAGTGATGAACGAGTCAGGTCGGAGTTCAACTTGGTCGTCCACTCTTGGTCCTGCAGATTAACGATAGCGACATTGACCACAAGCGTTCCGCTCGAATCGCCGTACTCGCCGCGAACGACTTGACTGCACTTGCTTCTGTGTAGAAGTTGCCGAACGTCGTCGCCCCAGAAAGCGCTGGAACAGTTCTTGTCGGAGCGAAGACCTTCAAGGGTTAGCGAGTCGCCGCTTTTCGTCGGCTCAAGTCTGCGGCCTGCGCCACCGAAAATCTCCCGCTTGGTCAACGGTCTCGAATCGGAACTGCGACTTTGGATCCCCGGATTGGTTCCAGAAGGTACAGCTGAATAGCTGCCGGAAAAGACTGCGAAGTCATCCTGGGCAAGCGATCCGGGAAGACCGAAGGAAAGCACACCTTGATCATCTGCGAAACGAAAAGCCCATGGGCCGATCAGCAAGCTGGCGATGAGCGCCAGCAGGATGATGTTCCATCGCCCGCCGGGGACCAGTCTTTTCATCGGTTAAGACCCGGGTACAGGGTCGGCGGTGCCCCAGTTTCCCCAGTCGCCTATTATTCCAGACGGGTCCGGAGCGGGCTCCCGTCCGGTGGCATAGATGGGAATCTGAACACCATTGACGGGCGGGATCATGGGCTGCCCGCGCACAGGGGTTCCGATGTCCGGAATCGCGGTCCTGAGTGAGTTTGCGACTTCGCCGAACTTCGTCGTGCAGTCATGCCAGAGGATATACAACGAGTGTATGAACTTGCCGATGGCCGCAAGAATTCCGAGATCTGCGGCGATGTCCGCACCTTCGGTGCCGGCCGCCCTCAGGCCTGCCACGATGGCTGCCAGAAGTGAACCGGCCATCTGTTCGATCTGCCAGTGCGTGTCATCGATGATCTTTGCAGTCGTATTGAGTTGTTCCTCGACCTTGCCGAAAGCCTCCTGAAGCGGATCGAGGGCTTGCTTGCGCAAAGTTTCCATCCATGCCGTATAAGCCTCCTTCGCCTCGCCCGACCAATGGTCCGTACTCAGCTTCTGCATGTCATTGTCGAGAACATTTGTGATGCGTGTGGTCGCATCGACCTTTGCAGTCGCCCAGGCATCCGCTGCTTTTTTGATATGCCCGGGGTCTCCCCACAGGGAGGCAATGAGTTGCCGTCCCGTGGCGGCGGCTGGAGGAGATATCTCTCCGACCCGCCGAAGGAGGATGTCGATCGTGGGCGTGAACATCGCAGGTCCCCTCTGATATCCAGCTGCGGTGCGTCTCTACTTGAATACGTTCGGAAATATTTTTCTTATCTCTTCCGGAGCCCGCTTGGCCTCGCCGATGTGCTTTATGCCTTCGCGAACCTTTTCTTCCGCGAGACCGTAGGTTCGGGCGGCATATTCGAGAGATTCCGCACCTTTCGCGAAGGCGCCCTCGATCTGCTCTAGTCCGCTCCTCACTTGAAAAATGCATTCATTGTAGGCGGTGCCGACCTCCTCTCCCGCTACGGTGAAGTTCTCGTTCGGTATCGCCACCTCCTGTCCCTCGAGTTTGTAACGAAAGTTCTCCTTCCATACTCGTGCCAGCTCATCCAGCGTATCGGCATGGGCGCGCAGCCTGCGCTTTTCTACCTCGTATCCGGTCACTTTCGAGGTCCGTTCTTGTGGTCGGCGGAAGTGTCACCAGGTGGTCAACGACTGGAGCGTACGCCGTCTTACCTCCTTTGCTTTTTCCTCGGCTCTGTCAATTGCCGTGACTATGCGCTTGCCGAGGCGGCTCGGGCTGACATCTCGTATGGCTTCGCGTGTCAACTTCACGCGCAAGTCGTCGCCACTGACGCTCAAAGATACGGTTCCGCCTCCGTAATCGATCTTCTCTGTAATGCTCTCTCGTTCGAAAAGTTCCTTCGTGGAGTCGATGTCGTGAAGCCGCTTTCCGTTCGATTCACCCAACTGCCTGCGCTCTTCTTGTGACAAGAATGTAAGCGGCTTGAGGCGTGAACGCCAAGAGGCATGTTCTGGATATTCTTTCATCAGGAAATTTCGATAGTCTTCTCGTGCGAGCCTTCGGGCCTGCGTAATTGCATGGGTGATCTTCCGATCTAGGGTTTGGGGGTACATCAGCGCGCGTTCGGAGAAATCCAGGTCCACGATCCTGCCGGAGGTCGCTATGGTGACCGTCACCGGGCCCTCTGGCTCGCAAAACGTCCGGTGAGGCCTATCTTTGGAAGCGGCGATAATGGCTCGGGTCGTCGCCTCCAGATCTTCGAGGTGTCGGAGCCCTCTCTCGAGCGTCGCTTTGTCCAGCAATGGTTCGCCTTTCAATTGGCCATGTGGTGAATTAGCGCTTCCACTTCTGTCGCCATACAAAGACGCTGCCTGCTCCCAGTAGAATGGTTAGTGCGAAGCCGGCTGCTATGGTGATGAGTACTGTGTCGCTCCGGCTGGTTCGCGAGTTTGTTCGCTGAGTACCTTCGGCAGGTTCCGTTCCCGGGGCTTTTGGTCGGCTCCCCGCTTCCTTTTCAACCGTCGTGGGGCTGATCCTCGCGTACACCGGGTTGGGGGCGGTTTTGGGGACGTCAGCGGTCAGGGCCTGGTAGGGGATCAGGGCGCCGTAGCCGGTCTTGTCGTCCCAGCCCTTGGGGCCGACATCTCTTGCGGTGGCCAGCATGCGCTGCACGATCTCGCGGCCTGACATCTGGGGGAAGCGTGACCTCATCAGGGCGACCACGCCTGAGGTGAGTGCGGTCGCTGAACTCGTTCCGTTCACTCCGAGGGTGAACATCCCCGCTCGCCCTATCGATCCCACGGAGACGCCTGGGGCGGCGAGCATCACCTTGCTGCCCGGGGTCGACTTTTCCCACGGGGTAAGGTGGGCGTCGACCGCGCCAACGGTGAGGACGCCAGAACAGTTGGCCGGTGCGTATGCCGACTCCCAGCGCGGGTTGTTTCCCGCACCTGCCACGACGACGACATCATGGCTGACCGCGTAGTCTACGGCTGCTTGCACTCTGTCCGGACATTGTGCGCTGGCCATCACCTCTGACAGGTTGATCACGTTTGCGTGATGGTCAACGGCGTATCGGATCGTCTGCTCATAGTCGTCGGCTGATGCGCTGATCGGAAGGATACGGCTCTTTGGGGCAACGCCTACCATTCCGCTTCCACCGCCTTGAGCTGCGATGAGAGCAGCCATGCCCGTTCCGTGTCCACCGAGTTTCGTGTCCGAGTCCTCACGTCCATCACGACTCGAGGAGCCGTCGTACCCGACACCAGGAAGCACCACGCCACGGAGTTCGGGGAGGTCGGCTGCCACACCGGTGTCGATCAGGGCGACAGTGACACCCTCGCCTTGGGTAAGTGGCCAGACCTTTTGGGATATCTGCCAGGCGTCGAACCACCACTCTTCTGACCGTGGGCTGGGTGCTGCCTGCGCGGGCGGGCAGCTCCATAGAAGGAAGGCCAAGGCCATGCCGGCGGTTATGACACTCTGAGCCCGGAGAGCCCGTGGTCTCGGGATGTCAGCGGACATCTGATCGATCCTCTATAGTCTGGTCGGGCTTTCCGAGTACTCTCGGTGAGACGTCGGAGTCGTCGTTCCAGAGGTCGTTGTCCTCGACCAAGTGGACATCTCTCGATCTCTCGCTATTTCTGCCCCCGCCCCCCATGGTTCCGGTCATCGGGAGGCCGGCGGCAGAGGCTCCTTGGCGAGTCTCGGCCATAGCCGTACCAGCACCCTCGCCGTTGAGGCGGAAGGCTCCGTTGCGGAGCACTCCATCAGCCCCTTGTTTCGGGCCGCCCGCTGCGCTGTTAGGACCGAGAGGCTCCGAATGCCCCCCTCCAGCCCCGCCGATGACGTTGCCGCCGATGACCCCGCGAGGTGAGATGCGGTTCGGTCCGCCCAGAGCTTCGGGTGCCGGTGACGGACCCTTGAACTGCGAAAGGGGCGACCTGCCGGCCCCGTCTCGAGGCCCCGGCATGGGCGGGGGAGTGTTCCCGGTGCTCGGCGACCATGGGGACTGTCGTGGCGTAACGTTTCCGAGCCCCAAAGGAGTCTGTCCCGTCGATCCGCCAGTGGCGGGCGCTGTTGGGGTGGGAGAGCCGGGCGCGGGCCCGGGATGCTGGCCAGGATGAGGGTGTGCATCCTCGAGGCTCGAGGGGTTGCCGCCAGTCGCTGTCGCAGGCAGCAGCGTCTCGGGCGATTTAGGAGACGTGCCTATCGTTCGCGGCGTGGAAGAGTGCACTGGGGCAAATCCCGACTGCGGAGCATGGGCGGCGTTACCGGCGCCTGATGCCGGTGCAGCAAGGTTGGAGCCGCCGTCGCCGCTGCCGCGCTCTCCCGCTCCCGGAAGTCCCTCCTGTGTTCCCTGGCTCGGCCCTCCTCCGGCGTAAGGAGTCTCGCCGACGTTCCCTCTGGGAATGTCGAGGGCGAGGGTGGAGGGGATTTGGTTGAAGGCTGAGGCGAGGGAGGTGTTGGTTTTCGCCAGGGCCTCTTGGGCGGCTTTCGTGTCGGCGGGGGAGGCGGCGGCTTCGCCGATGAGGCCTGGCAGAGCGCCTGCGGGGCCGGACGGTGGGGGGAGTTGCGGCGGGTTTCGGAGGGCGGAGGCGCCGCTGGACATGGCCGTGCCGAACTGGGCGCTCGCCTTGGCGAGCGTGGCGGCGTTCTCGGTGAGCTGCTTGATCTCGGACGTGCTGGCCTGCTGGGCGTCGCCGTCCCAGATCTGGTTCAGGCGCTTGGTGTGTTGGCCGAGGCGTTGTTCCAGGTCTTGCAGGGCGCTTTGCAGGTTGGTGTACGCCTGCTGGAGTCCTTCGAGGTCGGCCGGCTTGGCGTTCGCGAAGAAGGACTTGATGGTCAGGTAGTCGTACTGGGCCGGGTCACCGTGGCCGAGGGAGCCGGGGCGGATGCCGTGCTCGTACGGATGCAGTGTCAAGGCCGGTCGTCTCCTGCCGATCTCGATGGGGTCGTCACCACGGGGTGACGTTCTTGGGGGTCGGGGTCTGGGAAGCGGCCTTCGCTCCCTGTTCGGCCTTGCCGTAGGTCTTCGCGGAGTTCTCTACCTGGCCCGCTATCGCGCTGGCGACCTGCACGTATTGGTCGAGGACGTCGAGCATGTTGGTGTGGGCGGTGTTGACTTTGGAGGCGAGTTGCTGGGCCACGTCCCAGTCGCCGACCTGGTGTACCTGGATTTTGAGCGCTTGGACGGCCTGTTCTACGGCCTTGATGTCGTTGCGCATCTCGTCGGCGACCTTGAGGAGTTCGCGGCGGCGGACCTCGTACCTGCCTGCGCCTCGGGACGGGGGGCTCGTGGCCGGTGGCGTGGTGGGGGAGCTGCTGGCGGGGCCGGCCAGGGGAGCGCCGTGGGGGTAGAGGAGCTGGGTGAGGTCGTCGTCGGAGGGGTCTTTGGGAGGCATGGGCGGTCCTTGGGGGTCAGGAGCTCCACATGGCGGTGTTCTGGCGTTCGGCGCCGAGGTGGATGTCGTGGGATTCGCCGATGACCTTGCTCATCCCGGAGACGGCGGTGGCCATGCGCTGGGCGGCGAGTTTCCATTCGCGGGACTTCTGTTCGTAGGCGTTGCGGGCGTCGCCGTCCCATTCGGCCAGGTGGGCGCGGACCTGGCTGTCGAGGGTGTCCAGGACGGCCTGGTAGCTCTTGAGGGCGCTGGTGAAGTTGGCCTGGGCGTTCTGCATGCCGCCGAAGTCGACGTAGGTGTAGTCGGTGCTCATCGCGGGTCCTCCGGTGTCGTGTGAGGGGGTCTTCAGCCGTTGACCAGGCCTTTGAGGGTGTTGACGCGGGCGGTCTTGTTCTGTTCGGCGGTCTGGTACTTGGCCTTGGTGTGCACGAGTTTGTCGTGGATGAGGTCCAGGTCTTTGAGGACCTTGGCGAACTCGGTCTCGAACAGGTTGTAGACCTGGGTGAACGCGGTCGAGGACTCGCCCTTCCAGGCGGCCTGCAGTTCGGCGTGGTGGGTGTTGAGCTGGTTCTTGATCTGGCCGATCTGGCCGTGGGCGTCCTGGACGTTGCCGGCCGCCTGCTGCATGTGCTGGCGGTTCACCGATGACCGGTTGCTCATCGCCGTTCTCCTTCGCCTCGGTGGTACGGGCGTCACGGGGGTGATGCTCGTGCGTACCGGTGGAAATCCCCATCTGTCCGATACGGCTACACGCCCCGTGACAACGAGCAAGATGAAGCGTAGAGACCGGTGATTCCGCCTGTCCATCAGGTATGTCACCTGTGGATAACTATGGTCGGCGAGACGTGTGGGGCTGATCAGGCAAAGGGGTCAAGAGGCTGATCGGTTCCGTCCAATTGTGGTCAGAATTGAACGGTTTGTGGCGGCCGTTGTCGTCAGTGGATGATGACGTGGTCGGTGGGGGCGTTCTTGTCGGTCGTCCAGCCGTCGTGGCCGGCGTTGGACTGCCAGTGGCGGCCCGCGTAGCGGACCTCCTTGAGGCCGTAGACCTGGGCGTGCGTGACGGCCCAGGCGGCGACGGCCCAGCCGCCGCGGGCGTTGGTCACCTTGACGCCGTTCCAGGAGTCCGGACGGGACGGGGCGCCCGCGGTGAGCGGGCCCGGGCCGTCCACCTGGAGGCGCGGGCCGAAGGCGCGGCGCATCTCGCGGATCGCGTCGGGGCGGCGGGACTCGGTCTGCTTGTCCGGCGGGTACCAGCAGCGGGCCCCGGCGGGCTGGCGGCCGGTGAAGACCTGGGCGAGGAGCTTGCCGTCCGGTTCGTGCTGGGCGTAGGCGCGGCCGTCGGCGCTGTGCTGGACGCGCTGGGCGGCGTCGTGCACGTCGCGGTCGAGGTAGTCCTTGACCTTGACCAGGGCGTCGAAGAACTTGCTCGTGGACTGGACGGGGTCGCGCAGCTTCGCGGGGCTGCCCCAGCCCTGCGAGGGGCGCTGCTGGAACATGCCGACGGAGTCGCGGTCGCCGCTCGGCAGGTTGCGGATGTGCGACTCCTGGATCGCCGTCGCGTAGGCGATCACGGCGGCGCGTTCGGGGAGCTGCTTGCGGAACGCGACCGCCGAGATCGTCGAGGCGTTCGCGGCCTGGTCGAGGTCCAGCGGCATCTTCGACGTCCCCACGGCGACCTCGCAGCCCGACCCGTGCAGGTAGGGGCGCGCCCGGTCGAACGCGATGTAGCCGCCCACCCCCAGCACGAGGACGAGGGCCGCCACGACGAACGGCCAGCGCCGCCGGCGGCGCCCGCCGCCGCCCGAACCCTGTTCGGGGCGCGTCCTCAACCTCGACCAAACAGCCACGCGAAGAAGGTACCGGGAACCGGCCACCAGTAAGCTCAAGGACCATGACGGAAACGTTCACCAGCCCGATTTCCCAGGTCATCGACGAGCTGTGGGAGCGGCGCGCCGAGCTCGGGCCGGACGACGCCGACGCGCGGGCGGCGATCGTCGCCGCCGTCGACCAGCTCGACGCGGGGGAGGCGCGGGTCGCCCGGATCGATCCGGCCACCGACGAGGTGGTCGTGGACGAGCGCGCGAAGCGGTCGATCCTGCTGAGCTTCAAGGTCCTCGGGATGGTGCGTTCGCAGGTCGGCGACTTCCAGTACCACGACCGGATCCCGCTGAAGACCCGGTTCGACGGGGTGCGGGTGGTGCCGGGCGCGATCGCCCGCTGGGGCGCCTACCTGGCGCCGGGCGTGGTGCTGATGCCGTCGTTCACCAACTTCGGCGCGTACGTCGACTCCGGGACGATGGTCGACACGTGGGCGACCGTCGGGTCGTGCGCGCAGATCGGGAAGAACGTCCACCTTTCGGGCGGTGTCGGGATCGGGGGCGTGCTGGAGCCGCCGAACGCCAAGCCCGTCGTGGTGGAGGACGAGGCGATGATCGGCAGCCGCTCGATGATCGTGGAGGGGGCGCGGGTCGGGAAGGGCGCCGTCGTCGGCTCCGGGACGAACCTGTCGGCGTCCATGCCGGTCATCGACGTCGAGACGGGCGAGGAGATCAGCCGGGGCCGCATCCCGGACTGGTGCGTCGCGGTCGGCGGCACCCGCTACAAGGAGTTCAAGGGCGGGACGTTCGGTCTCCCGGCGGTGCTGATCCTGAAGCGCCTCGACCCGGGGCAGCGGCATGACAAGGCGTCGCTGAACGACATCCTGCGCGACCACGGCATCAACACCTGACGCGGCGGTGCGTGTGGGGCCTCCTGCGGCAACAGGAGGCCCCGTGCCAATCGTCCCCGCCCGAGCCATCAGACGGATGCATCGATCGGGCCGTCCGGCCGGGATCCGCGAGCGGTCCCCGGCGTCATGGACGACATGCCCAAGGTAAGTCCGTGCGGGCGTCGTCCGGCAAGCCCCTCCGGCGCGGAAACCGCCCGGTCGCGGGCTGGCTCTCTCGTCATGCCGCCTGACCTGCGGATATGTGCCGCCGTCGTTCGGTTTCGTTGTTCCCGATATTTGTTCACCCGGTGCAAGTACATCTGCTCGTTAGCTCGGGCGAATCCTCGAACAACCAGAGCTTGACGCGGACGCGGGAGATCGGGTAGTCGCCGGGCCCGGCAGACTCCGAACAACGCAAATGCCCCGAATGCTTCCGAGCCGCAGCGCCGTCCGCCACGATGAATCTTGAGACGGGAACCGGACGGACCCTCCGCGGCGGCAACCGCGCGGCCCGGCCCCGCCCGTCGAGATCCATGACCCGCCCGAGCCATCGAACGAGTGAATCGAAAGAGGTTCATCGGTGAACCCTCCGCACCAGAGCGCCTTGCAGGGCGCGCACCGGCGGCACGCGCTCATCCGGATCCTGCTGCTCGTAGTGATCGTCGTCCTCGTCCTCAAGGGGGTCGATCCGTACGGGGCGGTCTTCGTCGCGGCCTACGCCGGTTCGGTGCTGACCGAACTGGTCGTCCGCCGGCGGAGCCGCACGCGGCACGCGCACCTGTCCGCTCGCGCCGCCGGTGAGCTCTGACCCGCAGACGCCACCGGCGGCGCCCCTCGCAAGGGTGCCTCCATGCCGAGACAAGAGAATCCCCTCGACCCGACCGAGAACCCGGTCGCGGCGTTCGCGGTCAGGCTGCGCCGCCTGCGCGCCGAGGCGGGAACGCCGACCTACCGCGCCATGGCCGCCCGGTCGTACTACGGCTACACCACGCTGGCCGAGGCCGCTTCCGGGCGCCGCATGCCCAGCTGGGAGATCACCCGCGCCTATGTGCGGGCGTGCGGCGGAGACCTGGCCGTCTGGGAGCGGCTGTGGCGCGAGACCGCCGAAGCCATCGGCCCTTCGCGTGACTCGCGGCACGGCAAGGGCGGGGAGCGGTCACCGCCGCAGCCGTCGCCGGAGCCGGACCAGGACCAGGACCAGGACCAGGACCACGGTTCCGCTTCCGAGGACGTCGCGGTGGACCCCGCCCGCGCCGGCACGCTGCCCGAACTGATGGGGATGCTCGACGGGCTGCGTGCCAGGGCGGGGCTGAGCCTGCGCATGCTCGTCGAGCGGTCCCGCGACGAGCCGGGCCATGGCACGGCCCCGGTTCTGGCGCGGACGACCGTGGCCGACTTCCTGCAGGGCTCCCGGCCTCCCCGGCTCCAGGACGTCCTGCGGGTGGTGGAGCTGTGCGGCGGGACCGCCTCGGACCTCCGGGCGTGGGAGACCGCCTGCGACCGCCTTCTGCCGGTGGAGCAGGCTCCGCCGGCAGAAGGCGGGCCGGCCGAGGGCGATCAGGCCGGCGGACCGATCGACTACTCGCGGCGCGGCGGTCCCACGGTCCTGCGCATCCTGCTCGGCGCCCAGTTGCGGCGGCTGCGGGAGGAGCGCGGCATCTCCACCGACCGGGCGGGCTACGAGATCCGCGGTTCGCACTCCAAGATCAGCCGGATGGAGCTGGGACGCGTCGGGTTCAAGGAGCGTGACGTCTCGGACCTGCTCACGCTGTACGGGGTGAGTGATCCGGCGGAGCGGGCGTCGTTGCTGGAGCTGGTCAAGAAGGCCAACGCGCCGGCCTGGTGGCATCGGTATGGCGATGTGCTGCCGAGCTGGTTCGAGGTCTATCTCGGGCTGGAGGAGGCCGCGTCGCTGCTGCGGACCTATGAGGTGCAGTTCGTGCCGGGCCTGTTGCAGACCGAGGACTACGCGGAAGCGGTGGTGCGGCTCGGCTACTCCGACGCCTCCGATGAGGAGGTCGAGCGGCGCGTGCAGCTCCGCACGACGCGGCAGCGTCGGTTCGCCTCCCCGGGCGCACCGACGCTGTGGGCGGTGCTGGACGAGGCGGTGGTGCGCCGCCCGGTGGGCGGCTACGACGTCATGCGCCGCCAGGTCGAGCACCTCATCGCGATGTCGGAGCTGCCGAACGTCACGCTGCAGATCGTGCCGTTCGGGGCGGGCGGGCACGCGGCGGCCGGCGGCCCGTTCACCATCTTGCGGTTCGCCGAGCCGGACCTGTCCGACATCGTCTACCTGGAGCAGCTGACCAGCGCGCTGTACCTGGACAAGCCGACTGACGTCGACACGTATGTGCGCGTGATGAACGAACTCAGCATCAAAGCCCTCCACCCCAGGACGACGCGGCGGTTGCTGCTGGAGCTGCTGGACGGGGTCTGACCAGCGCCGCTAGCCGATCGGCGTTTCGGTGATCTTGAGGGGGCGGTCGGTGAGGACCGCGACGGACGCGGCGTAGCCGGGGCCCGGGGTGAGGTCGGCGAGGCGGACGGGGGAGACGGCCTTGTCGTCGTCCCAGGACAGCACCGCGGCGGGCTCGTCCGGGCCGGAGACGTGGATGGCCGTCATCGAGGCCGCCAGGCCGTGGCCGGTGGCCTTGAGCAGCGCCTCCTTGCGGCACCAGTACGAGTGGAAAGCGCGTTTGCGCTGGTCCGGGGGCATTTCCGCGAGGACGTCCCGCTCCGGGGCGCTGAGGACCATCGTGCCGAGCCGGTCGACGTCGCGGTCGCTCTCCCGCTCGACGTCCACGCCGACCTCCGGGCCGTCGGACAGGACGAGGACGACGCGGTCCCCGGAATGCGACAGCGAGAAGTCCAGGCCGGAGCCGGGGAGGCGGGGCTTGCCGTGCGCGCCGCCGCAGTGCGGGCAGTCGGTGGTGAACCGGATGCCGCCCGGCGCGAGGCCGGTCGCCTCCGACAGGACGGTGCGGGCCAGGAACCGTCCGGTGACGAACCGGGCCTTGTCCTCGGCGCGCAGGAACCGCTCGTAGCGGTCGCGCTCACCCGCGTCCAGAAGGTCGCGCATATGCGGTTCGTCCGCCGGGACCGCCCAGTGGACGGCGCACTCGAGCACAGGCATCTCCACGTCCGCGATCATAGGCCGCGTACGCTTGCTGTCCATGCGGCTTGATCTGTTCTCGGACGTGGCGGACCTGACGGCGGCGATCGTCGACATCGAGTCGGTGAGCGGTGCGGAAGGGCCGCTCGCGGACGCCGTCGAGGAGGCGCTGCGCGCGCTTCCGCACCTCGCGGTGGAGCGCGACGGGAACAACGTGATCGCCCGCACCGGCCTCGGCCGCGCCGAGCGGGTCGTGCTGGCCGGGCACCTCGACACCGTCCCGCTGAACGGCAACCTGCCGTCCCGCATGGAGGGCGACCGGCTCTACGGCTGCGGGACGACCGACATGAAGAGCGGTGTCGCGGTCGCGCTGCGCCTGGCCGCGACCGTGACCGAGCCCACCCGCGACATCACCTTCGTGTTCTACGAGTGCGAGGAGATCGAGGCGGAGCGCAACGGGCTGCGGCGGCTCGCCGCGACCCGTCCCGAGCTGCTCGCCGGCGACTTCGCGGTCCTGATGGAGCCGACGGGCGCGCACATCGAGGGCGGCTGCCAGGGGACCATGCGCATTGAGGTGACGGCGAAGGGGGAGAGGGCGCACAGCGCGCGCGCCTGGATGGGGTCCAACGCCATCCACACCGCCGGGCGGATCCTCGACGTCCTGCGCGCGTACGAGCCCACCCGTCCCGTGGTGGACGCCCTGGAGTACCACGAGGGCCTCAACGCAGTGTTCATCCACGGCGGCGTCGCCGGAAACGTCATCCCGGACGAATGCGTCGTCACCGTCAACTACCGGTTCGCGCCCGACAAGTCCCTCGCCGAAGCGGAGGCGTACCTGCGCGAGGTGTTCGACGGCTTCGACGTCAAGGTGACCGACGCCGCGTCCGCCGCCCGTCCCGGGCTCACCCATCCGGCCGCCGCCGCGTTCGTGTCGTCCGTCGCGTCCGGTGGCACCGAGGTCCGCGCCAAGCTCGGCTGGACGGACGTGGCGCGCTTCTCCGAGCTGGGCGTCCCGGCGGTCAACTACGGCCCCGGCGAGCCGACCCTTGCCCACACCAAGGACGAGTACGTCGAGATGCCGCTGATCGCGGACTGCGAGAGCCGCATGCGCGCCTGGTTGACCGCCTAGGTCGTTGACCGCCTAGGTCGTTGACCGCCTACGCCGTTGACCGCCTACGCCGTTGACCGCCTGGGTCAGGGTGCCTTCAGCCCCTTGAGGATGACGTCGGCGTAGAGCTGGTGCGCGCCGGGCGGGGTGTTGGTGATGGCCATGGCCAGGCCGCACATCAGGGCCCGGAACTCGTTGACGCCGACGTCGGCGCGCAGGACCCCGGCCGTGTGCGCGCGGGCGAGCAGTGCGGCCACCTTGACCTGCAGGTCGTGGTTCTGGACGGGCGCGTCCTCCTCGAAGAGCTGCCCGACGTCGCCGAAGACCTCGCGCAGCCCCCGGTTGCGGACCATGATGTCGGCGCTGCGGCGCACGAACAGGACGACCCCGTCCCACGGGTCGGGCTCCGCCAGGGCGTCGGCCGCCTTGGCGGCCCCGTCGGCCATCCACTCGGCGGTCAGCTCGTCGATGAGCGCCTGTTTTGTCGGGAAATGGCGGTAGATCGTTCCGACGCCGACCCCGGCCCGCTTCGCGATGTCCTCCATCTGGGCCTCGTTGCCGGCCTCCTCGAAGGCGGCGCGCGCGGCCTCCAGGACGCGGCGCCGGTTGCGGCGCGCGTCGGCCCGGAGCGGCCGGGGACTTGACGGGGCGGTGGTCATCCCCTCCAGTCAACCACGGATTGACAAACGGAATCGAGCTTCCGTATCGTCCAGGGCCTGCAACCGGAACCGGAATTCGACTTCCATCTAGGAGCCGCGCATGGCCGCCCGGCAGCGGGGGCTCGCCCTCGCCCTGCTCGTCACCGTCCAGTTCGTGCTGGTGCTGGACGCCTCGATCGTCAACGTCGCGCTGCCGTCCATCGGCCGCGACCTGCACTTCGACCAGGCCGACCTGTCCTGGGTCGGCAACGCCTACACGCTGGCGTTCGGCGGGTTCCTGCTGTTCGGCGGCCGGGTCGCCGACCTCGCCGGACGGCGCCGGATGTTCGTCGCCGGGCTCGCGCTGTTCACCGCCGCCTCGCTGGCCGGCGGGCTCGCCCCCACGGCGGGCGCCCTCGTCGGCGCGCGGGCCGTGCAGGGCCTCGGCGCCGCGCTGGTCGCGCCCGCCGCACTCTCGCTGATCATGACGCTGTTCACCGACGGCCCGGAGCGCAACCGGGCGCTCGGCCTGTTCGGCGCGGTCGCGGGCGCCGGCGGCGCGGCCGGCGCGATCCTCGGCGGGCTGCTCACCGACGGGCTCGGCTGGGAGGCGGTGCTGTTCGTCAACGTGCCGATCGGCGCCGCCGCGATCGCGCTCGCGCCCGTCCTGCTGCCCGAGGCCCGCGACCAGCAGGTGCGCGGCTTCGACCTGCTCGGCGCCGCCGCGGTCACCGGCGGGCTCGCGCTGCTGGTCTACACGCTCGTCGACGCCAACAACGCCGGCTGGGACTCCGCGGCGACCTACCTGCGCGGCGCCGGCGCCGCCGTGCTGCTCGCCGCGTTCACCCTGGTCGAGGCGCGGGTGCGGCACCCGCTCGTCCCGCTCGGGATCTTCCGCGGACGGTCGCTGCGCGGCGGCAACCTCGCGGCCGTCCTCGCCACGATGGCGATCTTCCCGATGTTCTACGTGATGACGCTCTACCTGCAGCAGGTCAAGGGCTACGGGCCGATCCGGGCGGGGCTCGGGCAGCTGCCCGTCGCGGTCACCATGGCGTCCGGCGCCGGCGCCGGGTCCCGGCTGATCACCCGGTTCGGCGCGCGCGGCCCGCTGGCCGGCGGGCTCGCCGCGGTGGCCGCCGGGCTGGCGTGGTTCGCCGGGATGTCCGCCACCGGCCACTACGCGGCGGACGTCCTCGGCCCGGCGGTCGTGATGGGCCTCGGCGGCGGGCTGGTGTTCGTGTCGGTCACCATCGCGGCGACCGCGGGCGCCACGGCGGGCGAGTCCGGGCTCGCGTCCGGGCTGATCAACACGACGCAGCAGGTCGGCGGCGCGCTCGGGCTGGCCGTGGTGGTGGCGGTGTCCACGGCCGCGAGCGAGCACTCGTCCGCGCGGGTCCCCGCGGCCGCGCTCACCGACGGGTTCCAGGCGGGCATGCTCGCCGGCGCCGGGATCGCGCTCGCCGGGGCGCTGGCCGCGCTGCTGCTCGTCCCGGGCCGCCCGGCCGCGGGTTCCGAGGCGCCGCCCGTAACCGCGCCGCCGCCGAGCCGATCCGAAATCGGCGGCTGACGGTCGGCGCGCCGCACTACCTTGGCCCCATGACACGCGAAGTGAATCCCCGGACGCGCCGGCAGGGGCCGGCCATGCTGCGCGGACGCGCCGTCCCGCAGACCACCACCGACCAGCGGCTGCTGGACAGCCGCGGCCCGGTCGACTGGGTACACGCCGACCCGTGGCGGGTGCTGCGGATCCAGGCGGAGTTCGTCGAGGGCTTCGGGCTGCTGGCGGAGCTGCCGAAGGCGGTCAGCGTCTTCGGCAGCGCCCGCACCAAGCCGGGGTCGGAGGAGTACGAGATGGCCGTGGACATCGGCGCCCGGCTGCACGACGCCGGCTACGCGGTGATCACCGGCGGCGGCCCGGGGATCATGGAGGCGGCCAACAAGGGCTGCGACGAGAACGGCGGCCTGTCGGTCGGCCTCGGCATCGAGCTGCCGTTCGAGCAGAAGCTGAACGACCACCTCGACATCGGGCTGGAGTTCCGCTACTTCTTCGTCCGCAAGACGATGTTCGTGAAGTACTCGCAGGCGTTCGTGGTGCTGCCCGGCGGGTTCGGCACGCTGGACGAGCTGTTCGAGGCGATCACCCTCGTCCAGACCAAGAAGATCACCCGGTTCCCGATCGTGCTGGTCGGCACCGAGTTCTGGGGCGGGCTGATCGAGTGGGTCCGCAAGACGATGCTGCCGTCCGGGAAGATCTCCCCCGAGGACCTGGACCTGATCCACCTCACCGACGACCCGGACGAGGTCATCAAGACGATCGTGGACGCGCACCTCGAGGCCGAGCGACGCCTCCAGGAGCAGGCCGCCGTCCAGGCCGCCGGCGAGAGGGGCATCGACGGCACCTGACGCCGCGGCCTCCGGCCGGTTCCCGCCCCCCGCCGCCGCGGGACCCGGCCGGGCACCGGTGCTACGCGCCGAAGTAGTGGCCTTCTTCGAGGTCCGCGATGAGGCCCTGCTCGACGGGGTGCCAGTCCAGCCGCTTGCGGGTCAGGTCGCTGGAGGCGGGGATGTCCAGCGAGAAGACGCCGCCGACGAAGCCGAAGTGCCCGACGGCGTCCTCCGGCGGCAGCGACGTGACGGGCAGCCCCAGCCCGCGGCCGATGGCCCCGGCGATGTCCCGGACCGGGACGCCCTCCTCGCCGACGCCGTGCAGGACCGTTCCGGCCTGCGCGGACTCCAGGGCCAGCCGGTACAGGCGGGCGGCGTCGAGGCGGTGCACCGCGGCCCACCGGTTCGAGCCGTCGCCCGGGTAGGCGGAAACGCCCTTGTCCCGGGCGGCCGCGATCAACCACGAGACGAACCCGCGGTCGCCCCTGCCGTGCACCGACGACGGCAGCCGCAGCGCCGAGACCCGCACGTCGCGCGCGGCGAGCGCCAGCGCGTCCCGCTCCGCCGCGTGCCGGACGGCCGCGAACGAGTCGGGATCGGGCGTGCTCTCCTCCGTCGCGACGCGGCCCGGGGTCAGCCCGCCGGTCCCCGACGTCATGACGAACGGCTTGCCGGATCCGGCGAGGGCGTCGCCGATCGCCGCGATCACGCGCCGCTCGATCGCGACGGCGGACGCGAAGTCGGAGAAGTCGTGGTGGAACGCGGTGTGGACGACCCCGTCGGCCGCGGCGGCCGCGCGGGCCAGGCCGTCGGGGTCGTCGAGGTCGCCGCGGTGCACGCCGGCGCCGGCGGCCTCCAGCGCGGCCGCGGACGCGTCCGAGCGGGCGAGCCCGGTCACCTCGTGACCCGCGTCCATCAGCTCGCGGACGACGGCGCTCCCGATGAATCCGGTCGCGCCCGTGACGAAAACGCGCATGGTCTGCTCCTTGAACGCAACGATGGGACCGGCCCGACAGAGGCACCGGGACGGTGCAAGGCCGGTATCCCCACCCTGCGCGCCGCAGTCGCCCCACCTCCAAAGCCTGTTCCGTACAGCGCGATACGAATCAGGCATCACCGCACGTCAGGAGCCTGATCAACCGACTCGCCGCCGATCCGGACGGATACGCTGACCGTATGTCCGATTCGCCGCAGCCTCCGGTGGACCTCGACCTGCGGCTCGTGCGGTACTTCACCGCCGTCGCCGACCACCGGCACTTCGGCCGCGCCGCCGAGGCCCTGCACATCACCCAGCCGTTGCTCAGCCGGCAGATCCGGCAGCTCGAACGGCAGATGGGCGCCCGGCTGTTCGACCGCACGCCGCAGGGCACCCGCCTGACCGAGGCCGGGGAGGTGTTCCTTCCGCCGGCCAAGGCCCTGCTGCGCTCGTCCGCCAAGGCGGTCGCCCGCACCCGCGCCGCCGCCCGGCCCAGCCGCGTCACGATCGGGTACACCAGCGGCCTCATCGTCACCCCGGCGGTGCAGGAGCTGCGGCGCCTGCACCCGGACGCGGACGTGCGGGTCGTGCACCTCGACTGGAAGGAACCGCGGCGGGCCCTGCTCGACCACCGCGTGGACGCCGTCGTGACCCGGCTGCCGTTCCCGACCGGCCGGCTGCGCGTGACGATCCTGTACGACGAGCCCCGCGCCCTCCTCGTGTCCGCCGACCACCGCCTGGCCGGCCGGGAGTCGGTGACGGTCGACGACATCGCCGACGAGCCGCTGCCGCGGGTCCCCGGCGCCGACCCGGCCTGGAGCGCCTTCTGGCGGCTCGAACCGCGGCCCGGCGGGCGTCCGGTGCCGGACGGCCCCCTCCTGGACGACCTCGAGGACAAGTTCGAGTTCGTCGCCGCCGGGCAGGCCGTCGCGATCGCCGCGGGCACCGGCGGCCACCGGCTGCGGCCCGACCTCGTCATGGTCCCCCTGGAGGGGGTCGATCCGAGCCATGTCGTGCTGGCGACCCGCGCCGGCGACCGCTCGGGCCTGGTCGCCGCCTTCCGCAAGTGCGCCGAGGCCCGCCTGACCGGCCCTCCCGAGGCGGCCGGCTAGCTGTACTCGGTCATGACGTTGGTGACAGGCGGCTGGTGGGTGGGTGGCCGTCGAGTGCGGTGTGTGGGCGTTGGGTGTTGTAGTAGTTCAGCCAGGGTGTCAGGCGGTGGGTGCGTTGGGTGTTGGTGGTGAAGACTTGCTGGTAGGCCCATTCGGTGGCCAGGGTGCGGTTGAAGCGTTCGACCTTGCCGTTTTGCCAGGGGCAGTGCGGGCGGATGAGTTTGTGGCGGGCGTGCAGGTCGGCTAGGGCGGCGGCGAAGTCGCGGCTGTGGCGGTAGCACCAGGCGTTGTCGGTCAGTACCCGCTCGATGCGGGTGATGCCGTGGGCGGCGAAGAAGTCGGCGGCGCGGTGCAGGAAGCCGGCCGCGGTGGGGCCTTTCTCGTCGGGGTGGATCTCGGCGTAGGCGAGTCGGGTGTGGTC
>NZ_WBMR01000102.1 GCF_008923365.1 Actinomadura montaniterrae
GACCCGGGCGCGGGCCCGGCAGGCGGCGCAGCCCGCGACGTGCTCGGCGACGGACGGGTCGGCGGTGGCGGCGTCCGCGCCGATCTCGCCGCGGCGGTGGAACGTCTGCCACAGCGCGATCGACAGCGGCCCGCGCCTCGGCTCCTCGCGGACGGCGCCGGACGCGCCGTCCGGCGGCGACGCGTCCTCCGCGCCGTCCTCGGCGTCTGCGGCGTCCTCTGCGCCTTCGGTGTCCTCTGCGTCTGCAGCGTCCTCGGCTTCGGGTGCGGGCTGCGGCTTCGGCGGGGTGCGGGCCGCCAGGACGGCGACGGCGGTGGGACGGGCCTCCTCGGCGGGCTCCTCGTCGTCCTGATCCACGACGGGCGCGGCGGGCGCCGCGGACCCGGCGCAGGCCCTGGCGGCCCGGACGGCCTCGGCGGCGAGCGCGGCCTCCATGGCGGCGCCGCCCTGGCGGACCCGCGCGGCGGCGCGGCGTCCCGACATCCCGAGCGCGGCGCCGAGCCGCGCGGGCGGCAGGTCGTGCCGGAACGCCAGCAGCACGGCCTCCTGGTCGACCGGGTCGAGGGCGTCGAGCGCGGTGCGCAGCAGGTCGTGGAGCTCGGCCGACGGCGGCCAGCCGGAGACGTCGCCCGCGTCGGCGCGCTCCAGGAACGGGGTGTCGGAGAACTCGGCGTCCCGGTCCCAGTACAGGTGCCGGGAGCGGCCGCGGCGGATGCAGCGGCGCCGGGCGGCCCCGTAAAGCCAGGAGCTCAGGTGCAGGTGGTCGCGCATACGGGGCGCACGGCGGCACGCGTCGATGAAGGTGTCGTGGACGATGCCGGCAGCGGTCTTCTCATCGCCCGTCATTGACAACGCGTAGTCGTAAAGGCGCTCACCGTACTCGTCATAGAGCGTGCCCAGGGCCGCTTCGTCGCCTTCGTTCAGACCCAGGACCAGTTTCCGGTCCGCCGCGTCTTCGGAGGGGGACAACCTGGGCATACACGCTCCCCGGCACCGGCATGGAAGTCCGCCCCCAAAGGGGCCGTCCGGACAATCAGCCCACCTTGCATACACCCCTTGGCCCCGTCGACACCACTCGATCCCCCGAAATCGCCGGTACCGGTGACCGAGCGCTCAAGTACCCGTACCGCTCCGTGATCACTTTGTTCATGACCGAGCGTCAGAATCCGGTCAGATGATGTTATCTTGGTACCATGGTACAAGTTGACCGTGTCCAGACCGGCCTGCGGATCGAACGCAACGTGCTGAAGGTGCTCAAGGGGCTGGCCGAGTACCTCGACATCTCGCTCGGCGACCTGGTCGAGGGCATCGCCCTGCACGCCTTCGACGGCAGCGCCCCCTTCTCCCCCGAGACGCTCGGCAAGATCCGGCAGCTCAAGTCCGTGTACGGGCTGACCCTCACCGCCGCCGACGCGCACGCCCTGACCGAGGACGGCGATCCCCGATGAGGCGCCGGCTCGCCGGGACCGTCCGGGTCCCGCTGCCGCCCGCCGAGGCGTTCACCCTGTTCACGCCGCGCGGCGAGGAGCTCTGGGTGGACGGCTGGCGGCCCGCCTTCCCCGCGGACGCCCCCGACGACACCGAACCGGGAACGGTGTTCGAGACCAGCCACGGCACCGAGCGGACGACCTGGGTCGTCCTCGCCCGCGACCCCGGACGCCGCGTCTCCTACGCCCGCGTGACGCCCGGTCACCGCGCCGGGACGGTCACCGTCGACGTCGCCCCGCACCCGGACGGCGGCAGCGCCGCCGAGGTCGTCTACGACCTGACGGCCCTCACCGCCGGCGGCGCGCACGGCCTCGACGCGTTCGCGGGCGGGTACGCGGCGTTCCTGCAATCGTGGGAGGACGCGATCGCCGCGCACCTCGCTCAGTCGGCGCGCTCGACCTCCAGCCCGCCCTCCGCGTAGCGGCGGCGCAGCACCTTCTTGTCGAACTTCCCGACACTCGTCTTGGGGACTTCGGCGATGAACGTCCAGCGCTCCGGGAGCTGCCACTTCGGCACCCGGTCGGTGAGGAACTCCCTGAGCTGCGCCGCCGTGACCGACGCGCCGTCCCGGACGACCACGGACGCCAGCGGGCGCTCCTGCCAGCGGTCGTCCGGGACGCCGACCACGGCCGCCTCGAGCACGTCCGGATGGGCCATCAGATGGTTCTCCAGCTCCACCGAGGAGATCCATTCGCCGCCCGACTTGATGACGTCCTTCGCCCGGTCCGTGAGGACCATGTACCCGTCGGGGGAGAGGTTGCCGACGTCGCCCGTGCGCAGCCACCCGTCGTGGAACTTGCCCGGGTCCTCGTCGCGGTAGTAGGCGCCGGTGATCCACGGGCCGCGGATCTCCACCTCGCCGACGGCCTCCCCGTCGTTCGGCAGCACCACGTCGCCGTCCCCCACCACCCGGATCTCCAGGCCGGCCAGGACCCGGCCCTGGCTGACCCGCGCCTGCCAGGCCCGCTCCCCCTCCGCGCCGACCGGCGCGTGCGCCATCGTCGCGACCGGCGACGTCTCCGTCATCCCCCACGCCTGCACGATCCGCACGCCGATCTCGTCGAACCCGCGCATCAGCGCCTCCGGCACCGCCGACCCGCCGCACGGGACGAGCCGCAGCGAGCTGAGGTCCGACCCGTGCTCCTTCGTGTACCGCAGCACGTCCGACCAGATCGTCGGGACGGCGCCCGCGATCGTCGGCCGCTCCGCCTCGATCAGCTTCACCAGCGGCTCCGCCTGCAGGAACCGGTCCGGCATCACCAGCGCCGCGCCGGCCAGCATCGCCGCGTAGGGCAGGCCCCACGCGTTCGCGTGGAACATCGGGACCACCGGCAGCACCACGTCGGCGCCGCTCATCCCCAGCGCGTTCCCCGTGCACACCGACAGCGAATGCAGGTACGCGGACCGGTGCGAGTAGACGACGCCCTTCGGGTTGCCCGTAGTACCGCTCGTGTAGCACATGGCCGCCGCCGACCGTTCGTCGATCTCCGGCCAGTCGAACTCCGGCGGCGCCGCGGCGAGCAGCTCCTCGTACGAGTGCAGCTCCTTGCCCGCCCCGTCCAGCGGCGCGGTGTCGCCGTCGCCCACCACGACGACGTGCCGGACGGTCTTCATCTGCGGCAGCACCGGCGCGAGCAGCGGGATCAGCGACCCGTCCACGATGACGACGTGGTCCTCGGCGTGGTTCGCGATGTATACGAGCTGGTCGGGGAACAGCCGAAGGTTCAGCGTGTGCAGGACGGCCCCCATCGACGGGACCGCGAGGTACGCCTCCAGATGCTCGGTGTTGTTCCACATGAACGTGGCGACGCGCTGGTCGCCGTCCACCCCGAGCGCGCGCAGCGCCCCGGCGAGCCGGGCGGCGCGCTCACCGACCTCGGCGTAGCTCCGGCGCCGCGCGCCGTCCCCGGTCCAGGTCGCGATCTCCGCGGACCCGCACACCTGCGTGCCGTACCGCATGATCGTGGTGATGGTCAGCGGAAAGTCCTGCATGGTGCTCCACACGGCACACCTCCGGCTCGCTGAGGCCTAGCTGCGGAACTCCGTTCTAGCCCACCGCCCCCCATTTGCCCAGAGGCCGGCCCGACCCGTGCGCCGAACCCCGGCCACCACCACGGGCAGGCACGCGGAGGGAGCGCCAGCGAGTGGAGCGGGCCTGCCCGCCGACTGACAGGCTGTTTCGCGCGGAGCCCTTGCGGAGCGGGAAACAGCCTGTCAGTCGTGACGGGGGTTCCAGGGGGTCGTCCCCCTGGGCTGGCTGGGCACTCCGGGGAAGTCGTCGCCTAGGGCGTCGTCGTCGCGGAGGCGGGCCATGGCGCGGGAGACGGTGCTCTTGACCGTGCCGACGCTGACGCCGAGGACGTCGGCGATCTCCGCTTCGGACATGTCCTCGTAATAGCGGAGCATGACCGCGAGGCGCTGGCGCTCGGGGAGCCGGCCGAGCGCGCGGCCGAGCGCGTCGCGCATTTCGGCGCGCCGGGTGTGATCGTCCACCGGACGGTCAGGAACTTCATCCGTGGGGTAGATATCCAACTTTTTCCGGCGCCACCATGAGATCTGCGTGTTCGCCATGGCGCGCCGGACGTAGCCGTCGACGGCGGCGCGGTCGTGGATGCGGTCCCAGGCGAGGTAGGTCTTGGCGAGCGCGGCCTGCAGCAGGTCCTCGGCCTCGGCGCGGTCGCTGGTCAGGCGCATCGCGGCGCGCAGCAGGGTGGGGCCGCGGTCCGCCACGTAGGCGCGGAACTCCTCGTGCCGCGTGCTGCTCACCGTCACCACCGAACCAGGGGTCGCGGAGCCGGCGAGCCAGTCGATCTTGGCGGCGCCGGTTCCCGGTACAGTTGACGATCTCAGGTTGATCGTAATTCCGGTCCTACTTAAAGTACATATCCGGGTCAACCAGTTAATAATCCTCATCCGAGGTCGATTGAACATCTCCCGTCGATCGACTTATCGCGACAAATCCGTCGACAGCGCGTGCACCGCGCGTGACTCTTGACTCGCCGTCCTAACAGACGTCACGCCCCGTGAAGTTCGAGCCGGAGTGCCGCCATGCCGCTACCCCACCGCCGTGGAGCCAGGCGCCGCCGTCTCCGGGAGGCCGTGCTCGGCGCGTCCCCGGAGACCGGTGCCGGCCTCCCGGAGAACGCCGCCCGGCCGCTCGGCGCGCTGTCCGGGACGATCCTGGACGCCAGCCCGCACCTGCTGGTGCTGGACGCCGACGGCGCCGAGCTGCGGCTCGCGATGAGCGGGGACACGACCGTGTGGCACGGCGGGCGCGGGGGCCTCGCCGCGCTGCGCCCGGGGCGCGAGGCGATCGTGCGGCCGAAGGCCGGCGGGCCGGGCGTCGACCGGATCTGGGTCGACGCGGACCGGGTCGCCGGCACCCTGCTGGCGTGCGGGCGGGACGCCTGGGAGGTGGACATGGGCCCCCATCGCGGCCGCGCCCATGTGGCGATCCCCCCGCACGCCCTCCAGCAGGTGCTGGTCCGGCACCCGCGGCTGGAGCCCGGCTACCTCGTCGACGTGATCTGCGTGCGCTCCCCCGGCGGGCCGCAGGCGGTGCGCCCGGGCACGTCGCAGCCGGGCTACCGGGCCGACGACCTGGCCGGGCCGGAGGCGTCCGAGCCCGCGCCGGCGGTGCTGCGCGGGACGGCGACCTGGTTCGCACGGCCCCCGGCGCCGCGCGGCGCGGCGTACCCGGCGGTCGATCCGGAGGGCGACGGCGGCGGGTGCGCGGACGCCCCGTCCGGCTGCGTCGCGTTCCCGTACCTGTCGATCGGCAGCGAGATCACGGTGCACAACGAGTGCAGCGGGCGCGCGGGGCGCGTCCCGGTCGTGGAGTGCGGCTGCGCGGCGGCCCGGTTCTGCGACCGGTGCGTGGAGTGCGGGGCGTCGCCGCGCGGCCGGATCGTGGAGCTGACCCCGGAGACGTTCGTGGGGCTCGGCGGCGATCTGGAGGCCGGGTGCTTCAACGTGCTCGCGCGGCCGGACGTCCCGGCCATCGGTTTCGGCGGCGCCGCGGAGGAGGGCTCGTCATGGTGACGTTCCAGAACACGCAGGTCCTGCTGCTGGCGATGGTGCTGCTGGCGGCGTGCCTGGCGAAGCTGACGATCCGCGAGCGGGTGGCGGACGCGCCGGACCACGTGCACGGCGTGCCGGTCCCGGCCGGGCTCGCGGGGCTGACGGCGCTGCGCCGCAGCCGCGGGCTGAACGTCGGGCTCGGGCTCGGCGAGGGGCTGCTCGGCCTGGCGCTGCTGGTGACCTCCCAGTTCTCCGTGCGGCTGGCGACGACGCTGGCGTTCGCGGCGGCGACCTGGGTGGTGGGGGAGCTGCGCGTGCGGCGGCCGGACGCGGGGTGCGGCTGCTTCGGCGGCCTCAGCGCCAAGCGGGTCGGCCGCCGCAGCGTGGCGCGCGCGCTGCTGTTCACCGGCGCGGGCATAGCGTCGCTGGGCGCGCCCATGGCGGGCCTGGACGTGCTGCGGGACGAGCACACGCAGGTGGGGCCGGTGCTGATTCTGGAGCTGGCGCTGTTCGCGGCGCTGTCTCCCGAGTTGCCGGAGCTGCTGGACAGGCGGTCCCGCGCGCGCGGGCTGGGGCGTCCGGAGACGCCGTGCGAGCGGCGCCGCAGCCCCCTGGCGGAGACGTATGCGGCGCTCTATGACAGCGCCGCATGGGTGGAGCACGAGAACGCCGTGGCCAGCGCGGTCCCGCTGGACGTGTGGCGCGAGGGCTGCTGGCGGTTCGTCGTCTACCCGGCCCGCGTCGACGGGCAGGACCTGGAGGTCGTGTTCGCGGTGTCGACGGCGGAGCGGGGCCGGACCGTCCGGGCGGCGCTCGTCCCGGCACCGGTGACGACCTCTGTCTAACCGAGTATTGGACGCGTCCAAGAATGCCGTAGAGATTCCTCGCGGGGAGAGCGGGCACTGACCGCGCGTGGGGGGAAACGGCGGCTACCTGCGGTTCCCGTCGATCTGCGGGGACGACGTCGTCTTCGTGTGCGAGGACGACCTGTGGACGGTCCCCGCGTCCGGCGGCCGGGCCTACCGGCTGACGGCCGGGGTCGCGGCGGCCGCCTACCCGCGCCTGTCCCCGGACGGGCGGCTGCTGGCGTTCGTCGGACGGGAGGAGGGCCCCGCCGAGGTGTACGTGATGCCGGCGGCGGGCGGCGCCGCGCGGCGGCTGACGTTCCACGGGACGTCCTGCACGATCACCGGCTGGGATCCGGACGGACGTATCGTCTATGCGTCCGATGTCCGGCGTCCGTTCCGCGGCTATCAGTGGCTGTACGCGATCGATCCGTCCGGCAGCGGGATTCCGGCCGAGCTGCCGTACGGGCCGGCGAGCAGCGTCACGTACGGGCCGGACGGCGCGGTCGTCATCGGCCGCAACACCGCCGATCCGGCGCGCTGGAAGCGGTACCGGGGCGGCACGGCCGGCGACCTGTGGATCGCCCCCGGCGGTGCGGGCGGTTCCTGCGGTTCCGGGGACTTCCGGCGGCTGATCGAGCTGGACGGGAACCTCGCCGCGCCCTGCCGGGTCGGCGGCCGGATCTACTTCCTGTCCGACCACGAGGGCGTCGGGAACGTCTACTCGTGCCTGCCCGACGGCTCCGACCTGCGCAGGCACACCCATCACGAGGACTACTACGCCCGCAATCTCGCCGATGACGGCCGCCGGCTCGTCTACCACGCCGCCGCGGACCTGTACGTCCTCGACCCGGACGACGGCACCGGCCCCCGCCGCATCGACGTGCGGCTCGGCAGCTCGCGCACGCAGCGGAACCGGCGGTTCGTGCCCGCCGCCGAGTACCTCGACACGGCCACGGTGAACTCGGCGGGCGACGGCCTGGCGATCACCACGCGCGGCAAGGCGTACTCGTTCGCGGCCTGGGAGGGGCCGGTCCGGCAACACGGGCGGCAGGACGGCGTCCGGTACCGGCTGCTGACCTGGTTCAACGACGACCGGCGGCTGATCGCGGCCGCGTCCGGCGAGGACGGCCGGGAGCGCCTCGTCGTGCTGACCGCGTCCGGTGCCCGGGACGCCGCGCACGCCGAGACGTCCGAGGACGTCGGCCGGGTGCTGGAGCTGGCGCCGTCGCCGGCGGCGGACCGGTTCGCGTTCACCAACCACCGCAACGAGCTGTACCTGCTCGAACCGGACGGCGACGGCCCGCTGGAGCCGGTGCCGCTCGACGTCAGCCCGTACGGCGCGATCACCGGCCTGGCCTGGTCGCCCGGCGGCGAGTGGCTCGCCTACGCCTGCCCGACGTCCGCGCAGACGACCGCGATCAAGGTGTGCAACGCCGAGACGGGCCTGGTCGCGCCGGTCACCCGGCCCGTCCTGCACGACCGCGCCCCCGCCTGGGACCCGGAGGGCCGCTACCTGTACTTCATCGGGCAGCGCGTGTTCGACCCGGTGCCCGACACGCTCCAGTTCGACCGGGGGTTCCCGCTCGGCGCCCGCCCGTACGCGATCACGCTGCGCCGCGATGTGCCGTCGCCGTTCGCGGCGGCGCCGCGTCCGGTGACCGGCGAGGCCGCCCCTTCGCCCGGCGAGGCGAGCCTCGCGGAGGGGTCGGACGCGCGGGACGTCACCGGGCCCGGCCGTCTCGGCGCGAGCGTCGCGGCCTCGGCGCGGCTCCCGATCGACTTCGCCGGGATCGAGCGGCGGGTCGTCGCGTTCCCCGTCGCGGAGGGCCGCTACGGGCGGATCGCCGGGATCAAGGGCCAGGCGCTGTACTCGGTGTTCCCGGTGAAGGGCGGCCGCGGCGACGACCCGGCGCTCGGCCGCGTCGACGCGTTCGACTTCGCGGCCCGGCAGGCCCGGACGCGGCTGCGCGACGTCGGCGACTTCTGGCTCGCCCGCGACGGCGCCACGCTGCTCTACCGGTCCCGGTCGCGGCTGCGGCTGGTCACGGCGGGCCGCGAGCAGCCCCCGGACGACCGGCCGGGCCGCCGCAGCGGCTGGATCGACCTCGACCGCGTCAAGGTGCCGGTGTCCCCGGCGACCGAGTGGCGGCAGATGCTCCGCGAGACGTGGGTGCTGCAGCGCGAGCACTTCTGGGACGAGGACATGGCGGGCATCGACTGGGACGCCGTGTACCGCCGCTACCTCCCTCTTGTGGACAAAGTGACAACTCGTGGGGAGTTCTCCGACCTGCTGTGGGAGATGCAGGGCGAGCTCGGCACGTCCCACGCCTACGAGATCGGCGGCGAGTACCGCAGCCGCCCCGTCTACGCCCAGGGCTTCCTCGGCGTCGACTGGGCCGTCCGGGACGGCCGGTTCGTGCTCGCGCACATCATCGAGGGCGACCCGTGGGACCCGGCCGCCACGTCCCCGCTGAACCGTCCGGGCATCGACGTCCGGCCCGGCGACGCGGTCGTCGCGATCAACGGCGAGCCCGTCGCGCCCGGCGGCGTCGTCCCCGGCGAGCGGCTGGTCAACCTGGCGGGCGAGGAGGTGCTGCTGACGATCCGGCGCGGCGACGCCGCCCCGTTCACCGTCGCCGTGAAGACGCTCGCCGACGAGCGTCCCGGCCGGTACCGCGACTGGGTCGCCGCGAACCGCGCCCTCGTCCACGAGCGGACCGGCGGGCGCGCCGGCTACCTGCACGTCCCCGACATGGGCGCGGACGGGTTCGCCGAGTTCCACCGCGGCTTCCTCGCCGAGTACGACCGCGAGGCGCTGATCGTCGACGTCCGGTTCAACGGCGGCGGCAACGTGTCGGGGCTGCTGCTGCAGAAGCTCGCGCGCCGCCGGATCGGCTACAACTTCCCGCGCTGGGGCGTCCCGATGCCGTACCCGCGCGAGTCGCCGCGCGGCCCGATGGTCGCGATCACCAACGAGCGGACCGGCTCGGACGGCGACCTGTTCAGCCACGCGTTCAAGCTGCTCGGCCTCGGCCCCCTCATCGGCCGCCGGACGTGGGGCGGCGTCGTCGGCATCCGGCCCCGGCACCGCCTCGCCGACGGCACCGTCACCACGCAGCCGGAGTTCTCGTTCGCCTTCGACGACGTCGGCTGGCGCGTCGAGAACTACGGCACCGACCCCGACATCGAGGTCGACGTCACGCCGCAGGACCACGCGAACGGCACCGACGCCCAGCTCGTCCGGGCGATCGACGAGGCGCTCGGGCTGCTCGGCCGGTTCCCGCCGCACACGCCCGACCCGTCGACCCGCCCGGTGTTCAAGGCGGGCGGCGCCTGAGGCCCGAGCCGGGGTCCGAAGCGGAGTCCGAAGCGGGGTCCGAGCCGGAGTCTGAGGCGGGGTCCGAGCCGGGGCTCACGTCACCAGTTCTCGCCGGTCTCGTCGTCGCGGTCGTGGAGGTCGTCGAGCTGGTTGCCGTACAGCTCGTCCTCGTCGTCCTGGCGGCGCGGGCGGTGGCTCGTCATGTCCTCGTCCTGCATGCCGCCCATGTCGGCGGAGTACTCGTCGTCCTCGCCGAACCCGTGGCCGCCGCCCTCGAAGCCGGGCTCGTCGTGGTAGCCGCGCGGGCCGGGCCCGTAGCCCTGGCCGCCCTGCTCCTGCCGCATCGACGGCTCGTCGGTGCCCCGCGACTCCGACGATCCCATCGACGAGCTCATCTCGTCGCCGCGCTCGTAGGCGTCCTCCTCGCGCGTCGAGTACAGGTCGTCCGGGTCCTGGCCCCGGTAGCGGTCCTGCTCGTCCATCGTGATCCCCCCGACATCGGCCTTTCGCGCCCGGTCCGGCGCATCGGCCCCCATACCCAGATAACTCCGCGTAACAACCGCAATGCCGGACAACGCCCTCTGCATCTCTATAGAGGTACCTAGGAGAAAAGCTAGAAAGCCTTAGAGAAACCTCGGAAGGGAAGGCAGGAGAATCTACGGCTTTCTAGCATGTTCGCTAGAAAGCCGAATAGACACCGGACGGCACGGTCCGATTCAGCTTTATAACGGCTTCTAGCGTCCAGGCTAGAAACCTGTAGAGAACTGTCGGGTCAGGCGGGCTGGGAGCGGAGGAACTTGCCGAAGTGCGGGACCGTGAACGCGACCATGCCGCGCTCCGCGCTGTAGATCAGCCCCTTCTTGATCAGGCCGTCGCGGGCGGGCGACAGGCTGGACGGCTTGCGGCCCAGCTCGTCGGCGACCGCCGCCGTCGGCACCGGATCGTCGCCGAGCATCGCCATCGCGCGCATGTAGTCGCGCTCGGCGGGCGTCGCGCGCTCGTAGCGGCTGCCGAAGAAGCCCACCGCGAGCTCGCTCTCCGCCTCCGGCGCGGCGACCCGGATGTCCTCGGCGGTGATCGGGGTGTCGGGCGCGACGTCCCAGACGACCTTCGCGTACGCCTGCACGAAGTAGGGGTAGCCGTCGGCCGCGCCGTACAGCGCGTCGAGGGCGTCCTTGGTGAAGGTGACCTCCTCCCGCTCGGCGGGCGCGAGGAGCGCGACGTCGGCGGACTCGCGGTCGAGCCGGTCGATGCGCGCGTACCGGAACAGCCGCTCGGAGTAGGACTTGCTCGCCGACAGCACGGCGGGCAGGTGCGGCAGGCCCGCGCCGACCACGATCAGCGGGCCGCCGATCTGCGACAGCTCGTGGCACGCGGCGCACAGCGCGGACACGTCGTCGGCCGGCACGTCCTGCATCTCGTCGACGAACAGCGCGATGCCGGCGCCGACGTCGGTGGCGACGGACGCGGCGTCCACGAACAGCTCGGTGAGGTCGATCTCCAGGTCGCCGGAGTCGGCGCGGCCGCGCGAGGCGGGCACGTCGATGCCCGGCTGCCAGCGGTGCGCCCGCGCCTTCGCCTTGGTGCCGGACGGCTCCGGACCGGCCTGCGCGAACGCCTTCAGCACGCCGAGGAACGCCTCGATCCGGTCGGGCGCGCGGTGCCGGGGCGCCAGCTCCCGCACCGCCATGTGCAGCGCGGACGCGACGGGCCGCCGGATCGACTGGTCGGGCCGCGCCTCGATCTTGCCGGTGCCCCACAGCTTCTGGATCGCCATCGACCGGAACGCGTTGAGCAGCACGGTCTTGCCGACACCGCGCAGCCCGGTGATGATCATGCTGCGCTCGGGGCGGCCCCGGGCGACCCGTTCCAGCACCACCTCGAACTGCCTCAGCTCGCGGTCGCGGCCGGCCAGCTCCGGGGGGCGCTGCCCGGCGCCAGGGGCATAGGGATTGCGCACGGGGTCCACGCTCTCGGACTCTATGAGGCGATATAGCTGCGGCCGTAGATTTGGGTAGAAACCGCTGCGGCGTGTCGCGCGCTCGTGCCGCCGGCCGTGCGCGGTGCGGTTGAGAGGTGCGGTGCGGTTGAGAGGTGGGGCCGCCGTCGCCACCATGTCGCCTCCCGGGCGAGCGGGTCGAACAAGTCGAACTTCTGTTCGACTCATTCGAACACAGTAGCGCACGCCTCCCGCCCCGTCATCCGAACCCGCTGACTCCCCCGCTTTCCCTCGCGGCACCGCGCTCGATCGAACCCGCAGCCCCGCCCGCACGTCGAAATCGGCATGTTCGCGGCAGACGGCGCACTCGGACACCCCTCGCTCACCGCACCCTCCGCCGAGGGCCCCGGCCTTTTCGGCTCCACCGGCCTGTTCGTCGGCCTGGTGGTCCTGGCGGTGGTGGTCATCGTGTGGTCGGCGGTCCGCAGCCACCGGCAGATGAGGGAACTGCGCGAGCACATCGCCGCGTGCGGCTGGCGGCCCGTCGAGCGCGACGAGCCGATGCCCCGTCCCGTCGCGTCGGCCGTGCGGTCCCGGCGGACGAAGCTGGCGGTCGCGGCCGAGGAGCCGTATCCGCTGTGGCTCGTCTGGCACCGGTGGACGGAAAGCCAGGGCACCGGCGACAGCCGCAGGACGTCGACCCACGACCTGACCCGCTACTTCCTCCGCCCCGGTGGCGGCTTCCGGGACGTGGAGGTCGTGAAGCGCACCGCGATCGGCGGGTTCCTCATGCCGGTCCGCGGCGTCGGCACCGGCGACGCGGCGTTCGACAAGAGGTTCCTGATCCGGGGCCTCGGCGAGCAGCAGGCGGTGCGGCTGCTCACGCCGGCGCTGCGCGCGGCGATGCTCGCCGGCGACGTGCCGCCGTGGGAGGTCGCCGGCGGCGTCCTGATCTCCGCGTACACCGACGCGCCGTCGATCGGCACCTTCCAGCCGCGGGCGGACGCGCTCGTCAGACTGGCCGGGATGCTGACCGACCCCACCACCGCCTAGCCCGGCGCTTCACCGGGTTCGGCGGGCGGCCCAGACGGCGCGCTCGGTGCGGACCGCCAGGTCGTCGCGGCGCAGGACGCCGCCGAGGCCGCCGGTGTCGAGCAGCCGGTCGAGCGCGGCGAGATCCTCGGACGCGAGCTCGTCCGCGACGGCGTCGCGGATGCGGCGCAGGCTGCTCAGGGCGTAGCGGCCGACCGCCTCGTCGCGCGAGCCGTCGATGTTCACGGTCAGGACGCGTTCGCCCGCGAGCGCGAACCCGGCGGCGGTCAGCAGCGGCCCCCAGTCGGCGCCGCGGTAGGGCATCTGCTCGGCGGTGAGACGGTCGGCGACGGCGTGGAGGCGCTCTTCCAGGCCCGGCCGGTCCGGCGGGGCGTCGTCCGGGAGGAAGCGCGGGAAACCGGCCAGTTCTACGACGGCGAACAGGCCTCCCGGCGCGAGCAGGTCGTGGACCTTGCGCAGCGCGCGCTCCGGGTCGGCCATGTGGTGCATCGAGGCCGATGCCCACACCAGGTCAGGCGTGCCGAGGTCGGGCCAGTCGGCGTCGAGGTCGGCCTGGACGGCGCGCACGCGCTCCGCCATCCCGCGCTCGCGGGCCTTCTCCCGCAGGCGGTCGAGGTGCTCGGACGACGAGTCGACGGCGGTGACGTCGGCCTCCGGATACCGGGCGAGCAGCGCGAACGTCCCGGCTCCGGTGCCGCAGCCCAGGTCCACGATCCGGCCCGGGCTCCCTTCGACGGGCAGCCAGGCGATGATGTCGGCGATGTGCTCGGCCAGGACGTCCGCGCCGAGATCGAGCATCTCGGCCTGGTCGTCGCCACCGTGATGGTGACCGTGATGGTGGCCGTGGTGGTGGCCGGGGTGCCCGGCGTGCGGCGGTGAATCGCTCATGGCGCCACACTAGAAGCGGAGTACCTGCGCTGCTCCCTCCGCAGCGACCCCGCACCGAAATGGAGACCACACGGCCGGTTTGTCGGTGCGCCCGGATACCGTCGCGATCATGGCGCGGATCCGGTACCTCAAGGGCGACGCGACCTCGCCCCAGGCCAAGGGGCCGAAGGTCATCGCGCACATCTGCAACGACCGCGGCGGCTGGGGCAAGGGCTTCGTGGAGGCGGTGTCGCGGCGCTGGCCCGAGCCGGAAGCCGCCTACCGGCGCTGGCACCGCGAGCGCGCCCGCAACGACTTCGGGCTCGGCGCCGTCCAGATCGTCCAGGTCAAGCCGGACGTGTGGGTCGCGAACATGATCGGCCAGCACGGCCTCAAGGCGAGCCGCAGCTCCGGCCCGCCGATCCGCTACGAGGCGGTGCGGGAGTGCCTGCGCCGGCTCGCCGCCGAGGCCGCCGGACTCGGCGCGAGCGTCCACATGCCCCGGATCGGCTGCGGCCTGGCCGGCGGGCGCTGGGACCGCGTCGAACCCCTCATCGCCGCCGAGCTCATCGCCCGCGACGTCCCCGTCACGGTCTACGACACGGACTGATCCTCGGCCCGCGGCGCCACGCGGACGTTGGCTCTCGCGGGTGAGGCGCGTCCGGCACCGCGATTCCTAGCGTGATGACTCCGACGATCAAGAGGGAGCATCACGTGATCCGGAACAGGCGTGCGGCGGGCGGCGCACTGGCCATCGGCCTGGCGGTCGGCATGCTGGCGGGCACCGGCGTGCCCGCGCATTCGGCCACCGCCGCGCGAGCACCCGAGCGCGGGCGGCTGCCCGCGATCCTGGAACGGCTGACCACGGACGACGGCGCGCCCGGGGCGCTCCTCGAAGTCCGCGACGGCGACGGCGGCACAACCGTGCTGACCAGCGGTGTCGGCGACGTGCGGAACCGCACGCCCGTCCCCCGCGACAGCCGTTTCCGGATCGGCAGCGTGACCAAGACGTTCGTGGCGACGGTCGTGCTCCAGCTCGTGGGCGAGCATCGCGTCGTCCTGGACGCGCCGGTGGAACGCTACCTGCCCGGCGTCATCCGCGGTCACGGCAACGACGGGCGGCGCATCACCGTCCGGCAGCTGCTCCAGCACACCAGCGGCCTGCCCGACTACCTCGACTACATCACCCCGCAGGACGTCCTCAAGGACCCGCTCGCCCACCACGACCTCCGCGCCATGGTGGACGTCGCGCTCGCCCATCACCGGGTGTTCAAGCCCGGCCGCGACTGGAAGTACTCCAACACGAACTACCTGGTGGCGGGACTGCTCATCGAGAACGTCACCGGCCGCCCGTACGGTGAGGAGATCACGCGGCGCATCATCGAGCCGCTCGGCCTGCACGCGACGTCCGTGCCCGGCGACTCCCCGGCGATCCCCGGGCCGCATCCCCGCGGGTACGTGCGGCCGGGCGAGGGCGCGCCGCTCATGGACGTCACCGAGCTCAACCCGACGGTCGCGGGCCCCGGCGGCGGGATGGTCTCCAGCGCGTCCGACCTGGGCCGGTTCATGGGCGCCCTGCTCGACGGCAGGCTCCTCGCCCCTGCCCAGCTGCGGGAGATGATGAGGACCCGCCCGACCGGCAACACCGACGGCCGCGCCTACGGCCTCGGCCTGGAGAGCAGGCCGCTGCCCTGCGGCGGCCTCTACTGGGGACACACCGGCGACATGCTGGGATTCGAGACCGTGACCGGCGCGACGACCGGCGGCAGGCAGGCGACGGTCATGGTGAACCTCGACCCGGGCGGCTCGGACGCGCAGGACGCCGACATGGAGACCGCCGTCCAGACCGCCCTGTGCGAGCCGCAGGTCAGCGGCCGGTGAGCCCGGCGAGCCTGCGCTCGAACGTCGCCCGCTCCGGTTCGTTGCCGGCGAGCGCGACCGCGGCCCGGTAGGCCTCGGCCGCCTCGCCGGTCCGGCCGAGGCGGCCCAGCAGGTCGGCCCGCGCCGCGTGGAACAGGTAGTAGCGGCGCAGTTCCGGGGCACCGGACAGGTCGTCCATGAGGGCGAGCCCCGCGCCGGGGCCGTCGCGCATGGCGACCGCCACGGCCCGGTTCAGCGCGACGAGCGGGGACGGCTCGATCCGGAGCAGCACGTCGTACAGCGCGACGATCTGTGGCCAGTCGGTGCCGTCGAAGCAGGCCGCCTCGTCGTGCAGCGCCGCGATCGCCGCCTGCACCGCGTACGGCCCGGCACCGGGCCCCGTCAGCGCCGGGACGACGAGCCGCCGCCCTTCGGCGATGAGGCCGGCGTCCCACAGCGCGCGGTCCTGGTCTTCGAGCAGCACCTGGTCGCCCGCCGCGTCGACCCTCGCCGGACGCCGCGCGTCGGTGAGGAGCAGCAGCGCGAGCAACCCCGTCACCTCCCGCTCTTCGGGCAGCAGCCCGTGCAGGATCCGGGCGAGCCGGACGGCCTCGTCGGCCAGCCCGGGACGCACCAGATCGTCGCCGAACGTCGCCGCGTAGCCCTCGGTGAAGACCAGGTAGACGGCCCGGAGCACGCCCGGCAGCCGGGCCGGCAGCTCGTCCGGCCCCGGCACGCGGAACGGGATGCGCGCGTCGCGGATCTTGCGTTTCGCGCGCACGATCCGCTGCGCCATCGTCGCGGGCGGCACCAGGAACGCGCGGGCCACCTCCGGCGTCGTCAGGCCCGCGAGGAAGCGCAGCATCAGCGCGGTCCGCGCCTCCTCCGGCAGCGCGGGATGGCAGCAGGTGAAGAACAGCCGCAGCCGCTCGTCCGGAATGTCGTCGAAGCCGGGCTCCGCCGGGGACGCGGCGGCCCGCTCGCTCTCCACCCGCAGCGCCGCCAGCCGCGCCGCCTGTGCCCGGTCCCGGCGGATCCGGTCGAGCGCCTTGCGGCGGGCCACCGTCAGCAGCCACGCCAGCGGCTTGTCCGGCACCCCGTCCACCGGCCACCGCTGCAGCGCCGTCTCCATCGCGTCGGAGACGACCTCCTCCGCCAGGTCGAGGTCGCCGAACCGGGCGGCGAGCAGGGCGAGCAGCCGGCCCCGGTCCTCGCGGAACACCGCCTCCACGGAGCGGGCCGCCCGCCGCCCGCTCACGACGCGTCCGGCTCCCACACCGTGCGGACCTCGACGGTGCCGTACCGCGCCCCGGGGCACCGGGCCGCCCAGTCCAGCGCCGCGTCCAGGTCGGGCACGTCGATCAGGTAGTAGCCGCCGACGATCTCCCGGGTCTCGGCGAACGGCCCGTCCGTCACGACGCGCTCCCCGTCCGCCCGGACGTGCACGGTCGTCCCGGTGCCGAGGTCCAGCGCGTTCCCGTCGACCTTGACCCCGGCGTCGGTGACGGCCTTGTCGTACGCCATGAACTCCTCGACGCCCGGCTCCCCGGCCGGCGGCTCCCCGGGCGACCGGGTGTTGATCAGCAGCAGGTACTTCACCATGCGCTCCTTCCGCATCGGATGGTTGCGCGGTGATGACGCACCCCACCCCCGGAAATCGACACCCCGCCCGAAGATTCTTCCGAACGCGCGCTCAGGCCCTCCCGCGCGGACGCCGCACGACCGCGGTCCCCGCATCGAGATCGACGCGCCCGCGCGGCGGCGCACCGTCGTCCTCCTCGTCCCGCAACATCAACGACGACCGGCGCTGCTCCTGCGCGTGGCGATGAGTGCCCTGGAAGAAAGCGTCCAGCTCACCGACCGCGACCGCCGACACCGGCCGTCCCACCTCGTCCCTCCGCCATGGCAGCCGGAACCTGCGATGCGCCCACAACCCCGCACGATCGAGCACAGCGAACCCGACCAGCCCGATGACCAGCCCCGGAATCGTCAAGAACACAACAAGCGCCACACCCCACCAACGACCAACCCCCACCAACGGTTGCGCTGACGCCGCAGCACCCGGGCCGACCGAACGGAACGCGCGGACAGGCGACTGCGTCCGTAGAACGTCGAATGTCCGGGACAACGCAGGCACGGGTCGGCGAGAGGCGGAGGATTGTGGGCGGTAAGCGCACGACCAGCTTGTGGTTCGACGTCGCTACGGCGGAGATCCACCGCGTGGCCTTCTCGTTCGACAAGTGGTCGGGGCAGCTGGTCATCACCGTCGACGGCATCCCCGTCACGCAGGAGCTCCACCTGTTCTCGCTGAGCCTCACCAAGCGCTGGGCCTTTGACCTCGGCGTGCAAGAGCGCCATTCCGTGGTGATCGAGAAGAAACGCAAACTGCTGCTCGCCGGCCTCAGACCCCAGACCGTCCGCGTCCTCGTCGACGCCACCCTAGTGACGTCCGCCTCCATGTAACCCAAACCAGCACGCCGACCTATCTGACTGGGATGAGGTAGCCCAGCTCGTACCGGTCGGTGGGGATGACGATGTCAGCCGTCTCCACCGGGCGGTCGGCGGTGCGGTACGTACGGCGTATCACCATGACGATCGCCCCGACCGGCTCGCCTAGCTCCTCCGCCTCGGCGGCGAGGATCGGCCGGGCGGTGACGACCTCCTCCGCCGTCTCGATCCGCCGCCCGATCGCCCGCATCCGCGCGACGACCCCGGCGCCCGCGTACGGCCCTTCCTCCGGGAACATGACCTGCGTACCCCGGGTGATCGCGAGCGGCTCCCACGAGACCGACGCCATCACGGGCCGCCCGTCGGCGAGGTAGGTGTACCGGCTGCACATGACGTCGTCGCCCGCCGCGATGCCGAGACGCTCCGCGACCGCCTCGGTCGCCTGCTCGGCCGACGACGAGACACGCCAGTCGCCGGTCCGGCCCTGCCGGGCCATCTCCTCGCGGAACGGGCTGGTCGTCCGGCCCTCCTTGTACCAGTAGCGCGAGAGCCGCTTCAGCTCCGGCCGCCGGCGCACGTACGTCCCGGACCCGGAGCGCGCTTCCAGATGGCCCTCGGAGGTGAGCAACCGGACGGCCTGGAGCGCGACCGCGTCCGAGACGCCGTACCGCTCGCGCAGCTGCGGACGTGAGGGGATCTTGTCGCCCGGCGCCAGCACCCCGTCCACGATCTGCTGCCGCAGGTCATCCGCTATGCGCTGGTACGCGGGCTGCGTCACGGTGACTCCGAGTGGCCGTGGGCGGGTGAGGTCAAGAACAGCCTGACAAGCTGTGCGCACCGCATGCAAGCTGGATCCGTCCGACCCCGATTGGCGCCGCCGTGCGAGAACACTGCGCCGTAGCCTGGAGCGGACGTCGCCAGGAGGGATGGCTCATGTCCCCTGATGGTGCCCCCGAGACCATCGGCCAGAGGATTGCCCGGAAACGCAAGCAGCGCGGACTGACCCAGCACGGGCTCGCCCAGCGCACGAGTTACAGCCGCTCCCACATCGCGCAGGTCGAGGCAGGGCACAAGGTCGCGACCCCCGCCTTCATTGCGGCCGCCGCTGCCGCACTGGGCGTTGATCCGTCGCAGATCTACGGGCAGCCGTTCCGAACCGAGTCCCCCCGCGACGACCGGGTCCACTCGGCGATCTCGGATCTGCGGCGCGCCCTCGTCTTCTCCGACGTGGCGCCCGACCTCGACGCCCCGCCCCGAACGCTCGACCAGCTCACCGCGGAGATCGCCACGGCGAACCGGCTGCGCCACGCCGCCCGGCACGCGCAACTCGCAGCCCGGCTGCCAGCCGTGATCGAGGAACTGACATGGCACGCCCACGAGGCGGAGTCCCCGCGAGCCTGGGCGCTCCTCAACAAGGCCCACAACCTCAGCGCGTCCCTCACCCGCAGGCTCGGCTACAACGACCTGGCGGGGCAGATCATGGAGCGCGCGTCGGTGTCCGCCCGCATGTCGCAGGACCCTCACCTGCCCTTGATGATGACGCATCGCCGGGCGCTCCTGATGATGAACGTCGCGGCGTACGGACCCGCTCTACGGATGTTGCAGCGCGCGGTCGGTGACGCGGACACCGGACGCCCGGACGCCGTCGAGGTCGTCGGCGCCCTCCACCTGCGGGCCGCAGTCGTGTCGGCCCGAGGACGGAACGCCGCGGCGGCGTGGGACCACTACGCCCAGGCCGCCGAGGTCAGCCGCCGTGCGGGCGGACCCTCGCTCGACACGCACGGGAGCGACTTCAATCCCGGCAACATCGCCATCCACGGGGCAGCCATAGCGCTGGAGCTGGGTGACCTCGACGAGGCCGTACGCCGGGACCAGCGCATCACAGATCGCACCGTGGCCGGGATGGCGGCCGAACGGCGCGGCCATCACGAGATCGACATGTCGCGCGTCCACGTCGAGGCGGGCGATTACGACAGAGCACTGAAACGACTGCTGCGCGCGGAGAAGGCGGCGCCGCAGATGACCCGGTATCACCCGTCCGCGCGTGCCGTCGCCACGCACATCGGACACGCACGCCGGACACTTCCCGAGCCACTGCGCGGACTCCTCAACCGCATGCACGCGTAGCCGCCCAAGCCGCGCAGGCATCACGTAGCCGTCCGGCCGTGCGTCCATGCCCGGACGGTGCTGGACCACCCGTGCCCGCCAGGCAGTAGCGGGCGAGGCGGGACAGCGCAAGCGCGGCTTGTTCCATCTTGGAACATTACGCAGAGTCACGCGTCAGATCTTTGAGGTGACGGGGCGCGCGTCGGGGCTTTGGCGGCCTGGGCGGTGGTCTGGTGGCCGGCGCGCGTCTCGTTCCCTGGAGACAAGGCGGCCCCGGCGCGGCGATTGCGGCGCCGGCCGGGGCCTGACCAGGAAATGAGGTCCTGGCTGTGGCGAATCGTACGATCTCCGGCGACCCGCTCGCCGCGCTTGCCGCGCATCTGTCGGCGCATCGGCTCACCGTGGAGCTGACGTCGCGCGGGCTTCGGGTGGTGAACCCGGACGTTCCAGGATGTTGCGACGAGAGCGGCTCCGCGTCCGACCTCGTCACCTGCCGCGCGCGGCCCGAGGACTTCGGGAACGCGTGGTTCTGGACGTCGTGGGGCGAGCCGATCGCGCGGGCCGACCGGATCACCGATGCGGCCGTTTTCATCCGCGGCTATCTGACCGGGGCCGGACGGTGACGGCGCCGTGGGCTGCCGTCGAACTCGATCCCGAGCGGGTGGCGGTGGAGCTGGCGCGCCGGTTTCCAGGCGTGTCGGCGTGGTGGGGCGAGTTCACCGGCCGGTGGTGGGCCTTCGCGCGCGATTGGGCGGGCCGCGATCGTCTCGTCGAGGCGGCGACTCCAGTGGCGCTGGCACAACTGCTGCACGAGATCGGGGCAGGGCTGCGTCCGCAGGTACCGGTTCGGCGTGGCGATGTGGCGGTTTGTCGACACGAGTCGCGGCGTCGGCGTCCGCGTCGGGGTGGGTGGGTGCGGAGGGTGTTCGGATTCTAGGTCGGGCGCGGTGGTGCGGGGACGTTTGTGTCCCCGCACCATCGCTCCTTTTCAGGAGAGGGGCTCGTCGGCCGCCGAGAGGTGCGGGACGGGGACGGTGCCCATGCGGCCCGCCTGGAAGTCCTCGAAGGCCTGGACGATCTCGTCGCGGGTGTTCATGACGAACGGCCCGTAGCGGGCGACCGGCTCGCGGATCGGGAGGCCGCCGAGGATCAGGACCTCCCAGCCGTTCGCGCTGGCGAGCGGCTGCGTGTCGGCGGCGCGGACGACGAGGCCGTCCTGCTCGCCGTGGTGGTGCGAGCCCGCGAACACCGCGAGCTGCCCCTCGTCCAGGCCGATCTGCTCGACGCCGACCGTGCCGCGTCCGGACAGGACGTAGACCATCGCGTTGAAGTCGCGCGGCCACGGCAGGGTGAGCCGGGCGCCCGGCGCGACGGTGGCGTGCAGGTAGTTGATCGGCGTGTAGGTGACGCCGGGGCCGTCGTGCCCGGCGAGCGAACCGGCGATCACCCGGACGAGCGAGGAGCCGTCGTCGGCGGCGAGCAGCTTCACGTCGCGGGCCTGGATGTCCTGGTAGCGGGGCTGCACCCACTTCTGCGCGCGGGGCAGGTTCACCCAGAGCTGGACGCCGTGGAACAGGCCGCCCTTGGCGACGAGTTCGGGCGGCGGCTGCTCGATGTGCTGGATGCCGGACGCGGCCGTCATCCACTGGGTGGCGCCGTCGGAGATGAGGCCGCCGCCGCCCGTGGTGTCCTGGTGCTGGAACGCGCCGTCGATGATGTAGGTGACGGTCTCGAAGCCGCGGTGCGGGTGCCACGGGGTGCCCTTCGCCTCGCCGGGCGCGTACTCGACGGCGCCCATGTGGTCGAGGAGGAGGAACGGGTCGGCGAGGGACAGGTCGATGCCCGGGAACGGGCGGCGGACCTCGAAGCCCTCGCCCTCCAGGTGGCGCTTCGCGGTGACGATCTTCGCGACGCGGCGCCAGTCGGTGCCGGCGTCCGGCAGCAGCGGCAGCCGGGGCAGGGTCAGCGGGTCGGCCATCACGGCTGGCATGGGGTCCTCCGTCCGTCGGTGCCCGTGTGGGGCGGGCGTTGCCCCCTACAATCTAGTTGATGCTTCAACTATTCCCCCGGTATACTGATCCGCATGAGCGAACCACGCTGGCTCGACGCCTCCCAGCAGCGTGATTGGCGGGCCTACGTGGACGGGAGCGTCCGGCTCACCGAGATCATGGACCGCGACCTGAAGACCCGGCACGGGCTCTCGGTGTCGGAGTACGAGATCCTCGTCCGGCTGTCCGAGGCGCCCGGCCACCGGCTGCGCATGGCGGAGCTCGCCGACAACGCGAGCCAGTCGCGCAGCCGGCTGTCGCACACCTGCTCCCGGCTGGAGTCGAAGGGCCTCGTCAAGCGGGACAACTGCGGCACCGACAAGCGCGGCGTCTACGCGCAGCTGACCGACGACGGCTTCGCGACGCTGGAGCGCGCGGCCCGCGACCACGTCGAGGTCGTCCGCGAGTACCTCATCGACGTGATCGAGCCCGAGGACCTCGAGGCGATCGGACGCGCGTTCAGCGCCGTCCTCAAGCGGCTCGGCGCGACCTGAGCTACAGGGTGACCGTCACCCCTGTCAGGAACCCCACCGACACCAGGGTGAGGAACACCCAGGCCAGCATCATCCCCGCGCCGAACGACCGCCACCGGCCGCCGACCTTCCACACCAGCAGCCCGCCCAGCCCGAACGCCAGCACCAGCAGCGTCACGAACTGCGGCAGCAGGCTCGGCCGCCGGCTCATCATCAGCGGCGCGTACATCATCACGAAGTCGACGAACACGAACAGACCGAACCCCGCGGCGATCGCGCCGACCTCCCGGCCGCTCAGCGACCGGGTGCGCTCGGCGAAGTCCAGCGCGCGCTCCGACCGCAGCCGCAGCCGCGGGCGCTCCGCGTCCGCGGCGGGCTCCTCCTGCACGCTCTGCGCGACGGCGAAGATCTCGTCCTCGAGGCTCGGGACGTCCCTCTCCTGCGGATCCGCCATTCCGGCTCCCTGAGGGCCGGCGGATGCCGGGCGACATGCCCGGCGAGGTGGACGACGTTCGCGGCCCGTTCGCCCCGGCCCCTTTCCGGCGGACGCGCCGTCAAACGCACCGTAGCGAATCGGAGGTCCAACGCGAAGGCCATGTGACGTGCGATCCTGCAAAGATGCCAGCTAGAGGGCCACTTCGCAGTGCGGCGTTCGCCGCCGTGTTCATCACCGTGTCGGCCGCCGCGACCGGATGCGGCAACGGATCCGACAACGGTGGCAAGTCCGGGACGGCGACTCCCGCCACGCCGCCCACCGCGTCCGGGACCGCGACCGGCTCGGCGTCGCCGTCCGCGAAGCCGACGAACCAGAAGTTCGCGGCGCAGATCAAGCGCGTCACCGCCGGGGACCTCAGGTACTCCTGGCACCGGGGCTGCCCGGTCGCGCCGTCCGGGCTCCGGATGATCCAGATGAACTACTGGGGCATGGACCACAAGCCGCACGACAACGGGCAGCTCGTCGTCAACGCGAAGGCGGCGAGCGACCTCGTCTCGGTGTTCCGCAAGCTTTACAACATGCGGTATCCGATCGAGCGCATGGAGCCGGTCGACAAGTACAAGGGGAGCGACTTCGCCTCTATCGAGGCCGGCAACACTTCCGCGTTCAACTGCCGCAACGCCACCGGGTCCAGCTCGTTCTCCCAGCACGCGTTCGGTCTCGCCGTCGACCTCAACACGTGCCAGAACCCGTACGTGTACGCGGACGGGCACGTCGCCCACAAGAACTGTGCGAAGTACGCGAACCGGAAGAACCGCGATCCCGGTGTGATCCACGCCGGCGACCGGGTGGTGAAGGCGTTCGCCTCGATCGGCTGGGGCTGGGGCGGCGAGTGGAGCGGCGCCCGCGACTACCAGCACTTCAGCAGCAACGGCCGCTGACCGGGACGTGCCGGACGCGGTGGCCGCGGCGGCGGCCCGCTGTATGGACGTTCCGGGGGGCCCGCGCACGGGGGGTGGACGCGCCGTCGCGTCCGCGCGGGCGGCTGCCCGGGATCAGACCATCATGAGCGCGATCACGCCGACCACGACCACGACCGCCACGACGGCGAGGCCGACGATGAGGGGCATGTTCGGGCCGGACTTCTCCGCCGGCGCCCGGTTGGCGAAGTTCTGAAACTGGTGGGTGGTACCTGCCGGATCATTCGGTGTCTGCGACATGCCGAAGAGGGTAACGGATGCCTTCCGCCCGATTCGGGCGGTTTCGCGGGTCGGCGTCGCGCCGTGTCGTGTCGAGCGGAGAGTGTGGGATTCGAACCCACGAGGACTGTCCCCAGCCCTGGGCGCTTTCAAGGCGCCTGCACTAGTCCACTATGCGAACTCTCCTCGGCCACGCCCGGGTGGCCACGGCCAACGATAGCGGGCTCATCCGGCCGCCTCGACCGCATATCCCGGGATCGACGGCCACCGGACCGTCATCACGACGGACTCCTCCTCGGCCTGCCACGAGTGGTCGACGCCGCGTCCCCACACCACGTAGTCGCCGGGCTCGCTGAGCAGGACGTCGCGTCCGGGGAACCCCAGCCGGAACCGGCCGCTGATCAGCACGAGCAGCGCGGTGCGCTTCTCCCCGCTGGTCCAGCGCGCGCGCCGCTCGCCCTTGGGGTGGACGCCCCATTTGATCTCGACGTCCTCGCTGTGCCGCAGGTCGCCGGGCGGCTTGAAGTGGCCCAGCAGCCAGCCGCGGTCCCCGGCCGCGTCCGCCGCGGCCCTGCCCACGTAGACGCCCTGGTCGTCGCTCTCCACGGGAGGCGACTCTAGTGGCGGCGAAGCGCGGGCCGGGCCGGGCGGAGCGGTCCGAAGGCCGGGTCAGGTGGAGCGGTCGGGGCGGGGGTAGGCGAAGCCGTCGCCGACGATCGCGGCGAGGTTCAGGTACGCCTCGCGCGTCGCCTGCGCGAGCTGCTCCAGCTCCACTTCGGCGCCCTCTTCCAGGTGGTCGTCGTAGGGGATGCGGACGACGGCCCGGCAGCGGCTCTCGAAGTGCGCCTGCAGCTTGTCCAGGTCGACCTGGCTGCGCGTCCGGTTGCGGACCATCGACAGCACCACGACGCCGTTGCGGACGAGGTGGCCGTGGTCGTGCGCCTCGAGCCAGTCGAGGGTCGCGCTCGCGGACCGGGCGCCGTCCACCGACGGGGAGCTGACCAGGACGAGCTGGTCGGCGAGCCGCAGCACCCCGGACATCGCGGAGTGCAGCAGGCCCGTCCCGCAGTCGGTGATGCAGATCGAGTAGTACTGCTCCAGGACGGCGGCGACGGCCTCGTAGTCCTCGGCGCTGAACGCCTCGCTGACCGCGGGGTCGCGGTCGGACGCGAGCACCTCCAGGCGCGCGGCGTTCTGCGAGGTGAACGCGCGGACGTCGGCGTACCGCTGGATCTTGTCGCGGCTGTTGAGCAGGTCGCGGACCGTCGCGGCGGTCTCCAGCCGGACCTTGTCCGACAGCGTGCCGCGGTCGGGGTTGGCGTCCACCGCGATGACGGTGTCGCCGCGCATCGAGCCGAGCATCGAGCCGAGGCCGGTCGTGGTGGTGGTCTTGCCGACGCCGCCCTTCAGCGACATCACCGCGACGCGGTGGTGGCCGCCCGCCACGGGGGTGCGGGCGCGGGCGATGAGGTCCTTGCGGCGCAGCTCGCCCTGCGACTCGCCGGGGTGGACGCTGCCGCCGGTGGCCTTGTAGACCGCGCGCCGCCAGCCGGAGGACGGCGCGATGCGGCGCTCGCCGAGGAGGTTCTCGGAGCTGAGGCTGTCGGTGCTCTTCGGGTCGGCCTGCTGCTGTTGCTGCGGCTGGCCGGGGTACGGCTGGCCCGGCGGGACCTGCTGGTACGGCCCGGGGTGGCCCGGCTGCGGCGGCTGGCCGGGCTGCGGGTAGGCGTAGCCCTGCTGCGGCTGGGCCGGGTCGCCGCCCGGCGGCAGCTGCCCGTACGGCCGGCCGGTGGCGGGGTCGATCGGGTAGGCCTGGCCCGTGTTCGGGTCGACCATGTACGGCTGGCCCGTGTTGGGGTCGACGGGATAGGGCTGCCCGGTGGTCGGGTCGACGGGGTAGGGCTGGGCGGCGCCGGGGTTCTGCGGGTAGGGCTGCCCGGTGGTCGGGTCGACCGCGTACGGCTGGACGTTCGCGTTCGGGTCCTGCGGGAACGGCTGCCCGGCGTTCGGGTCCTGGCCGAACGGCTGCGCGTTCGGATCCGGCGCGAACTGCTGAGCGTTGGGGTCCGGCGGGAAAGGCTGGGCGTTCGGATCCTGTGGAAAGGGCTGGGCGTTCGGGTCCGGCGCGAACTGCTGGGCGTTCGGGTCCGGCGGGAAGGGCTGGGCGCCGTTCGCCTCGCCGGGGAACGGCTGGGCGCCGCCCGCGTTCGGGTCCGGCGGGGGCGGGAACGGCTGGTCGGGCAGGTAGGGCGGCAGCTGGTCGAGCGGCGGCGCGCCCTGCCCGTTGCCCGCGTCGTACGGCTGCGGCGGGCCGGTCTCCCAGGGCTGCTGCGGCTCGAACGGCTGGTACCCGCCGGCGTACGGCGGGGGCAGCATGCCGCCCTCGAAGGGCTGCGGCATGGGGCCGCCGTCGTAGGGCGGCAGGTTCTGCGCCGCGCCCGGCGCGGGCGGCAGCGGGCCGAAGTTCTCGGGCCCGAAGCTCTCCGGGCCGAAGCTCTCCGGGGGCTGGAGCGGCGGCGCGGCGAGCCACGGGTTGGCGTTCGGGTCGTGCGGGGGCTGCTGCCCCTGGTCGCCGGGCGCGCCCTCGGGCTGCGCCGCCGACGGTTGTGCGGGCTGCGCGCCCGGCGCGGGCTGCGCGCCCTGCTGTTCAGGCTGCTCACCCGGCTGCGGGCCCTGCTGTTCGGGCTGCGCGGGAGGCGCCTGCCCGGCCGGCCGCTCGCCCTCGGTGGCGGCCGGCGGGGTGTCGGACGGCCCCGTCGTCTCGCCGCTCATCGCGTCGAGGGAGGCCAGCCGCTCCTCAAGGGAACGCCCGTCGTGCTCGTTCCTCGCCACCGATTTCTCCCCTCGGGCACACCTCTGATGATCATTACGGAGCAGGAGGGCAAAACGACCCCCACGCAGAATACCCGCGCGTCAATACCACGCATCCCGTCCGTAGATCCACTTTTCCCCGGTGGGCCGGGCGGAGGGACGCGGAGGAGGGCGGGAGCATGCAGGTCGGCGCGGTGTCCGGCGGCGGCGACGGTGCTCCGGCCCGCCGCCCGGTAGCGTGACCGTTATGCATGCGATCGTGATTCGCGAGCCGGGGGACGCCGACGTCCTGGAGTGGACGCGGGTGCCCGATCCGGAGCCGGGGCCCGGTGAAGTGCTGATCGACGTGGCGGCGAGCGCGGCGAACCGCGCGGACGTCATGCAGCGGATGGGCTTCTACAACCCGCCCGAAGGCGCCTCGCCCTATCCGGGCCTGGAGGTGTCGGGACGCATCGCCGCGCTGGGCGACGGCGTGACCGGCCTGGCGCCGGGCGACGAGGTGTGCGCGCTGCTGGCCGGCGGCGGCTACGCCGAGCGGGTCGCGGTGCCCGCGTCGCAAGTGCTTCCGGTGCCGCGCGGCGTGGACCTCGTGGACGCGGCCGGGCTGCCGGAGGTGGCGTGCACGGTCTGGTCGAACGTGTTCATGCTCGCGGGGCTGAGCGCCGGGGAGACGTTCCTCGTGCACGGCGGCGGCAGCGGCATCGGCACGCTGGCGATCCAGCTGGCGAAGGCGCGCGGCGCGAAAGTGGCCTGCACCGTCGGCAGCGCGGAGAAGGCGGACCGCTGCCGCGAGCTGGGCGCCGACGTCGTGGTCAACTACCGCGAGGACGACTTCGTCGAGAGCGGCCCGTACGACGTGATCCTGGACGTGATCGGCGCGAAGTACCTGGAGCGCAACGTCCGGGCCCTCGCGACCGGCGGGCGGCTGATGATCATCGGGTTGCAGGGCGGGACGAAGGCGGAGCTGGACATCAACGCGCTGCTGCGCAAGAGGGCGCTCGTCCACGCAACGGCGCTGCGGTCCCGTCCGTTGGAGGAGAAGGCGGGGATCGTGGCGGCCGTCCGCGAGCACGTGTGGCCGCTGCTGGAGTCGGGGGAGGTCCGCCCGGTGGTCGACCGGCGCGTCCCGATGGCCGACGCCGCCGCGGCGCACCGGCTGATGGAGCAGAGCGGCCATGTCGGCAAGATCCTGCTGACCGTGTGAGATGAGGGAGATATGAGCGAGCCTTCGAAGAACCAGTCGGAACAGGAACCGCACGTGCTCGTGGTGGGGCCGAACGGCATCGCCATGGAGGGCGCCGGCGACGGCGGCGAGCACGAGGGCAAGTCGATCACCGACATGGTCGAGCAGCCCGCGAAGGTGATGCGGATCGGCGGGATGATCCGGCAGCTGCTGGACGAGGTCAAGGCCGCCCCGCTGGACGAGGCGAGCCGGGCCCGGCTGCGCGAGATCCACAAGTCGTCCATCAAGGAGCTCGAGGACGGCCTGGCCCCGGAGCTGGTCGAGGAGCTGGAGCGGCTGTCGCTGCCGTTCGCCGACGAGTCCGTGCCGAGCGAGTCGGAGCTGCGGATCGCGCAGGCGCAGCTCGTCGGCTGGCTGGAGGGGCTGTTCCACGGCATCCAGACGACGCTGTTCGCGCAGCAGATGGCGGCGCGCGCGCAGCTGGAGCAGATGCGCCGGGCGCTGCCCGCGGGCATGATGCCGCAGGGCATGGACCAGCAGGACGACCAGGGGCCCCGCTCGTCCGGCCCCTACCTGTAGGACGCCTGGGACGCCGTCACGTCGGCCGCATCCCCGCCGCGCGGGGGTGCGGCCGTCGTCACGGGAACAGGCGTTCCAGGATCCGGGCCACGCCATCGTCGTCGTTGCGGGACGTGGTGTGCGTGACGGCGGCGAGGACCAGCGGGTGCGCGTTCGCGACCGCGTACGAGGTGCCCGCCCAGGCGAGCATCGGCAGGTCGTTGGGCATGTCGCCGAACGCGGTGACGTCGGCGGCGCCGATGCCGTGCTCGGCGCACAGCGCTTCGAGGGCGCTGGCCTTGGTGACGCCGTGCGCGCTGATCTCCAGCAGCCCGCGCCCGGACGAGTGGGTGACGGTGACGAGGTCGCCGACGGCCTTCACGGCCCGCGCGGCGAGCTCGTCGGGGTCGGCGTCGGGGTGGAAGGCGAGCAGCTTGGTGCTGGGCCGGGCGACGAGCTCGGCGCCGTCGGCGGGCCGGCCGCCGAGCGCCTCCGCGTCCCAGTTGGACAGGTCGTAGCTGGTCTCGAAGACGAACCCGTCCGGGTACTCGACGGCGAACCGGAAGTCGGGCGAGACGCCGCGCAGCCGCTCGACGGTCTCGGCGAGCACGCCCGGCGGGATCTGCCGGGCGTGCACGACGGTCTCGGTGTGCAGGTCGTAGACGAGGGCTCCGTTCGCGCAGATGGCGAGGCCGTGGTGGCGGACGGCGGCGGCGATCTCCGTCATCCAGCGCGGGGGCCGGCCGGTGACCATGACGAGCATCGCGCCGGCGCGCTCGACGCGCGCGAGGGCGGCGACGGTGCGCGCGGAGATGGTCCCGTCGGAGCGCACGATCGTGCCGTCGAGGTCGGTGGCGATCACGCGCGGCGCAGGTTCGGTCATGTCACCTTCCAGGTCGGCTCGGACTCACCTTAGGCGACGGGTCGGACGGGACATCCGCCCGGTTGCTCCCGTCCGTCCGGTTGCTCCCGTCCGTCCGGCATCCGGGCCCGGGCGGACGGGAGCAACCCGGTGTTCGCGGCCTGTTCCCGCCATGCCCCTTCCGTCCCGTGCGTCGCGCACCTAGGGTGTGGGTCCACCCGAAACTTCTTCACGTTCCCCTCCCCCCGCGTGCGGAAGGCAGCAGATGACCCCCCGAACCCCCCGCCTGGTGTCGGCAGCGCTCGCGGGCGCCGTCGCGCTGGCCCCGTTCACCCTCCCGGCCCCGGCGTCCGCCGCACCCGCGGCCGCCCCCACCGCCTCCGCCGTCCGCGACGTCGCGGTGGACGGCGCCGTCAACGTCCGCGACATCGGCGGCTACGCGTCGAAGGACGGCCGGCACGTCCGCTACGGCCTCGTCTACCGGTCCGCGTCGCTCAGCAAGGTCACCGCGACCGGCGTCGCGCAGCTCCAGCGGCTCGGGCTGACGGCCTCCGTCGACTTCCGCTCGCAGCTCGAGGTCGGCATGTCGGGCGCCGACAAGCTGCCCGCCGGCGTCACGCCCGTCGCCGCGAACATCAACGCGTTCTCGCCGACCCTCCTGACGATGGTCCCCGACCTGCTCAAGGCGGTCCTCGCGCAGGACAAGCCCGGCGAGTTCATGGCGCTGTCGTACCGCGGGTTCGTCCACGACCCCGACTCCCGCAAGCAGTTCGCCGCCGCGCTCACCCGCATCGCGTCCGGCCAGGGCCCCGTCCTCTATCACTGCACCGAGGGCAAGGACCGCACCGGCGTCATGACCGCGATCCTGCTCACCATCCTCGGCGTCCCGAAGACCCAGGTGTACGCCGACTACCTGCGCTCCAACGAGGAGCTCGCCGACCAGAACGCCGCCGAGCTCGCCGAGCTGCAGAAGCTCGGCATCGACCCGGCGCTCGTCGAGCCGTTCCTGACCGTCCGCGCCTCCTACCTGGACACCGCGTTCGACCAGATCAAGCGCGACTACGGGACGTTCGGCGCGTTCGTCGCCAAGGGCCTCGGCATCGACGCCGCCACGCAGGCCGCGCTGCGCAAGCAGCTCCTTCAGTAGCGGAAAGGGCCCGTCCGGCGCTCCCGGACGGGCCCTTTCACATGCTCGATCAGCGCTTGACGGGCTCCAGGACCTCCAGGCCCAGGAACTTCTGCAGCGCCTCCGGGACGCGCACCGAACCGTCCGCCTGCTGGTGGTTCTCCAGGATCGCGACCATCCACCGCGTCGTCGCGAGGGTCCCGTTCAGCGTCGCGACCGGCTGGTTCTTCCCGTCGGCGTCCTTGTGCCGCACCGACAGGCGCCGCGCCTGGAACTCGGTGCAGTTCGACGTCGACGTCACCTCCCGGTAGGTGTTCTGCGTCGGCACCCACGCCTCGCAGTCGTACTTGCGCGCCGCGCTCGCCCCGAGGTCGCCCGCCGCGACGTCGATCACCCGGTACGGGATCTCGACCTTCGCGAGCATCTCCTTCTCCCACTCCAGCAGCCGCAGATGCTCGGCGTGCGCGTCCGCCGGATCGCAGTAGGAGAACATCTCCACCTTGTCGAACTGGTGGACCCGGATGATGCCGCGCGTGTCCTTGCCGTACGAGCCGGCCTCGCGGCGGAAGCACGACGACCACGCCACGTACCGCCGCGGCAGCTCGTCGATGATCTCGTTCATGTGGTACGCGGCGAGCGGCACCTCCGACGTCCCCACCAGGTACAGCTCGTCCTGCGGGAGCTGGTACACCTCCGCGGCGTGCGCGCCGAGGAACCCGGTGCCCTCCATCGCCTCCGGCTTCACCAGCACCGGCGGGTACATCGGCACGAACCCGGCCGCGACCGCCTGCTCCATCGCCAGGTTCAGCAGCGCGTACTGCAGCCGCGCGCCCACCCCGGTCAGGTAGTAGAACCGCGCGCCCGACACCTTCGCGCCGCGCTCCATGTCGATCGCGCCGAGGCTCTCGCCCAGCTCCAGGTGGTCCTTCGGCTCGAAGTCGAACGCGGCCGGCTCGCCGACGTGCTCCAGGACGACGAAGTCCTGCTCGCCGCCGGGCGGGGCGCCCTCCTCGATCAGGTTCGGCACGCCCTTCAGCGCCGCGTCCAGCTCCTCGCCGAGCCGGTCGGCCTCCGCCTCCCGGTCCTTGACCTGCTGCGCCAGCTCCTTCGCGCGGGCCAGCAGCGCCTGCCGCTCGTCGCCCTGCGCCCGCGACACCGACTTGCCGAAACTCTTCTGCTCGGCGCGCAGCTGCTCGAACGAGGTCAGCGCGGAGCGCCGCCTCCCGTCCAGGTCCAGCAGCCGGTCGACGACGGCGTCATCCTCACCGCGGGCGCGCTGCGAGGCGCGCAGCCGCTCGGGATCCTCTCGAAGAGCTCGCAGGTCAATCACAGACCCGAGGCTACCGGCCCCGGGCCCTCCGGCGCGCGCGAGTATCGCGGTCCGCTCGGCACCGCCCGCCGCGCTGCGCTCGGCACCGCGCGCCGGGCGCCGGTCAGTGCCACGGGCCGCGCGCCGGTCAGTGCCGCGGG
>NZ_WBMR01000103.1:0-19193 GCF_008923365.1 Actinomadura montaniterrae
CTCGACGGTGTCGTGGGCGTCGCCGGCGCCGGTGCGCCCGGGCGCGGGATCGCCGGGCGCGGGATCGCCGGGCGCCGCCGCGGTGGCGCCGGCGGCGGCCGCCGTCTCTGTCGCTTCCCGTTCGCTCACATCGCACTCCAGGCCGTATCGCCGCGGGGACGGTCCCCTGCCCGCGCGCCGGGCGGGATCAGGAACCGCCGCGCAGCTCGTACCGCGGGTTGAACATGACCTTGCGCCCGTCCTGCACGCTGACCAGCCCCTCGGCGCGCAGCCGGCGGCCCGGGTCGATGCCGGCGATGCGCCGCCGGCCGAGCCAGACCAGGTTGATCACGTCGGTGCCGTCGTAGAGCTCGGCCTCCAGCGCGGGGGCGCCGCCCCGGGGCCGGAGGGTCACCGTACGCAGCGTACCCGCCACGCAGTGCCGCTTGCGCGCGGAACATGCGGTGATGGGGGTGGCGCCCTCGTCACCGCTGGTCTTCTGCAGCTCCTCGGCTTCGAGCTCGGCCTTGCTCGACGCCATCCGCCGCAGGAAGCGCCGCAGGCCGCCCTTGCCCCGTTCCGGCGGGGCCGGGTCGGTCTCCGGGGTGGTGCGGGCCGAAACCTCGTCCATAAGTGGAAGCGTATGGCATCCCGGTGTGAATCGGACCGGTCGGCCCGCCGGTTGTGCGGCCCGTCTCAGCCGGCGGCGAACCGGACGGCGGAGACGATCACGACGGCGGCGGCCGCGACCCCGTAGCCGGCGGTGGCGAGCGCCACGGCCCGGACGCGGCGCGGCTCGGGGCGTCCGGTGAAGGTCAGCAGCCAGGCGAGGGCCGGGAGCACGAGGACGGCGTGCATCGTGACGAAGTGCGCGGGCTTGAGGGCGACGGCGACGTGGTAGGCGGCCTGCTGGTGGCCGGTCTGCGCCTCCGCGACGCCCCTGGCGATCATCGCGGCCCCGGACGCGAGCGCGACCATGAGGGCGGCGAACCCGGCGCGGAGCGCGAGCCGCATGCTCGGGGCGGTGCCGGGGTTCGCGCGGAACGCGGCGACGGTCAGCGTGACGAGCGTGATCACCAGGACGGCGCCGCCGGCCGCGAGCATCCGGGTGACGGCGGTGTCGAAGGACGTCTCCATGTTGAAGTGGGACGGGACCTTCCGCCACGCCTGGAGGGTGATCAGGGCGACCTCGGCGACGCAGTCGGCGGCGAACACCCCGAGCAGGACGCGCCGGGTCCGTTCGGAGAGGTCGAGGAACGAGCCCGCCCAGGCGATGGTGATCAGCGTCAGCCCGAACGACAGCCCGAACGTGACGGGCTTGCGCCAGGAGACGGGCCCGGTCCACGGGCCGCCGTCCACGGCGAACACCAGCAGGTGGAGCAGGCCGCTGAGGATCAGCAGCGCGCCGACGGCGTAGCAGAGGCGCTCGACGCGCCGCCCGTCCGCCCAGATCCCGGGGACCGCTCGCGCGGCGTCCGCCAGGAGGGACCCGCCGCGGACCGCACCGGCCGTTCCGTCCATCCCCGCCTCCAAATGAGTGAGTGCTCACCCAGTATGCGCGCGGGCGCCGGAGACCGCAACCGCCCGCGGTGCGGCGCGCTCGCGACGAGCGCACCGCACCGCGGGCGGAGCCGGCCGGAGTCCCGCTCCGGGCGGCCGGTCAGGCGGTGACCGCCTCGACCGCGGGGACCCGGACCGCCCGGCGGGCGGCGCCGAGGGCGGTGAGCCCGGTCAGGGCGGCCGCGAGGGCGACGACCCCGACGTAGATCCACGCGCTGCCGTCCGGGGCGACCGAGCCCTTGCGGGCCACGTCGAACGGGATGATCGTGAAGAGCGACGCGACCGTCCCGCAGCCGACGCCGACGACCGTCAGCACCGCCGACTCCAGCGCCACCGTGCCGAGCACCTGGGCCGGGGTCGCGCCCGCCAGCCGGGCCTGGCCGAACTCGCGGCGCCGGTGCGCGGTCGCCGCCACCAGCGTGTTCACCAGCATGATCGCGGCGAACAGCACCACCATCCCGATGACCACCAGGTTCAGCGTCGCGATCCCCTTCTGGTCGGCGGTCGCGGCGACGCCCGACCGGGCCGTCTCCGCGTTCTCGGTGGCCTGCAGGAACAGCGTCCCGACCGCGATGCCGGTGAACAGGATGATCGGGGTCACCGCGGACGCCATCGCGGCGGTCCGGCGGCGCAGGTTCGTCACCGCGAGGTCGCCGGCGACGCCGAACGCGCGCACCGGCCCGGCCGGCAGCGCCGTCGCCCGCCGGACGATCACCGGGGCGAGCAGCGCCAGCCCGATCGCGGCGAAGATGTCGGCCTGCCCGGACGCCGCCATGGCGTCGGTGCCCTTGCCGCGCATCATCGTCATCGTCACGACCGCCTCGTCCACCGCGAGGAACAGGAACACCCCGGCGAAGACCGTGCGCCTGCGGCCGAGCCGGCCCGGCTCCGCGGCCGCCGCCATCAGCGACTCGGTGACCCGGACGCGGGCGGCGCGGCGCGCGGTGATCAGCGCGGCGATCGTCGCGGACGCGAACGTCACCCCGACGCCGGTGCCGAGCGCGAACGTCCCGAACGCGTACGACACGTCCCCGGGGACCTGGTGGGTGCCGTGCAGCAGCGCGAGGAGCGCCCGCCCGCCGAGCGCGCCGGGGACGGCGCCGAGCAGCGCCGCGAGCACGGCGAGGGCCGCCGCCTCGCCGGCGATCATCCGGGTGAGCTGCGCCGGCGTGGCGCCGACGCTCTTCAGCAGCGCCATCTCCGCCGCGCGCTGCCGGACCGACAGGGTCAGCGTGGAGGTGACCGCGAAGACCACGAGCAGCAGCCCCCAGCCGCCGACCACCATCGCCATCGTGACCAGGGTGGACCGGGCCTGCCCGGTCGCCCCGCTCGCCTCGGCCGTGTCGAACATCGAGGCGAACGCCATGATGATCGCCGAACCGAGGAACATCGACAGGAAGCTCGCCGTGAACGCGCCCGCGCGCTTGCGCAGGGACCGCAGTGCCAGCGCGACCATCTCACACCCCCGCCTGGACGTGACCGGACGTCCGCTGCCGCTCGACCTCGTCGGCGAGGTGCGTCATCCGCTCGGCGACGGCCTCGGCGGTCGGCGCGGTCTGGTAGCCGACGATCCGCCCGTCCGCGAGGAACAGCACCGCGTCGGCGTGCGCCGCGGCGACCGGGTCGTGCGTCACCATCACCACCGTCCGCCCGTAGACGCGGACGGCCTCCTGCAGCAGCCCGAGGACGTCGCGGGCGCTGCGGCTGTCGAGCGCGCCGGTCGGCTCGTCGCCGAACAGGATCCGCGGCTCGGTGACCAGCGCCCGCGCGATCGCGACGCGCTGCTGCTGCCCGCCCGACAGCTCCGCCGGCAGGTGCCCGAGCCGGTCGCCGAGCCCGACCCGGGCGAGGATCTCCCGGGCCCGGGCCTTGTCGACGCGCCGCCCCGCGAGCTTCAGCGGCAGCGTCACGTTCTGCATGACGGTCAGGGTCGGCAGCAGGTTGAACTGCTGGAACACGAACCCGATCCGCTGCCTGCGGAACTTCGTCAGCGCGGCCTCGCCGTCGCCGGACAGCTCGGCGCCGTCCACCAGGACCCGCCCGGCGCTCGGCCGGTCGAGGCCCGCCGCGCACTGCAGCAGCGTGCTCTTGCCCGACCCGGACGGGCCCATCACCGCGGTGAACGACCCGGCCGGCAGCGACAGCGACACGCCGTCGAGCGCGACCACCCGGTTGCCGTCCGCGCCGTACACCTTCCGGACGTCCTCGAGCCGGAGCGCCTCGCCGGCGGACGGGGCCGTCCCCGCCGGGCGCGCCTTGTGTCCGAACATCGCCTTCACCTCTCCGCCCGGCGCCCCCTCGTGGAGCGCCTCCGGAGACGAAGCTACGGACGGCGGAGGCGGCGGAGGATGGGTCCAGCACGCCGATCGGGGTAGGCAAAACCCCACCTTCGGCCGGCGCCACCGCGCCGGGCGGCGCGTTATCTGCGGCGCAGCGCGGCGTGCCCGGCGGCGGTGCCCCGCAGCGCCAGGATCGCGGTCAGGATCGCGCCGGCCCCCGCCGCGACCGCCCCCGCGAGCTGCGACGGGACCGCCAGCGCGACCGCGCCCGCGACGATCAGGACGGCGCCGGCGCCGATCATCCACGGACGGGCGGCGCGGTGCACGGTCAGCCACGCCTCGTCGTCGGCCATGCTCTGCCTGGTGCGGATCCCGGCGAACTGGTTGCGCGGGATGCGGCCGTCGGCGGTCATCCTGCCGACCACCGCGAGCAGCGCGCCCGCCGCGATCAGCAGGACGCCAAGGTAGATGTTCAACGCCGGTCGCCCTCCCCTCGATGCCTCCGGTCCATCATGCTCCCCACCCGTTGATCTCAGCCAACGGGCCCGTGTACCGGGACCGGTGGTCGGGACGGGCGCGCCCTGCGGCGTGCCGCAGCGCCGGGACCGCCGCCGCGCCGAACCGGACGAGCCCCTCGGACGCGGCCTGCCGGACCTTGGCGCGCGGGTGGGCGAGCAGGCCCACCAGCCCCGGGATCGCGGGCGTCCAGGCGGCGTGGCTCAGCGTCCCGATCGCCGAGCGGACGACATCGGGTTCGGGGTCGTCGAGCAGCCGCACGGTCTGGTCCAGGTACGCGGCCCGGCCCAGCACCCTGCGCGACACGCGGTGCGCGTGCAGCCGCACCTTCGTCTCGCGGTGGCCGATCAGCTCGGCGAGCAGATCCTCCAGCCCGTCCGCGCGGCGGTCGGCGAGGAGCGCGAGCGCGCGGCGCACCTCCCTCGCGCCGCCGCTCCGCGCCTGCCGGAACAGGATCGCCGACGACGGCTCGCTCGCGGCGGGCGGCTCGTGCTCGCGCATCGCCGCCAGGGCGGCCGCGTCGCGTCCGGCGGCTCCGGGCGCCCGGAGCGGGCCGTCCACCAGGACGAGCCGTTCCGCGAGGTCGTCGCGTCCCTCCTCGCGGAGGCGGCGGCGCGCCCGGTCGAGCGCCGCGGTCCGGGTGAGGCGGCGGCCGGCGACGAGGTCGAGCAGGCCCCACGCATCGCCCGCCGGACGCTCGGCGATCTCCGCGGCGACGGCGTCGGCGGACGCCTGCCGCAGCACCCGGTCGGCGTCGGCGTCCCCCTCCTCCCAGCGCGACACGAGCGCGGGGACGAACCGGTCGAGGTCGCCCCCGTAGAGATGGCCCGCCAGCTGGACGAACCGGTCGCCGTCCGGCACCTCGGACGCCTCCAGCAGGACGCGCGCCAGTTCCCAGGTGGCGGTCAGCCCGGCCCGGCCGTCGAGGAACGCGCGGAGGACGGCGAGGCGCCCCTCGGGTTCGGGCCGGGCGAGGAGCGCGCGGGCCGCCTTCGCCCGCTGCTCGGCCGGGCCGGCGTCGAGCATCGCCATGAGGCGGCGGCGTTGCGCCACGGACGGCGGCTGATCGAGGTCGTCGGTGCGCGGCGTCCGCGCCTCGGACTCGCCGCGGCTCTCGGCCAGCGTCCACGGCGGGGCGCCCAGCGGTTGCACCGCCTCCATCCAGTCGAGCAGGAGCGGCCGCGCGTCGCCGGGGGCGTCCGGGAAGGCCCGGATCAGCGCGTCCAGCACCTCGCGGGACGGGCCGTCGCGGAGTCCGTCGCGGAGCCGCCGCAGTTCCTCCGGCTCGCGGGCCGCGTCCCTGATCGTCTCGTGCATCGCGGTCGCGGGGTCCGCCGCGTCCTGCGCGAACGCCCCCCGCAGGACGGCCTCCTCGCGCGCCGCCGGGTCGGGGTCCTGCCGCGCGGCGGCCAGCGCGCGTTCGAGATCGTCGCGCGTGACGACCGCGCCGCACAGGCCCAGCAGGGTGATCGACACGGTGCTCGGCGGCAGCGCCCGCACCCGCTCGGCGACCTGGAACCTCTCCCCCGCGCCGAGCCGGGGCACCGCCTCCTTCGCTATCGCGAGGAGCGGGCTGCCGTGGCGCGCCTCGTCGGTGACCAGTGCCTCGACGACGAGCGCGGCGGATCGCGCGAAGAGTTCGAGCTCCAACAGCGTCCGCGGCGGGGCGCACATGCGGGCGGCGAGGTGCAGCGCGCGCGGGTCCGATGCGGCGAGGTCGAGCCAGCGAGGCAGCAGCGGACGCAGCGGCGCGAGAGCCGCAGTGCGGTGCCCCTGCGCATCAAGGATGCGGCGCGCGGTCTCGGCGTCCCAGCCGTGCTCCGCGAGTCCCCGGACGTCGTCGGCCGCCGGGGCGTCGGGGATGAGCGCGGGCAGCACGGCGCGAAGGAGAGCGCGGGTGCGGTCGTCGCCGGCCTGGTCCGCCGCCGCGAGGACGACGGCGCCGGACGCGTCGCCGAGCACGGCGCGCAGCGCCGTGACGAGGTCCTCGCGCAGGCCCGGGTTGCCGTGGTGCCCCAGCCAGAACAGCGCCTTCGGAACGGCGGCGGGCGCGCCCGCCGTCGCGAGCGCCGCCGCCGAGGTCTTCTTGACGCTCATGTCAGGGTGGTCGAGGCACGCGGCGATCGCCGGCGCCGCCCAGGTCGCGCGGGCCTCGGCCAGTGCGCGCAGCGCCTGCCGGACGGTCGCCGGGTCGTCCGCCGAGGTGAGCGGGATCAGGCTCGCCGACAGCACCTGGGCGCCTTCCGCGTCCGTGGCGAAGAGCGCGGCGGCGCGTGCCCTGACGTGCGCGTCGCGGTGCCGGAGCAGCGGGTGGACGCGCGCCCTCGTCCGCCGGTACGGGGCGCCGCGCAGGACGGTCAGCAGGACCGCCTGCTCGGCCGGGACGAGCCCGGGGCGGTCGAGGAGGTCGAGGACCGTGCTCGCGAGCACGGCGTTCCCGGCGGCGGGCGGGTCGGCGGCGTCCAGCAGGCAGCGCGGCCGGATCGCGCCCCGCCGGAAGAGCCGCGCGCCGAGGTCGCGGACGGCGTCCAGGACCTCGTCCGGCACGGCCGGCTCGGGACCCGGCCCGCCGGGCGTCCACGTCCCGGCCAGGCCGGACACGACGCGCAGCAGCAGGTCGGCGACCGCGGGCAGGGTGGTGGCGTCGCCGTTGCGGGCGAGCCGGCCGAGCGCCCCGGCGGGGTCGCCCGGGTCCGGGGCCGCGCGCAGGACCGCCAGCTCGCGCGGGTCGGGGCCGCCGAGGTCGTCGGCGACGCGGCGCGGCAAGTCGCGGGGATCGAGCCGGTCGAGCAGCGTGCGCCGCCGCCCCGGGTCGCGGTCGAGGTGCCAGAGGAGCTCCAGCGCGCGGTGCCGGAACGCGGACAGGTGCGGCGCGACGTCGGTCCGGTCCGGATCGTCCCCGTCCAGGCCGAGCCCGGTCCAGAGGGCGGCGGCCGTCCGGGGGCCGCCGACGGCTTCGAGGGCGTCGAGCGCATCCCGGGGCGCGTCCGGCAGCAGCGCGAGGACGGTCTCCTCCGCCGCGGGATCCCGCAGTTCGCGGAGCGCGCGCAGGAACGGCCGCGGGTCGGCGGCGTCGCGCGCGAGACGGGCGACCGCACCGGCCACGCCCAGCCCGGGGACGCCCTGCGCGTCGAGCGCGACGAGCAGGGCGAGGCGGCGGGGCCACGAACCGGCGTCCGACCCGGGGCGGGCCAATTCCGGCAGCGCCTCGTGCCGACAGGAGAAGAGGACCACCGCGATCTCGTCCGCGGGCACGCCGTGGTCGGCGAGGGCGAGCCGCACGATCGCGGGGACGTGGTGCGCCGCGGGGAAGTGGCCGCGCCGGTGCAGGCCGCGCAGGCACGCGGCGGCGGGCCCGGCGAGCAGCGGCGGGTCCCCGGCGGCGACACCGAGCAGGTCGCCGATGTCGCCGCGGCCCGCGAGGTCGCCGAGCAGTTCGAGCGCCCGCCGCCGCACGGCGGGCGCGCGGGACGCGGCGGCGGCGACGTCGCGGAGGAGGTCCCGGTGCCCGTGCCTGGCCGCCACCTCGATCGCGGCGGCGTCCCGCCCGGTGCCGAGGAGGCGGCGCACCCGCTCGTGCGGCAGCGGGTCGAGCGCCGCCCACGGTTCGGCCAGCTCGCGCAGCGCGGCGGGGACGTCACCGGCGAGTCCCGCCAGGATCTCCCGGACGGCGCGGGGCGGCAGCAACGCCGCGTGCAGCGCCTCCCGCGCGATCCGGACGGCCTCACCGCGCAGCACGGCGTCGGCGCGTCCGGCGAGGTCGCGGACGAGCGCCCCGGGGTCGTCCGCGTCGGCGGCATGGAGGGCCCGCACCGCCTGGTAGAGCGGCTCGCCCGCCGGTTCGTCCCGGACGTCCGCACGGCCCGCGGCGATCTCGGCGCTCAGCCACGCGGTGCGGACCGCCGCGGGCAGCCCGGCGGACCGCCGGTCCGGCCAGGTCCGGACGTGCCCGCGCAGGTGCAGGCGCGCCGGCCGCGATCCCGGCGTCGAGGAGGCCCGCGAGGCGGACGGATTCCGGCACCGATGTCATGGCGGCGATCTTAGGAGCTTCGGCGCCGGCCGACGTTCCGCCAGGATGGGGCCATGGAACCGGTACCGGAGGACTGGGACAGGGCGCTGGCGATCGTCGCGCACCCCGACGACCTGGAGTACGGCGGGTCGACCGCGGTCGCGAAGTGGACGTCGCAGGGCAAGCGCGTGACGCAGGTGCTCGCGACCCGCGGCGAGGCGGGGATCGACGGCATGGACCCCGACGAGGTGCGCCGCGTCCGGACGCTGGAGCAGATCGAGGCGGCCCGCCGGGTCGGCGTCGAGAACGTCGAGTTCCTGGACCTGCCGGACGGCGTGCTGGAGTACGGGCTGCCGCTGCGGCGGCTCCTCGCGGCGGCGATCCGGCGGCACCGGCCCGAGGTGGTGCTGTTGGTGAACTTCCGGGAGACCTTCCCCGGCGGCGGCTTCAACATGGCCGACCACCGGGTGCTCGGCCTCGCGGTCGCCGACGCGATCCGGGACGCGGCGAACCGCTGGGTGTTCCGCGACCTCGGCCTGGAGCCGTGGCAGGGCGTCCGGTTCGCGCTGTTCGGCGGGTCGCCGCAGGCCGGGCACTACGTGGACGTGACCGGCCATCTCCAGGACGGCATCGACTCGCTGCTGGCGCACGAGGTGTACTTCGGCAACCTCGGCGCGGGCTTCGACGCCGCCGCGTTCCTCACCGGCATCGTCGAGCCGACCGGGCGGGCGGCGGGCGTCGAGCACGCCATGCCCTTCGAGATGATCGAGACCTGAACGGCGATGATCGAGAACTGAGCAGCGGCGATCGGAACCTGAACGGCGATGATCGAGGCCTGACGGCGCGCGTGCGGCTCAGTGGCGGGCGTTGGGCCGCTTGCCCTTGTTGTGCTTGCTCCGCTTGCGGGCCCTGCGCTTCCGCGTTCTCTTCGACATGTCCCGATTGACCACCCGGCGGGCGCCGGACGCAAGGGGACCGGCGCGCCCGGGGACGCAGAAACCCGCCGGCCGTGCGTCCGAAAAGCGGCGCACGGCCCGGCGGGCGGTGGTGGCGGGGTCCCGGGTCAGCGGACCTCGGTGATCTCGGGGCCGCGCTCGAACGGGTTGAAGGTCTCCTCGCCGCCCTGCTCCTCGCCGTTCTCCCCGGCCTCGCTGAACTCCTTGGGGATCTGCAGCTCGAGCAGGTCGCGGGGCGGCATCGGCGCGTCGCCGCGGACGACGACGACGCCGCGCAGCACGTCCTCGAGGACCTGCCACTGCTCCTCGTCCTCGATCGCGGCGCCCTGCACCACGGCCTGCAGGAACCAGCGGGGGCCGTCGACGCCGAGGAAGCGAATGATCTGCGGCGCCCAGCCCTGGTCGACGAACTCCTGCGGGATCTGCTCGCGGACCTCCTGCGGCATCTCCGCGAGGACCTCCTCGGTCAGCGCGGCGGGGATCATCGCCAGCAGCTCGGGACCGAACGGCCCCTCGCCCTCCTGGGTCTGGCCCTGCGCCTCCTCCTGGATGTCCTTGGCGGTCTCGCGGCGCACGTCGTCCCAGATGCCGCTGCGCTTGGGCGCGGCGAACACCTGGAGCTGCATGGCGCTCTCCTCGTACTGGACGAGCACCGCGACGGGCCGGCCGTCGAGGGGGTTGCCCTCCTCGTCCACCTGGGTCGCCTCGAAGTTCACCTGGAAGCCGAGCCCGGGCGCGATCGGGACCTGCATGGAGCCGAAGTCCAGGCGCTGCAGCTCGGGGAAGGAGTCCTCGGAGTCCCAGGGCCCGCCCTCGGCCTTCGCGGCCTCGGCGGGAGCCTCCTCGGCGGCCTCGTCAACGGCCTCCGCCGGTTCCTCGGTCGCCTCGGGACCCTTCTCGGGCTCCTCGGCCTGCCGGCGACGTCCAAAAGCCACGACTCACGCTCCTTCTCGACTGTGCTCGTTACCAGTGTCACCCATGGCCGGGAGCCCCCGGCCCGCCGAACCCGCCCGTGGAGCCGAATCCGCCGGTTCCGCGGGCCGATCCGGGAAGGTCGGCGACCTCGTGGAACACAGCCTGCTCCACCCGCTGCACGACCATCTGCGCGATGCGGTCGCCGCGCCGCAGCCGCACGGTGGCGCGGCGGTCGGTGTTCAGCAGGGTCACCTTGATCTCACCCCGATAGCCGGCGTCGACCGTACCGGGTGCGTTGACTATGGTCACCCCCAACCTAGCGCCCAAACCGGACCTGGGGTGAATGAAAGCGGCGTAGCCGTCGGGCAGCGCGATCGCCATGCCGGTGGGCACGACGGCGCGCTCTCCCGGCGGCAGCTCGACGTCCTCGGCGGCGACGAGGTCGGCGCCGGCGTCGCCCGCGTGCGCGTACTGCGGCAGGGGCAGGTCGGGGTCCAGCCGCTTGATCAGCACATCGACCTTGGCCAACGGGGTCCACCTCGCGTGTTCGGGAGCGTTCCGGCGATCCCGCCGAGAAGCCACACGACAATACCGGGACCGGGGGCGGCGGGCCGCATGTGAAACGCCCTCGCGTCCGGTTTCGCGCGCGACCCTACCCGGTTCCGGGCCGGAACCCGGCGGCCGATGGCGTACCGGCGGGTATCGGTGGGACACTGTGGTTCGTCCGCAATCGCCATGGTTCGTCCGCAATCGCCGGGAGGATCGGTCCGTGTTCTGGTCGCTGGTGGTCGCCGCGCTGCTGCGCGTGCTCGCCGTGGCCGAGTGGGCCGGGACGGCTCCGGGGCAGCCGGTGCTGGTGGCGCTGGCGACGGTCACCGTGGCGGGGCTGGTGGTCCTGGCCGTGGTGCGTGTGCGCGCGGCGGCGCTGAGCCATCGGGCCACACCGGCGCGCGTGCGGACGACCTTGCGGGAACGGACGCTTCGGACCGCCTTCCTCCCGCAGCGCGATCCGGACGCGGCGGGGCGCCCCCGTCCGCGGGCACCGGGAGCGGGGATCGCGGCCGCCTGAGCGCGGCCGGCACGCCATCGATCCCCCTCCGACCCGGAAGGCTCACATGTCCCTGTTCGACGTTCCCGTTTCGCTCGCGTACGCCCTGGTCAAGGGCTTGGCCGACGGCATCGGCCCGGTCGCCGGCCCAGTGGCGACGGCCATCGCGATCATCCTGTTCACGCTCCTGCTCCGGCTGGCGATGCTGCCGCTCGCGGTGTCGGCGGCCAAGGGCGAGCGGGCCCGGGCGCGCCTGCTGCCCAAGGTCCAGGCCCTCCAGAAGAGGCACGCGCGGAATCCGCAGCGGCTCCAGGGCGAGACGGCCGCGCTGTACGAGGCGGAGGGCGCGACGCCGCTGAAGGGCTGCCTGCCGATGTTCGCGCAGTGGCCGTTCTTCATGGTGATGTACCGGCTGTTCCGGTCGGCGACGGTGGCGGGGCACCAGAACGTCCTGCTCGCGCACACGTTGCTGGGCGCGCCGCTGGGGCAGAACTGGGTCGGGCTGGTCGGCGGCGGGCTGTTCGCGCCGCCGTCGCTGGTGTTCCTCGGCCTGTTCGCGCTGCTCATGGCGCTGGCGGTGTGGTCGTCGCGGCGGGCCGCGCGGACGGCTCCGGCCGGGGCGGCGGGCGTCCTGGCCCGGGTGGCGCCGTTCGGGACGGTGGTCTTCGCCGCGTTCGTGCCGCTGGCCGCCGGGCTGTACCTGCTGGCGTCCGGCACGTGGACGGCGGTGGAGCGCGCGGTCCTGCACAGGCGGATCGTGGCGCCCGCCGCCTGAACCACCGCCCTCTGAACCACCGGCCGCCTGAACGACGGGGTCCGGATCGCCGGTTCGCCTTGACGGCGCCATTGGACGCCGGTTCGATATAAACCGAACTTGATTCTGGACACGACGCCGAGGGCGGTGAGCGGGCGTGACGACCGCTGCACGGGACGAGATCGACGGCAACCTGTCCACGCTGGAGTTCTGGGCCCTGCCCCAGGAGCGGCGGCTCGCCGCCTTCGCCCGGCTCCGCGAGCTGGACCATCCGGCGTTCTTCCAGGAGCTGAAGCTGCCGTTCGTCAAGACCGGCGCCGGTTTCTACGCGCTGGCCCGGCACGCCGACGTCGTCGAGGCGAGCCGGTCGCCACATATCTTCAGCAGCGAGCCGTGCTCCAACAGCATCGCGGACCTGCCGCGGTTCCTCGCCCGCTACTTCGGCTCGATGATCAACATGGACGACCCGCGGCACGCCAAGATCCGCCGGATCGTGTCGCGGGCGTTCACCCCGCGCGTCCTGGAGAAGATGGAGGACGACCTCCAGCGCAGCGCCACCCGGATCGTCGACGACCTGCTCGCCAAGGGCTCCACCGACTTCGTCACCGACGTCGCGGCGCGGCTCCCGCTCCAGGTCATCTGCGACATGATGGGCATCCCCGAGCACGTCCGGCCGATGGTGTACGACCGGACGAACCTGATCCTCGGCCTCGGCGACCCCGAGTACATGGGCGGCAAGAACTACGCCCGCGACGGCATCACCCGCTTCGGCGCCCTGTACGGGCTGCTCAAGGTGCTGGCGGCCGGGTACGAGCTGAACCACCTGGCGATGAAACTCGCCCGGCAGCGCCGCCGGAACCCCGGCGACGACCTGGTGTCGGCGCTGATCTCGGCGAACGTGGACGGCGAGTCGCTGACCGACCAGGAGATCGGCTCGTTCTTCATCCTGCTCGTCGTGGCCGGCAACGAGACGACCCGCAACGCGATGTCGCACGGGCTGAAGCTGCTCACCGACAACCCCGAGCAGCGCGCCCTGCTGCTGGAGGACTTCGACGCGCACATCCCGGGCGCGGTCGAGGAGATCGTCCGGCTGGCGACGCCGGTCATCCAGTTCCGCCGGACGCTGACCCGCGACCACGTGATGAACGGCCACGAGTACAAGGCGGGCGACAAGGTCCTGCTCTTCTACAACTCCGCCAACCGGGACGAAACGGTCTTCGAGAACCCCGACGCGTTCGACATCACCCGCTCGCCCAACCCGCACGTCGGGTTCGGCGGCCCGGGGCCGCACTTCTGCCTCGGCGCGAACCTCGCCCGCCGCGAGATCACGGTGATGTACCGGGAGCTGTTCACCCGCGTCCCGGGGATCCGCGCGACCGGGGAGCCCGACCGGCTGTTCTCCAGCTTCATCAACGGGATCAAGCACCTGCCCTGCGCGTTCTGATCCCCCGGTGACGACGGAGGTGCGGCGGGCCCGGCCGGCGTGGCGCGGATTTACGGCGTCCGGGCCCGCCGCGGCTCAGGTCCCCGGCCGGGCCGCGTAGCCCGCGGCGCGCGCCGCCGGGGAGACCGCCAGGTAGTCCAGCGCGCGCTGGGTGGAGCACTCGGCGGACGGGTGGTAGTCGCGCCGCAGGTAGGCGCGCGCGGCGGCGACCATGAACCGGTTGCTGGGGAACAGGCCGCGCCGGACCGCGCGCCGGTAGTCGCGGATCCGCGGGCGGACGCCCTTCAGCGCCGGGTCGGCGCGGCACAGGTACGCGGCGCCCGCGTACACCATCAGCGGCATCGCGAGCACGCCGACGAAGAACGCGATGAACCGCAGCCAGTACCGTCCGGCGACGTGCTCGTACACGTCGAACGCCACGGACCGGTGCTCGACCTCCTCGGCGCCGTGCCAGCGCAGCAGGTCCATCATCGTCGGGTCGGCGCCGGCGTCGTCGAGCGCGCGGGCGTCGAGGATCCACTGGCCGAGCGCGGCCGTGTAGTGCTCGATCGCGGCGATGATGCCGATCCGGAAGACCAGCCACCGGCGCCGGGACACGAGGGGCACGGGGCAGCGGTCGCCGAGGATCCGCTTGAACATCCACTCGATCCGGTCCGTCAGCGGGCGCGGGTCGAGGCCCTGCGCGAGCATCTGCCGGTCCAGGACGCCCTGGTGGGAGTAGGCGTGCACGGCCTCCTGCCCCATGAACCCCTTGACCTCGCGGTAGAGGCGCTCGTCGTCCTCGACGAGGGGCAGCGTCTGCTTGTAGACGTGGACGAACCAGCGTTCGCCGGCGGGCAGGAGCAAGTGCAGCACGTTGATGAAGTGGGTGGCGACGGGCTCGTCCGGGATCCAGTGCAGGGGCGTGCCGGTCCAGTCGAACTTCACCCGGCGCGGGGTGATGGCGGGGTGCCGCTCGTCGATCTCGCTCATGGCCTCACTCCCCCGCCGCCACGACCCGGCCCTGGACGGGCACCCACGCGTCCCGCAGCGCCACCGTCTCGGGACCGCCCTCGATGTGCCTGACGAACTCGGCGATCCACGCGGCGGTCGTCGCCGGGTCCTTGCGGACGGCGCCCCAGTGGCCGACCGGGATCTCCCGCCGCCAGAGCCGGTCGGCGTACCGGGCGAGGTCCGCGGACTGGTGCGGCGAGACGAACGCGTCCCGCGTCGGCGCGATGACCTGCACCGGGACGTCCGTCGTGGCCATGGATCCGGGGCGCAGGAAGCGGACGGCGTTGGCGCGGTACAGCTTCATCCCGTACAGCGCGTCCTTCGGGAAGGTGTCGGCGTGCCAGCCCTCGACGCCCTCCATCCGCTCGATCACGACCGGGAAGATCCTGGCGCCCCCGAGACGCCAGGCGAGCTGCGGGACGCCGGGGATCGCCCCGAACATCAGGTACCAGGAGCGCGCGAACTGCCCGGCCAGCTGCAGGACGTGCCGGGGCGTCGGGCGGCGCAGCCGGTCGCGCACCCACTGCCCGAAGTGCTCGATGCACGGCCCGGAGATCGAGGTGAACGAGGCGACGCGTCCCTCGACGAGGCCGCCGGTGACCGCGCCCCAGCCCTGCACCGAGCCCCAGTCGTGCCCGACCAGGTGGACGGGCCGTCCGGGCGACACGGCGTCGATCACCGCGGCCAGGTCGGCGGCGAGGTTCTCCATGGCGTAGGCCCGGGTGCGGCGCGGCCGGGACGAGCCGCCCGCGCCGCGCACGTCGTAGGTCACGACGTGGAAGTCCTCGGCGAGCAGGTCCGCGACCGGCTCCCAGACCACCCGGCTGTCGGGGTAGCCGTGTACGAGCACGACCACCGGGGCCGTCCGCGGCCCCCGTTCGCGGACGGCCAGCCGCACCCCGTCCGCCTTCACGCGCCTGTCCCTCACCTGCGCGTCCTTCGTCGCCGCGGTGCTCACGGCGGTCCCGCCGCGCGGCCTCACGTCCATCGCCACCACCCAATTAGACTTGGGATCTAATATGATGACCGGGTTGAACGAAAGTCAAGAGGGGGCGCGATGACCGCCGGGACACGGCCGGACGGCCCGCACACCGCGAGGGACGACAAGGGCGGCGCGCGCCGCGCGGCGATCCTCGACGCCGCGTCCCGGCTGTTCGCCGACCGCCCCTACGACGCGCTGTCCATCGACGACATCGCCGCGTCCGCCGGCGTCGCGAAGGGCCTGATCTACTACTACTTCGGCAACAAGCGCGGCCTGTTCCTCGCGGTGATCGGCACGGCCGCGCAGGCGCTGAACGCGCTCGCCGAGGAGTTCGACGGGCACTCCCCCGCCGACCGGCTCGCCCGCACCCTCGACGGCTTCCTCTGGTGGGCCGACACGCACCGCTCCGCGTTCCAGACCATCACCAGCGGCGGCGTCGGCGTGGACGCCGAGGTGCTCGCCCTGCACCGCACCTCGCGCAAGCGGCTGCTCGCCGCGATGTCGACCGGGCTGGTCGGCACGCCGGCGCCGCGGCCCGCGCTGCGCGTCGCGCTGGAGGGCTGGCTGTCGTTCGTCGAGGGCGCGACCGCGTCCTGGCTGGAGGGCGGCGACCTGAGCCGCGACGACGTCCGCGACCTGGCCGTCCGCGTCCTCGGCGGGGTGCTGAAGGCCGCCGGGCACACCGACCCCGACTGCGGCCGCCCCGGCTGACCTGCCGGGACGGCCGGGGCCGCCGTGGGTGTCAGCCGGCGGGCGCCAGCGTGACCTGCACCGTCAGGTCCGCGGGCGCGCTCTCCAGCGTCAGCTCGGCGATCCGGCCGGCGGCGGCCAGGTCCGGACGGGAGACCCGGCCGGCCTCCGCGCCGCGCACCACGGCCCGCGCCACGTCCGCGCGCATCGACGCCTTCGCCTCCGACTTGGCCTTGCGGACCTGCCGCAGCGCCTCACCGGTCGCGGCGAGCACCGCCGGGTCGCCGCCCGCGGGCAGCTCGGCCGGCAGCGGCCAGGACGCGGCGTGCACCGAGCCCTTCCGCCACCACGACCAGACCTCCTCGGTCACGAACGGCAGCACCGGCGCGAACAGCCGCAGCAGCACCGACAGCGCCGACCGCAGCGCCGCGCGCGCCGACTGCGCCTCCGGCCCCTCCCCGTACGCGCGCGCCTTCACCAGCTCCAGGTAGTCGTCGCAGAACTCCCAGAAGAACCGCTCCGTGCGCTCCAGCGCCCGCGTGTAGTCGTAGCCCTCGAACGCCTCCGTCGCGTCCTCGACGACGCCGGACAGCGACGCCAGCATCGCCCGGTCCAGCGGCTCGGTCACCGCCGCGTCCCGCTCCACCTCGCCGAGCCCCAGCACGAACTTCGACGCGTTGAGGATCTTGATGGCGAGCCGCCGGCCGACCTTGATCTGGCCGGTGTCGAACGCGGTGTCGGTGCCCGGACGGCCGCTCGCCGCCCAGTACCGGACGGCGTCCGACCCGTACTCGCGCAGCAGGTCGATCGGGGTGACGACGTTCCCCTTCGACTTCGACATCTTCTTGCGGTCCGGGTCGAGGATCCAGCCCGACAGCGCCGTGTCCGTCCACGGCAGCGACCCGTGCTCCAGATGCGACCGGACGACCGTCGAGAACAGCCACGTCCGGATGATGTCGTGGGCCTGCGGCCGCAGGTCGTAGGGGAACACCCGGGAGAACAGGTCGGCGTCGCGCTCCCAGCCGCCCGCGATCTGCGGCGTCAGCGACGACGTCGCCCAGGTGTCCATGACGTCCGGGTCCCCGATGAACCCGTCCGGCTTGCCGCGCTGGTCCTCCGCGAAGCCCGGCGGGACGTCCGAGGACGGGTCGACGGGAAGCGCGTCCTCCGCCGGGACGATCGGCGCGTCGTACCGCGGCTCGCCGGACCCGTCCAGCGGGTACCAGACCGGGATCGGCACGCCGAAGAACCGCTGCCGGGAGATCAGCCAGTCGCCGTTCAGGCCCTCCACCCAGTTCTCGTACCGGGCCCGCATGTACGGCGGATGCCAGTTCAGCTCCGCGCCGCGCGCGAGCAGCTCCGCGCGGGTCGCCGCGTCCCGCCCGCCGTTGCGGATGTACCACTGCCGCGTCGTGACGATCTCGAGCGGCTTGCTGCCCTTCTCGTAGAACTTCACCGGACGGCTGATCTTGCGCGGCTCGCCGTCCAGGTCGCCGGACGCGCGCAGCATCTCGACGACGCGCTCCTTCGCGGAGAACACCGTCTTGCCGGCCAGCTCCGCGTACGGACCCGCCGGGACGCCCGACGGCGGCTCGGCCGACAGCCGGCCGTCCCAGCCGATCACCGCGCGGGTCGGCAGGTTCAGCTCCCGCCACCAGGTGACGTCCGTGACGTCGCCGAACGTGCAGATCATCGCGATGCCGGAGCCCTTGTCCGGCTCCGCGAGCCGGTGCCCGAGCACCGGCACCTCGACGCCGAACAGCGGCGTCCGGACCGTCGTGCCGAACAGCTCCTGGTACCGCTCGTCGTCGGGGTGCGCGACCAGCGCCACGCACGCCGGCAGCAGCTCCGGGCGCGTCGTCTCGATGTAGACGGGCCGCTCGTCGCCGTGGAACCGGATCCGGTAGAAGGCGCCCGGCTGCTCGCGGTCCTCCAGCTCGGCCTGCGCGACGGCCGTCCGGAACGTCACGTCCCACAGCGTCGGCGCCTCCGACACGTACGCCTCGCCGCGCGCGAGGTTCCGCAGGAACGCGCGCTGCGACGCCGTCCGGGACGCCTCGCCGATGGTGGAGTAGAGGTGCGTCCAGTCGACCGACAGGCCGACCCGGCGCCACATCTCCTCGAACGCCTTCTCGTCGACCTCGGTGAGCCGCTCGCACAGCTCGATGAAGTTCCGCCGCGACACCGGGACCTGCTTCTTCGGGTCGGGCTTGGCCGGCGGCTCGAACTCCGGGTCGTACGGCAGCGACGGCTCGCACCGCACGCCGAAGTAGTTCTGCACGCGTCGCTCGGTGGGCAGCCCGTTATCGTCCCAGCCCATCGGGTAGAAGACGGCGCGACCGCGCATGCGGTGGAACCGGGCGACGGTGTCGGTGTGGGTGTAGGAGAAGACGTGGCCGACGTGGAGGGAGCCGCTCACGGTGGGCGGCGGGGTGTCGATCGAGTAGACCTCGCCGCGCGGCCGGGTGCGGTCGAAGCGGTAGACGCCCGTGTCCTCCCAGGCGCGTACCCACGTGTCCTCCAGGCCGTCCAGGGAGGGCTTGGAAGGAACGCTCGGCGTACGCGGCTGCTCTGTCATGGGGCAATGGTATTGACATCCGCCTGGCCCGCATGCCACTTGCCCGCGCCGACGCGGCGGCCTTTCCCGCCCGGAGCGGGGCGTTCCGGTAGCGTCGGAGGCGACAGGACGACTGGAGGACGATGATGGCGGACAAGGGCGACATCGGCTATCGCGTGATGGCCGGCGCCGCGGCCTTCGCGGGCGGCTTCGTCGCGAAGAAGGCGATCACGCTCGTCTGGAAGAAGACCACCGGCAAGGAGCCGCCGACCAACCCCGAGTCGCCGGACGTGGCGCTGTCGGAGGCGATCGGCTGGGCCGTGGTGGTGGGCGTCGGCGTGGAGATCGCGCGGCTGGTGGCCACCCGGGCCGCGGTCCACCAGTGGGCCAAGGGCACCGGCGAGCTCCCGTCCCACCTGAAGGTGGACGCCTGAGCCCGCGGGCCTGATCGGGCTCGAACGCGTCGTGGGGGGGGGGCGGGCGCGGCGGGCCGGCCCCCCCCCGGGAGGGG
>NZ_WBMR01000103.1:19203-31968 GCF_008923365.1 Actinomadura montaniterrae
CCCTTGGCGGGACCGCCGGGCCGTCCGCGGCCCCCGCCCGCCCCCCCCCCCCCACGACGCTTGTCGGCTGCGGGACGGAGCGCCGCCGGGGGACGCGACGCTCAGCCGTCGCGCGAGCGCGCCACCTGACCGTTCGGGAGGCGAAGCCGAAGGCGAGCCTCCCGACGGGAAGGTCGCGAAGCGATGCCGCGCTCACCCGAGCGCGGCCGGGGGCCGGGCCGCTAGTCCTAGTCGAGGTCGCCGGGCCCTGATCGCAAGGGACGCGGCGGGGCGTCCACCGAGCCGCGCAGGTCCTGGCGGACCTTCGCGGCGAGCGCCCTCGTCGCGGCCCGGTTGAGCGCGGCGCCCGCGGCGGCGCCGGTCAGCAGCGGGCCCATCGTCGTCAGGTGGCGGCCGAACGTGCGCATCATCCGCTTGCGCAGCGTCGCCTTGGCCGCCGAGCCGAGCGCGCTGGTGAACGTGCCGCCCTCCAGCGGGTTGACGCCGCGCTGGCGCGCCCAGGAGGTGACGAACGCCGCGCCGCGCGCGGTGCCCGAGCCCTGCACGCTGACCCCGTACACCTCGTGCAGCTCGGCGATCAGCTTCACCTCGATCGCCGCGACCACGAGGGTCTCGGCGGCGATCTGGGCGGGGGCGGTCAGCAGCAGCGGCGGAGCGGCGAACTCCACCGCGGCGAGCGCGCCGCCCGCCGCGCCCACGGCGGTGGTGGCGTTGCCCGCCACCTTCACCAGGTTGTCGGCGAGGTCCTCGCCGGCCAGCCCGTGGTGGTGGCGGCTCAGCGTCTCCAGATCGCGGATCGGGATGTGCGGGGCCGCCTCGATGAGCAGGTCGGCGAGCAGGCGGCCGCGGGCGATCCCGGCGGCGCCGGCCCGGCGGGCGCCCTGCCCGAGCAGCCGGGCCAGCCGGCCGAGCAGCCGCCTCCGGGTCTCCCGGTCCATCTCCTCGTCGCCGGCGAGCCTGCCGATCAGCTCGCCGACCTCCGTGGAGCCGCCGCCGTGCGCCGGCTCCACGTCGTCGTGCCGTCGTTCCAGTTCTCCCGTCATGCCGCTCCCGGTGGCGCCTCTCCGAAGGGACGCTCCCCTCGGACGTGTCATCCCGGACGTGTCAGGCGGCGCACTCGCGGCAGATCGGCTGGCCGTTCTTCTCGGTGGCCAGCTGGCTGCGGTGGTGCACCAGGAAGCAGCGCGTGCAGGTGAACTCGTCGGCCTGCCGGGGGACGACCCGGAAGGTCAGTTCCTCGTTGGACAGGTCGGCGCCGGGCAGCTCGGCGACCTCACCGGCGTCCAGGTCCTCGTCGATGATGCTGGCGGCCTTGTCGGCGCGCCGGGCCTGGAGCTCCTGGAGGCTGTCCTCGCTCAGGTCGTCGTCTGTCTTGCGTGGGCTGTCGTAGTCGGTCGCCATCTTCTATCTCCATCCCCCTCAGTGCTTTATGCGCCCCGTCGCGCGGAACTAACGCTCGGGGGACCGTTCTTGTGCCCGATCCGGGCGGGAAATTCTGTCACGGTTGGTGAGCTGTGACACACGAGGCGCGACCGTTCCCACGAGTGACACCGATCACCCGTTTCCCATCCTCGCGTTGTGTCGTCCCTCACACGCCCGCCCGGCGCTCCGGCATGCTCCCGAAGGGCCGGTGGCGCCTGCCGGGGTTCCCGCGGCGGCGGGGATCATACCCGCCCCGGGAGCGTTGCGCGCGCCGACCGGCCCGCGGCGCGCGGGACGGCTCGAACCGGCTGGTGGACCGCTGAACCAGACGCTTCGGTGAAACGTCTGAACTAACGCGATATCGTGCCCGCCTGAGGTCGGGGGCCGGGCTCGCCGGCACCGGCGGGGCCGGTACGGGCGCCCGGGCCTTACGACGGGGTCCGGACGCACCATGTCGCGGGACATCACTGCGGGTCACTGGAGGATCAGATGCCGGATGCCGCTCCGCTGGAGCCGGGCGATCCCAGGGCACTGGGTCAGTTCGAGGTCGTCGGCCGGCTCGGCGCCGGGGGGCAGGGCGCGGTCTTCCTGGGCCGGGCCCCGGGCGGCGAGTACGTGGCCATCAAGCTGCTGCACGCCCAGATGGCGAACGACCCCGCGGCGCGCGCCCGCTTCACCCGCGAGGTGTCGGCGGCGCAGCGGGTGGAGCCGTTCTGCACGGCGCGGGTGCTCGAGGCCGACGTGCACGGCGACCAGCCGTACGTCGTCAGCGAGTTCATCGACGGCCCGTCGCTGCACGACGTGGTCGCGCACAACGGCCCGCTCGGCGCCGACGAGCTGGAGCGGCTCGCGATCGGCACGGTGACGGCCCTCGCGGCCATCCACGAGGCCGGGATCGTGCACCGCGACTTCAAGCCCAACAACGTCATGCTGGCGTCCGACGGCCCGCGCGTCGTGGACTTCGGCATCGCCCGGACGGTCAACTCGCAGGAGAGCGCCGTCACCGCGACGGGGATGGTCGTCGGCACGCCCGGCTACCTCGCGCCCGAGCAGCTGACCGGCGCGCCGCTGACACCGGCGGTGGACATCTTCGCCTGGGGCGCGACGATGGTGTTCGCGGCGACCGGGCAGTCGCCGTTCGAGGCCGACACGCTGCCGGTCATCATCAACCGCATCCTCAACGAGGACCCGGACCTGTCGGCGCTGCCGCCCGGCCCGGTCCGCGACCTGGTCGCGCGGTGCCTGTCCAAGGACGCGGGGCTGCGCCCGCCGGCGCCGCAGCTGCTGCTGAACCTGCTCGGGGCGGTCGGCGCCGCGCCGTCGAACCCGGGGGCCGGGCAGGAGGACCTGCTCAACCAGGGCACCCGGATCGCCGCGCAGATGCCGGCGCCGCCGCGGGTGCCGCCGGCGCCGCGCCCGCAGCCGCCGCAGCAGTCGATCACCCCGCCGCCGATGCCGCTGCACCAGGGCGGCATGCAGGGCGGCGGCATGCAGGGCGGCGGCATGCAGGGCGGCATGCAGGGCGGCATGGGCGGGCCGGCGACGCCGCCCCCCCAGCCGATCACGCCGCCGCCGATGCCGATGTACCAGGGCGGCATGCAGCCCCCGCCGCCGCCGAACATGCCGATCGGGCAGCGGCCCCCGATGCAGCCGATGCAGCCGCCGCCGTCCTACGGGCCGCCGCCCGCCAAGTCGAGCTCGCCGGGTCCGGCCATCGCGATCGGCTGCGGCGCGCTGGCGCTGCTGGCGATCATCGGCGTGGTGGTGTTCGTCATCATCGCCTCCAACAGCGACGACGACGCGGGTCCGACGCCGCCGACGTCGTCGGTCTACACGCCGCCGACCGACGACACGACGACGGCCCCGGCCCGGGGCGGGCTGGTCGGCGTCTGGGACGGCAACGGCTACCAGCCGAATGCGCCCGCCGGCCACCAGAACTTCAAGGCGGAGTTCGCGCTGGTCTACACGCACGGCACCGCGAAGTACGACTACGGCAGCGTGCAGCCGACCTGCTACACGAACCTCTCGCTCCTGTCCGGCGACGAGAGCAGTACTTACGTCGAGTACCAGGAGACGCCGATGGCGGGGCAGAAGACGGAGAACTGCGCGCCCGGCTACGTCAGGTTCGTCAACCCCGGCGGCAGCAGCATGCGGTGGGAGTGGCGGGAGACCCGCACCGCGGTGACCCCGGCGGCGTCCGGGACGGTGAGCGAGTGACCGCCGTCCCGCGCTGACCGGACCCGGACACCGACGACCTCCGCCCCCTCCCCGAAGGATTCCGATGGCCGACATCCGCCCGCTCCGCCCGGGCGATCCGGAAAGGCTGGGCGACTACCGGCTGACGGGCCTGCTCGGGGAGGGCGGGCAGGGCGCGGTCTACCTCGCCGAGGACGAACCGGGCCACCGGGTCGCGGTGAAGCTGCTGCACGCGCGCTTCAGCACCGACCCGAAGGCCCGGTCGCGGTTCGCGGCCGAGGTCGCGGTGGCGCAGCGGGTCTCGGCGTTCTGCACGGCCCGCATCCTGGACTCCGACGTCGAGGGCGACCGGCCCTACATCGTCAGCGAGTACATCGACGGCCCGTCGCTGTCGGCGGCGCTGGCGGACGGCGGCCCGCGGCGTGGCGCCGACCTGGACCGGCTGGCGATCGGGACGATGACCGCGCTGGCGGCCATCCACCAGGCCGGGGTCGTCCACCGCGACTTCAAGCCGGCGAATGTGCTGCTCGCCGCGGACGGGCCGCGGGTGATCGACTTCGGCATCGCCCGGGCGCTCGACGCGACGGGCACGCTGTCCAGCACCGCCGTGGGGACGCCCGCGTACATGGCGCCGGAGCAGATCTCGGGGGCGCCGGTCGGCCCGGCGGCCGACGTGTTCGCCTGGGGCGCGACGATGGCGTTCGCCGCGACGGGGCGTCCGGCGTTCGGGCAGGACTCGATCCCGGCGGTCATGCACCGCATCCTGAACATGGCGCCGGACCTCGGCATGATGCCGGAGCCGCTGCGCGGCGTCGTGGCGGACTGCCTGAGCAAGGATCCGGCGCTGCGGCCCGCGTCGCAGCAGGTCCTGGCGACGCTGCTGACGCTGGCGGGGAACCCGCCGAAGCCCGGCGGCGCGGGCGGCGACGGGGCCGACGAGATGCTCAGCCGGGGCGCGGAGACGGCCGCCGCGGACTCGGCGCGGCTGCTGGCGGCGCAGTCGCCGCTGGGCGTCCGGCAGCCGCTGACGCCGCAGGCGCTCGGCTCGCATCCGCAGCTGGTGCAGCCGCCCCCGCCGCTGCACCAGCTGCCGCCGCCCCCGGCGCAGATGCCCGTGCCGCAGCCGCAGGCGCAGCAGCAGCCGCAGGCGCCGGGCGGGCCGTGGTCCGGGCCGTCCGCCTACGCGGGAGCGTCGACGTGGCCGTCCGGGCAGCAGCAGGGCCCACCGGGGCCCGGGGTCGACATGACGAAGCCGCCCGGCACCCGGTCGCGCAAGCGGATCGGCGTCCTGGCCGGCGCGGGCGGCGCCGCCGCCGTGGCGCTCGCGCTCACCGCGACCCTGGTCATCGTCAGCATGAACGGGGACGGCGGTCACGATCCCGCCCCGCCCGCGGGCCGGACCGGCGGGACCCTGCGGATGTCGGTGACGGACGTGAGCAGCGACCAGGGCGCCATCGACCCGTCGCACAGCTTCAGCGGCACCGAGCGGTTCCTCGGCAAGCAGCTGTTCACCGGGCTCACCGAGACCCGCCCGGACGGCACCATGGCCAACCGCCTCGCCACGAACATCCGCCCCGACGCGTCCTGCACCAACTGGACGATCACCATCCGGGGCGGGACGACCTTCAGCGACGGCGAGCCAGTGGACGCGGCGGCGTTCGCGCGCGGCTGGGCGCGCAGCGCCGCGACCGCGACCGGCGCCGGCCCCATCCTGATGACCGACATCGACGGCTACTCGGACGTCTCGGCGGGCAAGGCCGACGCGCTGTCCGGCGTGCAGGCGACGGGCGACACGCTGACCGTGCGGCTCACCACGCCGAGCTGCGACTTCCCCGCCCGCCTCGCCGATCCGGTCTTCGCGCCGGTCCCGCGCGCGGCCGGGCCGTCCACCAACCAGACCTTCAACATGAGCCCCGTCGGCAACGGGCCGTTCAAGCTCCAGGCCTACACCAAGGGCAAGAGCGCGATGCTGGTCCGCAACGCCCGGTACGCGTTCACGAAGACGAAGCTCGACGGCGTCGAGGTCGACCTGACGTCGGACACCGCCCAGGGACGCGCGCAGTTCGCCTCGGGCGAGACCGGCTGGGCCGCGCTGCGCGGCACCGACCTCGCAAGCGCGCGCGGCACGAGCGGGCTCGTGATGACCACGCTGCCGTACACCCGGATGCTCGTCCCGATCACCGCGCGCGGGCCCATGAAGTCGAAGGAGGCCCGGCTCGCGGTCTCCTACGCGCTGGACCGCACCCAGCTCGCGCAGGTGTGGGGGCCCGCCGTGCGGCCCGCGCACGGGATCGTCCCGCCCTCGATCCCCGGATTCGGCAAGCCCGGCGTGTGCGCGTCCTGCGACGCGACGGACCCGGTCAAGGCGAAGACGTCCGCCGCGCAGGCCGGTCTCGGCACGGGCACGATCGTCCGGCTGTACACGCAGCAGCAGCTGGCCAGCAACCAGGCCGCGGCCCAGGCCATCGTCGACCGGCTGGAGTCGGTCCTCGGCTGGAACGTGAAGATCGTGCAGGTCCCCGACTTCACCAGGTTCCGCAGCACCGTCGCGGCGGACGACGCGTCCGGGCTCGCCCTGTTCTCCTGGGGCCCCGACTACCCCGCGCCCTACACGATGCTGTGGCCGCTGCTGGGCGGCACCATCGTCGCGACCCCCAAGAACGACTACTACAACCTGTCCGGCTGGAAGAACTCCGGCTTCGACAACCTGATCTCCAACGCGGTCCGCACGTCCCAGGCGTCGTCCCGCACCGGCCTGTACAAGCAGGCCGAGAAGACGGCGCTGGACGACATGGCGCTCATCCCGCTCGCCTACGACGGCGCCGGAGCGCTCGTCAGCGCCAAGTACGTGAACCTGAAACCGGACTACGACGGCGACCCGACCGTCGCGAGCGCGGCGCTGAAGTAGCGGGCCCGGGACCTCAGCCGGGCTGGAGCCGGACGGTGACGATCAGCCCGCCGCCCGGCCGCGGCACCGCGTACACCGCGCCGCGGTGCGCCAGCACCACCGAGCGGACGATCGACAGCCCGAGGCCCGCGCCCTTCGCGGACTCGACCCGGTCGGCGTTCAGCCGCCGGAACGGCTCGAACAGCCGCTCGACCTCGTAGGCGGGCACCACCGGGCCGGTGTTCTCCACCTGGACGGTGGCGTAGCCGTCGAGCATGCCGGTGCGGATCCACAGCTCGCCGCCCTCGGCGTCGTTGTGCTTGACCGCGTTCTCGACCAGGTTGGACACCAGGTGCTCCAGCAGCACCGGGTCGCCGAGCGCCGTCCCGGACGTCAGCTCCCGGTGCACCGCCACGTCGTTGTCGTGCTCGCGGCGCGCCGAGTGCTCCAGCACCGTCGCGGCGACCTCGGCGAGGTCGACGGGGTTGCGGGTGGTCAGCTCCCGCTCGCTGCGGGCGAGCAGCAGCAGGCCCTCGATGAGCCGCTCGTGCCGGGCGTTGGTGGCGAGCAGCGTCCTGCCGACGGTGCGCAGGTCGTCGGACGCCTCCGGGTCGCCGAGCGCGACCTCCAGCAGCGTCCGGTTGATCGCGAGCGGGGTGCGCAGCTCGTGCGAGGCGTTCGCGACGAACCGGCGCTGGGAGTCGAAGGCCTGGCCGAGCCGCTCCAGCATCGCGTCGAAGGTGTCGGCCAGCTCCTTGATCTCGTCGTCGGGGCCCTCCAGCGCGATCCGCTCGTGCAGGGTGCTCTCCGACAGCCGGCGGGCCGTCGTGGTGACCCGCTGCAGCGGGCTGAGCGCCCGGTCGGCGACGAACCAGCCGAGCACGAGGGTGATCACCCCGACCCCGGCGAGCGCCATCAGGGACCGGCCGACCAGCTGCTTCATCGTCTGCTCGACGAACTGGTGCTGCAGTTCGGCGGCCTCGGCGTCGGTGATGCCGAGGCCGATGACCTTGACGTTGCCGAGGATGTTGGCCATCAGCACCGACATCACGAACAGCAGCAGCGCCCCGGCCATGAAGAACAGCAGCCCGTACAGCAGGGTCAGCCGCAGCCGGACGCTCATCCGGCCGGGCAGCTTCTTCAGCTCGCCGAACGACACGCCGCCCTCGCCGCGCCACGCGGTCCTGCCGCCCAGCTCCGGGCCCGGGACCTGCTGCGGGCCGGGGCGCCGCCACCGGCCGGGACGCGCGGACCGCTCGTCCGCCCCCGGCTGCGTCTGCCGGGACGCCGGCTCGCCCGGCCCACCCGGCGCGTGCTGCCCGTGCTGCCCGTTCGGCTCGTTCTGCGGTGCGGATTCGGAAGTCAAAGGCGGTATCCCACTCCGGGCACGGTCTCGATGACCGGGGGGTCGCCGAGCTTCTTGCGCAGCGTCATCATCGTCACGCGGACGACGTTGGTGAACGGGTCGATGTGCTCGTCCCAGGCCTTCTCCAGCAGCTGCTCGGAGCTGACGACGGCGCCGTCCGCGCTGAGCAGCACCTCCAGCACCGCGAACTCCTTGCGGGTCAGCTCCACCACCCGCCCGTCCCGGGTCACCTCGCGGCGGGCCGGGTCGAGCGCGACGCCGGAGCGCTCCAGCACCGGCGGCAGCGGCGCCGCGGCGCGGCGGCCGAGCGCCCGCACCCGGGCGATCAGCTCGGCGAAGGCGAACGGCTTGGCCAGGTAGTCGTCGGCGCCGATGGACAGCCCCTCGACCCGGTCGTCCAGCTCCCCGGCGGCGGTCAGCATGATGATCCGCGCGGGGTAGCGCTGCGCCACCAGCTGCTTGCACACGTCGTCGCCGTGCACCCGCGGCAGGTCGCGGTCCAGGACGATCACGTCGTACTCGTTCACCCCGGCGCGGTCCAGGGCGCCGGCGCCGTCGTAGGCCACGTCCACGGCGAGCGCCTCGCGGCGCAGCCCGGTCGCGATCGCGTCGGCGAGCACCCGCTCGTCCTCGACGACTAGAACACGCACTCTGCGTCCCCCTCCGGTCGGGGCGCGGTCCGCCCCGTGGTCCCAGGTATGCCACGGAAGTCGTAAGACGCCCGTAAACACCTGTTCAAGGTGGCGTTCGCCGCGCCGCGTTAACTGGCGGCGTAAGGATCCGCGAAAATTGCACCGGCGAACAGGTTTACCTTCAGCCTACGGCTGGGTAGGCATGGGCACGATCCGGGAGGAGGCCCATGGGCGAGTTGTCACGCACGATTCAGCAGCGACTCGACGACGCGTACGCGTCGCTGCGCAGCGCCCACGCGGAAGGCGACACCTACCTGGCGGACATCCGTCAGGAGGAGATCAACGAACTGCGCCGGATCGCAGCGAACAACGACATCGGCGTCGAACCACCCCGCTGCGACTGAGACGCCCACCGCAGGGAGCCCGGGACGCCCCATGTCCCGGGCTCTTCTCGTCCCCCGGCCCCGCCGGCCCGGCCCTCGCCGGCCCGTGAGGGCCGGCGCTAGTCCGTGAGGGGGTCGAGGGGCGCCAGCAGGTCGTGCAGGGCCTCGAACGTGCCCGGCCCGGCCGCCATGGTCAGCTCCGGCCCCGGCGCGGCGCCGTGCAGGCCCTCGACGCGCCCGCCCGCCTCCTGGACGATCAGCGCGCCGGCGGCGATGTCCCACGCCTGGACGCCGCGCTCGTAGTAGGCGTCGAGGCGCCCGGCGGCCAGCGAGCACAGGTCCACGCAGCAGGAGCCGCCGCGCCGGATGTCCCGGACGGCGGGGAGCACCCCGGTGAGCACGCGCGCCTGCGCGGCGCGCCGCACGGCGTCGTAGCCGAACCCGGTCGCCACCAGGGCCTGGGCGAGCGGCACCCGCTCGGTCACCCGCAGCTCGCGGGTGCCGGACGCGGTGTGCAGCAGCGCCCCGCCGCCGCGGGAGGCCGTGTACGACTCGCCGCGCCGCGGCATCTCCACCGCGCCCGCGACGGCTTCGCCGTCGACCTCGGCGGCGATGCTGACCGCCCAGTCCGGCAGGTCGTAGAGGTAGTTGACGGTCCCGTCGATCGGGTCGATCACCCAGCGGACGCCGCTGCCGCCGCCGTGCTCGCCGCCCTCCTCGCCGAGGAACGCGTCGTCCGGGCGGGCGGCCCGGATCCGCTCGATGATCAGCGCCTCGGCGGCGCGGTCCATCTGGGTGACGACGTCGGTCGGGGACGACTTGGTCTGCACCACGTCCGGGCCGCCGGCCGGGCGCTTGTCGACCAGCATGCGGCCGGCCTCCCGGGCGGTCGCGGCGGCCAGCTCCAGCAGCTCCTCGGGCAGGCTCAATTCCCCTCCTCCATCAGTAGGCGCGGCAGTGCGGCGAAGCGCGGGTCGCCGCCGGGCGTCGCCGCCCGGACGAACGCGATGCCCAGGTCGGCGGCGCGTCCGGCCGCCTCCACGTCGAGGTCGTACTTGACCTCCATGTGGTCGGAGACGAACCCGATCGGCACGGCCGCCGCCGCGCGGACCCCCTCGCCGGCGAGCTTCTCCAGGTGGTCGGTGATCTGCGGCTCCAGCCACGGCTGGGACGGCGGGCCGCTGCGGCTCTGGTAGACGAGGTCCCACGGGGTGCCGGGGGCGGCGCGGTCCGCGACGGTCCGGGCGGCCTCCTCCAGCTCGGCGACGTACAGCTCCCGGTTCGGCTGCGCCAGCGGGACGCTGTGCGCGGTGAACAGCAGCCGCGCGCCGCCGGGGAGCCGGCCGAGCGCGTCCCGCGTCGCGTCCACGAACGGGTCGAGGAAGCCGGGGCGGTCGCAGTAGACGGGCAGCTTGTCGATCTCGGGTGCGCCGGGGACCTCCTCGCGTGCGCGCGCGATGTCCTGGAGGTACTGGTCGTTCGTGGAGTAGCCGCTGTAGGCGGACGTGACGAACGCAGCCGCGCGCCGGATCCCGTCGTCGCGCATCTGCCGGACGGTGTCGGCGAGGTACGGGGTCCAGTTCCGGTTGCCCCAGTACACCGGCAGGTCGACGCCGTGGGCGGCGAAGTCGGCCTCGATGGCCGCCTTCAGCTCCCGGCACAGCCGGTTGATCGGGCTGACCCCGCCGAAGAGGTGGTAGTGCTCGCCGACCTTCTCCAGCCGCTCGCGCGGGATGTTGCGGCCCCGGGTGACGTTCTCCAGGAACGGGATCACGTCCTCGGGCCCCTCCGGCCCCCCGAAGGACAGCAGAAGCAACGCGTCGTGAGACGTCATGCCTCCATCCAACCAGCCCCCCTCCCGGTGCCCCGCCACGGGTGGAGCACCGGCCGCCCGGATCAGCTGATCAGCTGAACCGGGCCGCGTACGCCTTCGCGAGGTTCAGGACCTTCTGGACGTACCAGTCGGCGTGGTTGTAGTGCCAGACCGCCCGGTACAGCTGCTGCCCGCCGCGGCCCGCGCCGTTCGCGCACAGGTACTTCGCCGCGCCCGGGATCGCGTCGTAGGGGTTCATGATGTCGGCCTTGCCGTCCCCGTCGCCGTCCACCCCGTAGGTCTTCCACGTGGCCGGCATGAACTGCATCGGGCCGAGCGCGCCGGCGCTGGAGCGGCCGGCGTTGCGGCCGTGGTCGCTCTCGACCTGCCCGATCGCGGCGAGCACCGTCCAGGACAGGCCGGGGCAGGTGGTGGCGGCCTGCTTGTACAGGTCCAGGTAGCTGGTCGCCTTCCCGCCGGTGCCGGACGACTGGTACTTGGCGTCGTGCAGGTTCACCACGTTCGCGCCCGCGCCGAGGATCTTGCGGACCGCCGCGACGACCTTCGCCGGGCTCACCCCGGGCGCGTTCACGAGCACCGCGACGTTCGGGACGAGACCCATCTGCGTGCCGGACCTCTTGCTGACCAGCATGTTGATCCCGGGCAGGCCGAGGTCGCCGGAGCCGCCCATGGTCAGCTTCGGGATCGTCCGGCCGACCACCGGGTACTCGTAGCCCTGGGTCAGCTGCAGCTGCTTGGCGGCGTCCGGCGACACGACGAACCGGTCGGCGGCGAGCGCCGCCCACAGGTCGGTCCGCTTCGCGGTGCCGGGCGGCGTCCAGGAGCGGAACGAGGACGGGTCGACGGCGAACGCGTTCACCTGCCGGCCCTGGAGCTGGACGGCCCCGCCGGCGACCGCCACGACGTCGCGGACCTTCTTCAGCTTCGCGATCTTGGCGATCTTGGCGGCGGAGATGGACCCGGCCTCGGCGGCGAGCACGTCCGGCGGGACGACCCGGCGCAGCGGCGCGACCTGCCCGTCGTCGACGACCTTCACCGGGTCGCCCTGGCCCGCGCTCGGCGGGGTGTCGCCGTGCCGCGCGCCGGGCGAGGCGGCGTGCCCCGAGCCGTCCGTGGTCAGCGCCGCGTAGACGCCGGCGGACGTGCTGGCGACGGCGAGCGCGGCGATCGTCGCGATGAGCGGCGGCAGGACACGGTGCGGACCCTTGCGCGCCGGGCCCGCCGGGGCGCCCTGCGACGTCCGGCCCTTGCGCTTCTTCTTCTGCGGCCTCTGCCGGGGCGGGCGCGCGGCGGGCGCCCCGACGGGGGCCGCGGCGTCCGGCGCCCCGCCCTCGGCCGCGCGCGGTGCTGATGGAGGAGCCACAACATTTCCCAACGAGTGTCGCTACGGGTGAGTTACACGTCTTGGCACTTCTTTCCCCCAGGTAACGTGATCATGGGGCTGAAGTCGAACGATGGGGGCCGGGGGCGCCCTCCTCCCGGTGGGGAGGGGAGTCGCGGATGTCCGGTCCGTACCGGGAGCTGCTGTCGGTTCCCGGCGCCCGGCCGTTCGTCGCCGCCGGGTTCGTCGGCCGCATGTCGATGTCCATGGTGGGGATCGGCATCGTCCTTCTCGTGTCCGCGGTTACCGGATCGTACGGTATCGCCGGATCCGTGACCGCGACGCTGTCCATCGCCTACGCGGTCGGCGCCCCGCTCAGCGCCCGGTACGCCGACCGGTACGGGCAGCGCCGCGTCCTCGTCCCGCTCGTGCTGGCCAACACCGCGAGCTTCGCCGTGCTGATCGTCTTCGCGCTGGCCGGGCTGCCGGTGTGGACGCTGTTCCCCGCCGCCGCGGCCGCCGGGCTGACGCAGGTGTCGCTGGGCGCGTGGGTGCGGGCGCGCTGGTCGCACGTCCTGCGCGACTCCCCCACCCGGCTGCACACGGCGTTCTCGTTCGAGTCCGTCGTGGACGAGGGCATCTTCGTCACCGGGCCGCTGGTCGTCACGGCGCTGGCCACCGGGGTACACCCGGCGGCGGGCCTCGGCGCGGCGGCCGCCTGCAC
>NZ_WBMR01000104.1 GCF_008923365.1 Actinomadura montaniterrae
GACCACGGCGACGGCCATCGCGACGACCGCGACGGCGGCGCCGCCCGGGCCGGACGCCGGGCCCGACGCCGCGCGGGCCCCCGGCGGCGGGTCGGACACGACGGCGCGGGACAGCACGGTGATCCCGCTCCTGTTGAGCGCGGTCACCTCGTCCCAGGTCACCGGGCCGGCGCCGGCGACCAGCCACTGCGGGCGGGGGGAGGGCGCGTCCGGCACCGCGCCGGGCAGGGTGAGGGCGACGGCCCTGCCGGGCTCGCGCGGGTCCCGGACGTGCCCGACGACGCGTCCGGTCGTCCCCGACCGGTCGATCTGGACGGTCGCGCCGATCGGGAAGCCGAGCGAGGGCGCGAGCGCGACCTCGCCGGGCCTCGCGGGCGCGCGGCCGCCGGTGACGTCGAGGATGCCGCGGGTCATGGGGTCGCGCAGGTCGAGGCCGATGTGGTCGGCGCCGCGGTAGCCGCGGGCGGTCCTGAGCGCGACGTGCCCGCCGGTCTCCAAGGGCTGGACGCGCGCCGACGGCCCGAACGCGGCGGCGACCCGCCGGGTGATCTCCGGCGTGGTCCAGGGCCGCCCGGCGTCGTCCCCGCCCGGCTCTCCGCCGCCGGACGCGCCGCCGCCGGACGCGCCCGGCCCGGTGATGATCTCCTGGTCGTCGGCGGTCTGCCCGACCGGGGCGTGCCCCGCGCCGGTGAGCCGGGCGTCGGCGGCGCCGATCTCGTAGGGCAGCGACTCCCGCGCCGACCAGGCGCTGGTCTCGTAGAGCACGGCCAGCGCGACGATCGCCATCACGGGCAGGCCGATCATGCACACCACGAGCGCGGTGCGGCCCTTGGCGCGCAGCGCGTCCCGGCGGGCCAGCCGCAGCGCGGCGCCGTAGGCGCTCACCCGGCCTCCAGGAGCGTCTCGGGGCCGGTGCGGCCGGGGGTGGAGTCGACCATCCGGCCGTCCCGCAGGAACACGACCCGGTCGGCCCACGCGGCGTGCCGCGACTCGTGCGTGACCATCAGGCAGGCGGCGCCCTCGTCGCAGCGGGACCGCAGCAGCCGCATGATCTCCTCGCCGGCGTGGCTGTCGAGGGCGCCGGTCGGCTCGTCGGCGAGCAGGAGCCGGCGGTCGCCGATGATCGCGCGGGCGATCGCGACGCGCTGCTGCTGCCCGCCCGACAGCTCGTCGGGGAACCGGTCGGCCAGGTCGCCGGCGCCGACGGAGGCGAGCGCCTTGTGCGCCTGGCGGCGGGCCCGGCGCGCGCGGGCGCCGTCGAGCTCGCGCGGCAGCATCACGTTCTCCGCCGCGGTGAGCGCGGGGATGAGGTTGAGGTCCTGGAACACGTAGCCGACGGCGCGGCGCCGCAGCGCCGACCGGGCGGCCGCGCCGAGCGCGCCGATGTCGGCACCCGCGACGGTGATCCGGCCGGACGTCGGGGTGTCCAGCCCGCCGGCGAGCGTCAGCAGCGTCGACTTGCCGGAGCCGGACGGGCCCATCACCGCGACGAACTCGCCCTCCGCGACGTCCAGGCTCACGTTCCGCAGGGCGTGCACGAGCCCGGCGCCCGTCCCGTGGTCGCGGGACACGTCCCGCATCACCAGCACGCTCACCGGCTCGTCTCCCCGATCGGCGCGTCCAGCGGCGCGTCGGCCGGCGGGGCCGCGGGCGCGGCGGGGGCGGTCCGGGCGACGAACGCCTCGCAGTGGTCGAGCCAGCGGACCTCGGCCTCCGTCTGGAAGATCATCGACTCCAGGACGAGCCGCCACGCGCGGTCGCCCTGGTCGGCGGGGTCGGCGGGCGCCGCGGCCTTCACCCGGGTGAGGTCCTGCAGGGTGCGCAGGGTGGCGGTGCGCTGCGCCTGGACGACCTGCCGGACGTCCACGCCGGGCGTGGTGACGGCCATCGCGAGCTTGATCGCCAGCTCGTCGCGGGGCCGGTCGGCGCGGGCCACCGGGGTGGCGAACCACTCCCGCACGTCCGCCTCGCCGGCCGGGGTGATCCGGTAGACGAACCGGCCCTCGTCGTCGGCCCCGACGCGGGTGACCAGCTCGTCGCGTTCGAGCCGGGACAGCGTCGAGTACACCTGCCCGATGTTGAGCGGCCAGGACGATCCGGTGGACGCCTCGAACTCGGCGCGCAGCTGGTAGCCGTAGCGGGGGCCCTGGGACAGCAGGGCCAGCAGGCCGTGACGTATGGACATGGACACCGAGTATGCATACGCGGTATCCCTTGCGCAATACCGCGTATGCATCCCGAAGGACACGCTACCGGAATTTCACTGTGCGCGACCATCTCACGCCTTACCGTGACCATGTCCCCGGACGATCAGGAGAGAAGCGTGACCTCCGACAGCACGATCAGCGTCCTGCGCGACGTCCTGCGCGTGTACGACCACCGGTACCTCGACCTCGACCGCCGGCAGCGGGAGCGGCTCGTCGACGGCACCCGCCGGGTCATCGGCGACGAGGGCCTCAGCGACGCCGCCCGCGCCGCGCTGCCCGCCGCCGACCGGCTGCGCGCGTTCTGCATCCAGTACGGCCTGCGCGACGAGCTGGAGCGGCTGATCCGCGACGAGGTGGAGGGCAGCCCCGCCGGCGCCGTCGTGGTCGGCGGCCGGATCTACGCGATGTACCCCTACCTGCGCGGCGTTCCCCGGCAGGACGCCGACATCACCACCGAGGTCGGCGTCGAGCACCGCCTCGACGCCGTGTCCTGGCACGGCAAGCGGGTGCGGATCCGCGGCACCGCGATGCTGGAGCGCGTCGAGACGAACCGGACGGCCGTCGAGGTCGTCCTGCGCGAGCGGACCACCGGCAAGGAGCACGTCTTCCCCGCCGGCCCGCGCTCCGCGCCCGGCACCGGGACCGGCGGGTTCGAGGCGCTCGCCGACCCGGCCGGCGTCGAGCCCGGCCGCTGGGACGTGCACGTCGCCGCGACCGCGCACGGCGTCACCCGGGAGGCCCGCTTCGGCTCGCGCCGCGCCGACGGCCTGAAGACCGCGCCGCAGCGGCGCCCCGTCGGCGACCACCACGTCTCGGTGTACTTCACCAAGGGCGGCCACCTGGCGCTGGTCGTCCGCGAGGACGCCGGTGCCACGTCCCTGCGCGCCCGCCTCCGCCGCCGCCTCTCCCGCTCGCCCGCCCAGCGCTGAAAAGCGAGAACGGGGGCGGGCGCCGCGCGCCCGCCCCCGCCACGAACTCCTGCTAGTCGTTGATCCAGCTCATCATCGGGCGCAGCTCCGCACCGGTCTTCTCGATCGGGTGCTCGGCGAGCTGCTCGCGGTACTTGCCGAACTGGGCCTGGCCGCCCTCGAACTCCTCCACCAGCTCCTTGGCGTACTCGCCGGACTGGATCTCGCCGAGGATCTTCTTCATCGCGGCCTTCGTCTCCGGCGTGATCACGCGCGGGCCGCGGCTGTAGCCGCCGTACTCGGCGTTGTCGGAGACCGACCAGTACATCTTGGAGATGCCGCCCTCGTACATGAGGTCGACGATCAGCTTCAGCTCGTGCAGCACCTCGAAGTAGGCGACCTCCGGCTGGTAGCCGGCCTCGGTCAGCACCTCGAACCCGGCCTTGACCAGCTCGGACGCGCCGCCGCACAGCACGGCCTGCTCGCCGAACAGGTCGGTCTCGGTCTCCTCGGTGAAGGTCGTCTTGATACCGCCGGCGCGCAGGCCGCCGATGCCCTTGGCGTACGACAGCGCCAGCGGCCACGCGTTGCCGGTGGCGTCCTTCTCCACCGCCACGATCACCGGGACGCCGCGGCCCGCGACGAACTGGCGGCGGACGAGGTGGCCCGGGCCCTTCGGCGCGACCATCGCCACGTCCACGCCCTCCGGCGGCTGGACGAGCCCGTACCGGATGCTGAAGCCGTGCCCGAAGAACAGCGCGTCGCCCTCGACGAGGGCCGGCTTGATGTCCTTCTCGAAGATCTCGCGGTGGTGGTGGTCGGGGGCCAGCAGCATGACGAGGTCGGCCTCCTCGGCCGCCTCCGCCGGGGTGACCACGCGCAGGCCCTCGGCCTCCGCCTTCTCCCGGCTGGCCGACCCCTCGCGGAGCCCGACCCGCACGTCGACGCCGGAGTCGCGCAGCGACAGCGCGTGCGCGTGCCCCTGGCTGCCGTACCCGATGATCGCGACGTGCCGGCCCTGGATCACGCTCAGGTCGGCGGCGTCGTCGTAGAACATCTCAGCCACAGTGCTGTTGCCTTTCTTCGATGTGGTTTTACGTCTCGGGCCGGGCCGCGCGCCCGGTCGGGCGTCGGTTCAGGCGCTGCGCTCGATCGCGCGCAGCGACCGGTCGGTGATGGACCGGGCGCCGCGTCCGATCGCCACCATGCCGGACTGGACGAGCTCCTTGATGCCGAACGGCTCGAGCACCTTGATGAACGCGTCCAGCTTGTCGCGGTTGCCGGTGGCCTCGATCGTGACCGCGTCGGGCGCGACGTCCACCACCTTGGCACGGAACAGCGTGACGGTCTCGAGGACCTGCGAGCGCGTCTCGGCGTCCGCGCGGACCTTGACCAGCACCAGCTCGCGCTGGACCGACGCCGGCTGCTCCAGCTCGACGATCTTCAGCACGTTGATCAGCTTGTTCAGCTGCTTGGTGACCTGCTCGAGCGGCAGCTCGGCGACGTTCACCACGATCGTCATCCGGGAGATGTCCGGGTGCTCGGTGGTGCCGACCGCGAGGGACTCGATGTTGAAGCCGCGGCGGGAGAACAGGGCCGCGACCCGCGCGAGGATGCCCGGCTTGTTCTCCACCAGGACCGAGAGGGTGTGCGAGCTCATCGGGGTCAGTCTCCGTTCTCCCACTCGGGCGCCATGTCCCGCGCGATCTTGATGTCGTCGTTGCTGGTGCCGGCGGCGACCATCGGCCAGACCATCGCGTCCTTGTGGACGACGAAGTCGATGACGACCGGGGCGTCGTTGATCTCCATCGCCTTCGCGATGACCGCGTCCACGTCCTCCGCCTTCTCGCAGCGCAGGCCCACGCACCCGTAGGCCTCGGCGAGCTTGACGAAGTCGGGGATCCGCTTGGCCGTGTGCTCGGCCTGGGGCTGGAGCACCGTGTTGGAGTAGCGGCCCTCGTAGAACAGGGTCTGCCACTGCCGGACCATGCCGAGGTTACCGTTGTTGATCACGGCGACCTTGACCGGGATGCCCTCGATCGCGCAGGTGGCGAGCTCCTGGTTGGTCATCTGGAAGCAGCCGTCGCCGTCGATCGCCCAGACCGTGGCGTCCGGCGCGCCGACCTTGGCGCCCATCGCCGCCGGGACCGAGTACCCCATCGTCCCGGCGCCGCCGGAGTTCAGGAACGCGCCCGGCCGCTCGTACTTGATGAACTGCGCCGCCCACATCTGGTGCTGGCCGACGCCCGCGACGTAGTAGGCGTCCGGGCCCGCGATCTCCCCGATCCGCTCGATGACGTACTGCGGGGACAGCGAGCCGTCCTCGGGGATGTCGTAGCCGAGCGGGTAGGTGTCGCGCCAGGCGTTGAGCTGCCGCCACCAGTCCTCGTAGTCGCCCTTGCGGCCCGCCTCGTGCTCGTTCTGCACCGCGACGATCAGGTCCGCGATGACCTCCCGGGCGTCGCCGACGATCGGGACGTCCGCGTGCCGGTTCTTGGAGATCTCCGCCGGGTCGATGTCGGCGTGCACGACCTTGGCGTGCGGGGCGAACCCGTCGAGCTTGCCGGTGACGCGGTCGTCGAACCGGGCGCCGAGCGCGACCAGCAGGTCCGAGCGCTGCAGCGCGCCGACCGCGCCGACCGCGCCGTGCATGCCCGGCATGCCCATGTGCAGCGGGTGGCTGTCGGGCAGCGCGCCCTTGGCCATCAGCGTGGTGACGACGGGGGCCCCGGTCAGCTCGGCGAGCACCTTCAGCTCGGCGGCCGCGCCGGCCTTCAGCACGCCGCCGCCGACGTACAGCACCGGGCGCTCCGCCTCGACGATCAGCCGTGCCGCCTCGCGGACCTGCTTGGAGTGCGGCCGGGTGACGGGGCGGTACCCGGGGAGCTGGAGCTGGACGGGCCACTGGAACTCGACCGTGGCCTGCATCGCGTCCTTGGCGATGTCGACCAGGACGGGGCCGGGCCGGCCGGTGCCGGCGATGTGGAACGCCTCGGCGATGGTGCGGGCGATGTCCTCGGCCCGGGTGACCAGGAAGTTGTGCTTGGTGATCGGCATCGTGATGCCGGCGATGTCGGCCTCCTGGAAGCCGTCGGTCCCGATGAGGGACGTCGCGACCTGGCCGGTGATGGCGACCATCGGCACCGAGTCCATGTAGGCGTCGGAGATCGCGGTGACCAGGTTGGTCGCGCCCGGCCCGGAGGTGGCCATGCACACCCCGACCTTGCCGGTGACCATCGCGTAGCCCTGCGCGGCGTGGCCGGCGCCCTGCTCGTGGCGGACGAGGATGTGGCGCAGCTTGTTCGAGTCGAACAGCGGGTCGTAGGCCGGGAGGATCGCGCCCCCCGGGATGCCGAACACGGTGTCGACGCCGACGTTCTCCAGGGCGCGGACCAGCGCCTGGGCTCCCGTCATCTGTTCGGTCGTCATGATCCTGTTTCCTTGGGAGAGAAGTCTGGGGCTCGCCGGGCAACAAAAAACCCCCGCCGCCGGGAAGCGGTCGAGGGGAGGCGCGCAGGTCGGTGAGCTTGGTCAGCCTGCGCGCCGACCAAGTACTACGAGGATGATGGTGGTGTTCTGCACGGAGCCACTTTCGCCGAGATCCGGCCGCCGGTCAAATCCGTGGACAAGAAATCTCGCCATATGAGACGGATTCCCGGCGGTACCGGTCCGGTCAGCCCGGCAGCGGAAGCGGCAGATCGCCTGGTAGACCCTGTGCCGCGAGGTTCGTCCGGACCAGCGACTCCACCCGCCCGGCCGCCATCGGACGCGCCACGAGGAAGCCCTGGCCGCGCGGGCAGTCCATCGCGCGCAGCAGCTCCAGCTGCTCCGGCCGCTCGATGCCCTCCGCCACCACGGTCAGCCCCAGGTCGCGGCCCAGCCGGACGATCGTCCGGGTCAGCAGCGACAGCGTCTCGTCCGAGCCGAGCCCCGCCACGAACGACGGGTCGATCTTGATGATGTCCACCGGGAGCTGGCCGAGGTAGGCCAGCGACGCGTACCCGGTGCCGAAGTCGTCGATCGCCAGCCGGACGCCGAGGTCGCGCAGCTCCGACAGCCGCGCCACGTTCTGCCCGCCGTCCTCGACGAGCACCTCCTCGCGGACCTCCAGCGTCAGCGCCTGCGGCGGCAGCCCCGTCTCCTCCAGCGCCGCCGCCACCGACTCCACGAACCGCGGCGCGGCGATCTGCCGGGCGGTGAAGTTCACCGACAGGCCGACGTCCCAGGAGTCGCGGCGCCACCGCGCCACCTCCCGGCACGCCTCCCGCAGCACCCAGTCGCCGAGCGGGATCATCAGCCCGGACTCCTCCGCCGGCCCGATGAACTCCTCCGGCGGCACCGACTCGCTCCCCCGCCACCAGCGCAGCAGCGCCTCCACCCCGGTCACCCGGGACGTCGCGAGGTCCACCACCGGCTGGAACTCCACCGCGAACTGCTCCTCGGCGAGCGCCCGCTGCAGGTCGCTGCCGAGCTCCAGCCGCCGGACCACGTCGGCGTGCATGTGCGGCGCGAACACCTCGACGCGCCCGCCGCCCAGCTCCTTCGCCCGCGCCATCGCCAGGTCGCCGTTGCGGATCAGGTCGGCGGCGGTCCGGCGCAGCCGCCGGCCCGCGTCGCCGCCCCGGTCCTTCGCCGGGACCGCCGGCGCCTCCTCGTCCCCGGCGAAGGCGATCCCGACGCTCGCCGTCAGCACGATCTGCTTGCTGCCCACCTGGTACGGGTCGACCGACAGCACCCGCAGCAGCCGCCCGGCCAGCTCCACCGCCGCCCGGGTCTCCCGGTCGTCCGACGGGAGCTGCACGAGGACCGCGAACTCGTCGCCGCCCCACCGCGCCACCGTGTCGTCGGCCTGCACGTTGGCGCGCAGCCGCCGCGCCGCCTGCGCCAGCACCTGGTCGCCCGCCGCGTGCCCCGCCGAGTCGTTGACGTCGGTGAACCCGTCCATGTCGACGAACACCACCGCGACCCGGCCGCCCGGACGCTGCTGCGCCAGCACCTCCCGGGTCCGCTCCTCGAAGTACGACCGGTTCGGCAGGCCCGTCAGCCCGTCGTGGAAGGTCAGGTGCGCGACCTGCCGCTGCAGCGCCGCCTGCTCGCTCAGGTCGCGGGTGGTGACCAGCAGCCGCCCCGGCGCCTCGCCCGTCCCCGCGTACCGGGAGATCGTCGACTCGGTCGGCAGCCAGGTGCCGTCCGCCGCGCGCACACGGCACGACACCCGCAGCGAACCGGTGGCGCCCGGACGGTCCCCACCGGCGGCGTCCTCCTCGTCCAGGAACTCGGTGAACGCCTCCTGGACGCGTGGCAGGTCCTCCGGATGGATGATCTCGTGCAGCGGCCGCCCGAGCAGCTCCTCCGGCGTGTAGTGGTAGGTGCGCAGCGCGCCCGCGCTCGCGTACTGCACGGTCGCGTCGAGATCGCAGATCAGCACCGCGTCGTTGCTGCTCTCCGACAGCGCCCGGAAGTGCTCCTCGCTCGCCTCCACCGCGCGGCGCAGCCGGTCGTTCTCCCGCAGCAGCCCCGCCAGCCGCGCCAGCAGCACCAGCGCCGCCGACCCCGCCACGATCGACACCACCGGCTCCAGCCCGTTGCGGCCGGTCAGCGAGTGCCCCGCGACGAACAGCGACGCCGCCGCGGCGACCGCCGCCGGCGCCAGCCCCGGCCCGATCATCCGGCCGCGCTCGTCGGGCTCCGGCGCGCCGCCCGCCGGCCGCGCGTCCGCCGGGACGTCGTCGGACGGCCCGTCCGGCTCCGCCGCCGGCGCCGGACCGGTCCACGGCACGAGCAGGAGCAGCAGCAGCCCGGCGAGCCGCAGGATGTCGGACGGGTCGTCGGACGGCCCGCCGCCGTCCAGCCGGACGAACGTCGTCACCACGTCGGCGGTCGCGAACGCCATCAGCGCCCCGAACCCCATCCACGCCAGCCGCCGGCGCCCGCGCGCCGCGCCCAGCGCGAACGGCAGCGCCCCGCACACCAGCACCACGTCGATCAGCGGGTACAGCAGCTCCAGCAGGAACTCCGACGCCGACTCCCCCGACTGGTGGTACAGCGCGCTGAACAGCGCGACCCAGCCGAGCACGAACATCGCGCACGCGCACACGTAGGTGTCGGCCAGGTAGCGCAGCCACATCCCCACGTCGCGCGACAGCCGCACCGGCACGATCAGGCCGGTGACCAGCGCCACCGCCGCCAGCAGGTAGAACAGGTCCGGGACCGACAGGGACAGGGCGCTGCGCGAGACGTGCCCGTCCAGCGCGCTGCCGACCGCGCCCGCGAACCAGCCCGCGGCCGCCACGCCGTACCAGCGCCACGACGCCCGCCAGATCCCGCCGGACGACACCCGCCGGAAGATCCCGACGTCGCCGGCGTCCGCGGCGGCGCCCTTCGGCCGTCCCGCCGACATCAGCAGCGAGACCGCGGCGGCGCCCGCGGCGACCGCCTCCGTCCAGGCGATGAAGGCCGTGCCGCCCCAGCCGAGCAGCGACCCGGCGGCGTACAGCACGCCGACGATCGCGGCCATGGCGACCGGCACCGCCCGCGGCGGCATCCGCCTGGCGTTCTCGCCGCTCATCGCGCCGTGTCCCTTCCTGCCCCGCGGGGAGCTGTCCGTCCCTCGCGGTCGCGGCGGTGCGCCAGAGGGGACTTGGGTCCGGAGACCTCATCCGGTCGCAGAGATAACGGCCGGAGGGTCGTGGATCGTGCCCCGCGCAGGGTCGGCGCGGGTCGGCGGCGCATCGGGATGCGCCGGCCGGAGATCAGCGACGTTGCTGCACTGCGGGATCACCGTGATGCTCAGAGTACGTTCCGTAGGTCACGGACCGATTGAGGCTGGGCGTCCTCATGGCGACGAACCGCCTCGTCGGCGATCCGTTTGGGACGGCCGAAACGTGATCGTCACCGAATCGGCGCCTTGCCCGGCATCACGCTGAGTGACCGCGTTCGGGGCCTCGCGCGGCCCCTGCGCCCGATGTCCGGCACCGTCCGCCGTGGGCGCGGAGAGGGACGGTGTGATGCTCGCGACATCGGAGTGCCATGCTGGGGGCGGGAGGCGTTCTCATGCGCAAGCACCTGATCGTCCTTACCGCGCTGGTCCTCGCGGGCTGCTCGTCGTCCCCGGCGAAGGACACGGGCGGTGCCCGGACCCCGCCGCCGCTGCCGTCCGGCGGCACCGCCGCGCCCGGCGCGCCCCGGGTTCTGGTCACGGGCCTGAAGATCCCCTGGGCCATCTCGTTCCTACCCGGCGGTGACGCGATTGTGACCGAACGTGACTCGGCGCGGCTGCTGCGGGTGACCCCGTCCGGTGCGGTGACGGTGATCGGGACCGTTCCCGGCGTCGACGCGGCGGGCGAGGGCGGGCTGCTCGGCGTCGCCGTCTCCCCCGGTTACGCGCAGGACCACCAGATCTTCCTGTACCACACGTCCGCGACCGACAACCGCGTCGTGCGCGCCACCTACGACGGGCGGCTCGGCACGCCGCGCCCGATCGTCACCGGCATCCCCAAGGGCGAGATCCACAACGGCGGGCGCCTCGCGTTCGGCCCCGACCGGATGCTGTACATCACCACCGGCGAGACCGGCGAGGGCGGGAAGGCGCAGGACAAGAACTCCCTCGCCGGGAAGATCCTGCGCGTCACGCCCGACGGGAGGCCCGCGCCCGGCAACCCGTTCGGCACCCGCGTCTGGACGTACGGCCACCGCAACGTCCAGGGCCTCGCCTGGGACCCGAAGGGCCGCCTCTACGCCACCGAGTTCGGCCAGGACCGCTTCGACGAGATCAACCTCATCCAGAAGGGCCGCGACTACGGCTGGCCCGCCGTCGAGGGCTTCGGGAACCGGAAGGGCTTCACCAATCCGTTGCTGACCTGGAAGACGTCCGAGGCATCACCATCCGGGCTCGCCTACGCGAACGGCTCGCTGTGGGCCGCCGCGCTGCGCGGCGAGCGCCTCTGGCAGATCCCGCTGTCCGCCTCCGGCGCGGCCGGACGCCCCGTCGCCCGGTTCACCGGCGCCTACGGCCGGCTGCGCGCCGCCGTCCGCGCCCCGGACGGCTCGCTCTGGCTCACCACCAGCAACCGCGACGGCCGCGGCACCCCCGCCAAGACCGACGACCGCATCATCACCGTCCCGCCCCGCTAGTCCCACCAGAACGACCAGCTCGCCCGGCCGACCAGCCCGGCGGCGTACTCCTCCATGTCGCCGACGCCCTGCCAGATGTTGTCCGGGCAGAACGCCTCGTGCTCGACGGCCACCGCACGGGCGTGCTCCATCGTCCGCGGCGGTGCGGCCACCGACAGGCCCAGCACGTCGAAGCCCACCATCACCACACGCGCCCCGAACCGCTCCTCCCAGGACCGCACCACCGCGGATATCTCCGCCGTCCGGGAGTGGTTGACCGGCCCGGACCACCCCATGACGGTCAGGGTGTCGGCTCCCCGCGCGGCTGGCACGAGCCCGAGCAGGAACTCCGCGTCCGCGGCGCCCGACTCGGCGGACGCCCGCGCGCATTCGTCCGCGCCCTCGACCCCTTCGCCCGGCGGCGCGAGGCCACGCCCCGGGACCGGCGCCTCGCCGCCGCCCCGGTCGCCTCTCAGCAGCACCTCGGCGTCGAGGGCGTCGATATCGGCCACCGAGTCGTCGACGAACAGCTCCCCGTCGTGCCAGGGTCGCGCCGGCTCGCCGCCGAGCGTGTCCAGCAGCAGCGGATACAGGCCCGTCCGCGCGCGCTCGTCGTACAACCGGCACCACAGCCCGCCCAGCCAGGCCCGCGGCTCGTCCGACACCCACAGCGCCATGACGCCCTCAGGGCCCTCCTCGGGCGCGATCAACCGGCCGGACGGCAATCCGGCCGGCAAGGCCGGAAACGCACTCTCCACCATGCCCGCGAAAGCTAGCGGACGCCTACGACACCCTCAGTACTCCAGCTCAGCCCACTCGATCTTCATCGGGATCGGGTTGCCCACCTCCGGCACCCCGCCCTCGTCCTTCATCAAGGTGTTCACGTGCTTGTAGAGCATGGCGCCCCGGTCGAGCTGGTACCGCTCGATCGTCGAGACGCCTGAAAGGTCCAGACGCACCACCCAGTAGTGAGGAATGCCGGCCTTCGCGTACTCGCCGAGCTTGTCCGTGGCATCCCGGGTCTCGGATCCAGCGGACACGATCTCAACGACGAGGAGGGCATGCTCCGCCCGCAGACGCTCCTTGTTCTCACGGTCGAGGCAGCGGTAGACGATGACATCGGGACGCCGGTTGCACAGCGGGACGTCGCTGATCCTCAGATCGACGTCGAGATTCACCTCGAGGCAGTCGTGCCCGCGCCGCATCGCCTCGCGAGTGTGGCGCTCGAGCAGGTTGGCCAACCGCCGGCCCGCCGTCTGGTGCTCACGGGTCGGCGACTCGCAGAAGACGACATAACCGTCAACGACCTCGATCATCTTCGAGATGTCCTCGGGGAGTGCCTCGTACTCCTCCGCTGTCATCTGCTCGGGTTGTCGAGTGATGCTCAGCAGCCAGTAGTCGTCCGGCAGCGCCGTCACCTTGGTGTCCCTTTCAGATCACACCTGCATACGTCTACCCAGACTAGGGTCTCCAGATGGCACAAGGAGTGACGATCCGCAGTTGTATGATGACTTTCTGTACCAGCGGTCGTTTCCGGGAACAACCGGCTACCGCCGCCCCGCGAGCGTGCGCGCGGGGCGGCGGGAAGCGTCAGGACGCGCCGAGCTTTTCGAGGATCAGTTCGCGGGCGCGGCCGGCGTCGGCCTGGCCGCGGGTGGCCTTCATCACCGCGCCGACGAGGGCGCCGGCGGCGGCGACCTTGCCGGACCGGACCTTGTCGGCCACGGCGGCGTTGTCCGCGATCACCTGGTCGACGATCGAGGCGAGCTCGCCCTCGTCGCTGACGACCTTCAGGCCGCGCGCCGCGACGACCTCGTCCGGACCGCCCTCACCCGCGAGGACGCCCTCGAACACCTGCCGGGCCAGCTTGTCGTTCAGCTCCCCGGCGGACACCATCGCCTGGATCCGCGCGACCTGCTCCGGCGTGATCGGCAGCTCGGCCAGCTCCACGCCCTGCTCGGTCGCGCGCCGCGACAGCTCGTTCATCCACCACTTGCGGGCCGCGCCGGCGTCCGCGCCCGCCGCGATCGTCGCCTCGATCAGGTCGACGGCGCCCGCGTTGACGACGTCGCGCAGCTCCAGGTCCGACAGGCCCCACTCCTGCTGGACGCGGCGGCGCCGCGCGGCGGGCAGCTCCGGCAGCGACGCCCGCAGCTCCTCCACCCACTCCCGGGACGGCGCCATCGGCACCAGGTCGGGCTCGGGGAAGTAGCGGTAGTCCTGCGCCTCCTCCTTGCTGCGCCCGCTCGTGCTGCGGCCGGTGTCCTCGTGGAAGTGGCGGGTCTCCTGGATCACCCGCCCGCCCGCGTCCAGCACGCCGCCCTGCCGCTCGATCTCCGACCGGACGGCGCGCTCCACCGAGCGCAGCGAGTTGACGTTCTTGGTCTCGGTGCGGGTGCCCCACTCCGACGCGCCGCGCGGCATCAGCGACACGTTCACGTCGCAGCGCATGGAGCCCTCCTCCATGCGGACGTCCGAAACCCCGAGCGACCGGACCAGCTCGCGCAGCTCCGTCGCGTACGCGCGGGCCACCAGCGGGGCCTTGTCGCCCGTCGCGGCGATCGGCTTTGTGACGATCTCCACCAGCGGGATGCCGGCCCGGTTGTAGTCCACCAGCGAGTGGTCGGCGCCGTGGATGCGGCCCGTGCTGCCGCCGACGTGCAGCGACTTGCCGGTGTCCTCCTCCATGTGGACGCGCTCGATCTCGATCCGGTACGTCTCGCCGTCCACCTCGACGTCGAGATGGCCGTCGACGCACAGCGGCTCGTCGTACTGCGAGATCTGGAAGTCCTTCGGCATGTCCGGATAGAAGTAGTTCTTCCGGGCGAACCGGCACCACTCCACGATCGTGCAGTTCAGCGCCAGGCCGATCTTGATGATGCCCTCGATCGCCGCGTGGTTCGTCACCGGCAGCGACCCGGGCAGGCCCAGGCAGACCGGGCAGACCTGGGTGTTCGGGTCCGCGCCGAACGTCGTCGGGCAGCCGCAGAACATCTTCGACGCGGTGCCGAGCTCGATGTGCGTCTCCAGGCCGAGGACGGGCTCGTACTTCGCGAGCGCCTCGTCGTACGGCATGAGTGTCGGGGTGCTCACTTCGCCTCCGCCAGTTCGGGGGCCTTGGCCAGCAGCGGGCCGCCCCAGCGCTCTTCCAGGGCCCGCTCGACGGCGGCGCCCACCCGGTAGACGCGGTCGTCGCCGAGGACGGGCGCCATGACCTGCAGGCCCACCGGCAGGCCGTCCGCGAGGCCGCACGGCACGGAGATCGCGGCGTTGCCGGTGAGGTTCGCCGGGATCGTGCACAGGTCGGCCAGGTACATCGCCATCGGGTCGTCCGCGCGCTCCCCGATCGGGAACGCGGTGGTCGGCGTGGTCGGCGAGACCAGCACGTCCACCTGCTCGAACGCCGCGTCGAAGTCCCGCTTGACCAGCGTGCGGACCTGCTGCGCCTTGCCGTAGTAGGCGTCGTAGTAGCCGGACGACAGCGCGTACGTGCCGAGCATGATCCGCCGCTTCACCTCGGGCCCGAAGCCCTCCGCGCGGGTCAGCGCCATGACCTCCTCGGCACTGCGGGTGCCGTCGTCGCCGACGCGCAGCCCGTACCGCATCGCGTCGAACCGCGCCAGGTTCGACGACGCCTCCGACGGCGCGATCAGGTAGTAGGCGGGCAGCGCGTACGCGAAGTGCGGGCACGACACCTCGACGACCTTCGCGCCGAGCGACTCCAGCAGCTCCACGGCCTCGGCGAACCGCGCCGACACGCCCGGCTCGTACCCGTCGCCGGCGAACTCCTTGACGACGCCGACCCGCAGGCCGTCCACGTCACCGCTGCGCGCCGCCTCCACCACGCTCGGGACGGGCCGGTCGATCGAGGTCGAGTCCATGACGTCGTGGCCGCTGAACGCCTCGTGCAGCAGCGCCGCGTCCAGCACGTTGCGGGCGAACGGGCCCGGCGTGTCCAGCGACGACGCGAACGCGATGATCCCGTACCGGGACGATCCGCCGTAGGTCGGCTTCGTCCCGACGATGCCGGTGACCGCCGCGGGCTGCCGGATCGACCCGCCGGTGTCGGTGCCGGTGGACAGCGGCGCCTCGTACGCCGCGACCGCCGCCGACGACCCGCCCGACGACCCGCCGGGGATGCGCGCCAGGTCCCACGGGTTGCGCGTCGTCTTGAACGCGCTGTTCTCCGTGGACGACCCCATCGCGAACTCGTCCATGTTGGTCTTGCCGAGGATGACCAGGCCGGCCTCGCGCAGCCGTCTGGTCACCGTCGCGTCGTACGGCGGCCGCCAGCCCTCGAGGATCTTCGATCCGGCCGTGGTCGGCATGTCGGTGGTGGTGAACACGTCCTTGTGCGCGATGGGGACGCCGGCCAGCGGGCCGAGCTCCTCCCCCGCCGCGCGCCGCTCGTCCACCGTCCGCGCCTGCGCCAGCGTGGTCTCCGCGTCGACGTGCAGGAACGCGTCGACCTGCCCGTCCACGGCGGCGATCCGGTCCAGGTGCGCCTGCGCGACCTCGACCGCGGACACCTCCCCGGCGGCCAGCAGCTCGCCGAGCTCCGAGGCCTTCCTGCGGAACAGCTCGCCCATCACGCCTCCTCGTCCAGGATCCTCGGCACGCGGAAGCGCTGCTGCTCGCTGGCCGGGGCGCCGGCGAGGGCCTGCTCCGGCGTGAGGCACGGCCGGACCTCGTCCGGCCGGTACACGTTGGTCAGCGGCAGCGCGTGCGAGGTGGGCGGGATGTCCTCCGCGGCGACCTCCTGCACCCGCGCGACCGCGGAAATGATCTGGTCGAGCTGGGCGGCGAGATGGTCGAGCTCATCGTCGCCGAGCGCCAGCCGGGACAGCCGGGCGAGGTGCGAGACCTCGTCACGGGTGATGGCGGACATGATGAGAAACCGTTCCTGCGATCGATTGGGATACCCGCCATCCTATTGGCCGAGCCCCCGCCGCCCGAACGCTTTACCCCGCGCGTTCATTGCGGCGCCCTCGGCGGTCGGGCCCTGGGGGCCCTCCCTTCAACGGGCGCCGCGTGCGATCGCTGCATCGCTCCGACTCGCCCGGGGGCTCGCTGCGCGATCGAGTTCTCGCAAGCTCGAACTCGGCTTCGCTCGCGATCGCGACGGCCCGGGCCCGCACGTGGCCGGGAAGAACGCCGGGCGCCCTGTGGCCACCGTCCTCGCGGCGCCCGTTTCAGATGCTGGTGGGGGGAACGCTCCTCACGTCCACCCCGGGACGACGAGAGGAGCCCGCCGTGACCATCGGCGGCAGCATCGCACTGATCATCATCGGCGCGATCCTGGCCTATGCGGTCAACTACCAGTTCAGCGGCATCGACATCCGGCTGGTCGGGGTGATCCTGATGATCGGCGGCCTGATCGGGCTGGTCGTCGGGATCGTCCGGATCGCCTCCGCGCGCCGGACCGTCGAGCGCCGCCCGCCGCCCGCGATCCGCGAAGAGCGCTACTACGAGGACCCCGACTACGAGACCCGGCGCCGCTACTGACGTCTACGCGGCGGGTTCGGGGGCCCGCTGGACGTTGCGGCGGAGCCAGTCGGTGGCGGTGTCGGCGTCCATCGGGCGGCCGAAGTGCCAGCCCTGCGCCGCGTCGCAGCCCATCTCGCGGAGCATCCGCGCGGTCTGCGGGTCCTCGACGCCCTCGGCGACCGAGCGCAGGCCGAGGGTGCGGACGAGGTCGACGATCGAGCGGACGATCACCGCGTCATCGGTGGACTCCGCGAGCCGCCCGACGAACGAGGAGTCGATCTTGATCTCCTCGACCGGGAGGCGCTTCAGCCGGACGAGCGAGGAGTAGCCGGTCCCGAAGTCGTCCAGGCTGAGCGGGATGCCGAGCTCGGCGAGCTTCGCGACGGTGTCGGAGGCATAGGCCGGCTCGTTCATCAGGATCCGCTCGGTGATCTCCAGCTGCAGCGCGGCGGCGGGCAGGCCGCGGGCGAGCAGGCCCTCCTCGATGGTCTCGGTGAGGCCGGTGTCGAGGAGGTCGCGGCCGGAGGCGTTCACCGCCACCTGGACGGCGAGGTCCTCGCGCCACCACGCCGCGGTCTGCGCGAGGGCGGCCTCGACGACGTGGTGGGTGATCGAGCGCATCAGGTACGTCTGCTCGGCGATCGACAGGAACGCCTCCGGCTCGAGGAGGCCCTTGTCGGGGTGGCGCCAGCGCAGCAGCGCCTCCATGCCGACGAGCTGGCCGTCCCGCAGCGACACCTTCGGCTGGTAGAACAGCTCCAGCTCGGAGCGGTCGATGGCGCGGCGCAGGTCGCCGAGCATGGTGAGCCGCTCCGGGGAGTTGCGGTCGTTGGCGGGCGAGTAGACCTCGACGCCGGTACGGCCCTCTTTGGCGTTGTACATCGCGACGTCGGCGCGCTGCAGGAGCAGCTCGAAGTCGGGCGCGTGGTCGGGGAACAGCGCGATGCCGACGCTGGCCTCCAGGTCGAACGACATGCCGTCGAGCCGGACGGGTTCGCCGAGCGCGGCGCGCAGCCGCGCGGCGACCTCGCGGGCGGCGGCCTCGTCCCGGACGGACGGCAGCAGCACCGCGAACTCGTCGCCGCCGAGCCGGGCGACGAGGTCGCCGGGGCGGACGCTGTGGGTGAGCCGGTGCGCGACGAGCTGCAGCAGCCGGTCGCCGGTGGGGTGCCCGAGGGTGTCGTTGACCTCCTTGAACCGGTCGAGGTCGAGGAGGAACAGCCCGGCGCGCTGGTCGCGCTCCTCGGGCGGGGCGCCGCGCCGCGCCGGCCTGATCGCGACCGGCCCGCGTTTCGCGGCGCGCCCGGCCGCGCTGCGCTTCTCGGCGCCGCGGGCCTCGGCGAGGGCCTCCTCGGTCCGGACGATCAGCAGCTTGCGGTTCGGCAGGCCGGTGAGGCCGTCGTGCAGCGCCTGGTGCTCGCGCCGGACGGCGACGGAGGCGTTCAGGTAGACGGCGATGAACGGCAGCAGGATCAGCGGGACGAACAGCGCGGACCGGTCCATCGCGATGACCATCAGCGGGGCGAGGCCGAGCAGCGCCAGGTGCACCAGGACCTGGTAGCCGAGGTCGAAGCGCAGCGCCTTGATCAGCGAGACCCGCTCGTGCAGCGCGACGGCCGAGCCGACGAGGGTGTCGTTGCAGAGGAAGTAGACGGTGCCGGCGAGCGCGATGGCGGGCAGGTCGGCGCCGTCGGGGACCCAGGTGCTGGACGGGGTGGCGAGGTCGCCGGCGAGGGCGAGGACGAGCTGGGCGGCGCCGAGGCTGAGGGTGTACTGGGCGGCGTTGAACGCGATCCGGTGCGGGGTGCGGCCGCGGAAGACGCCGCAGGTGACGACGGCGATCGCCTGGAGCGCGGCGGCGACGGGCAGCCCGGCGTACAGCAGCGCGGCGAACGCGAACGTGGTGGAGGTGGTGGCGCCGTTGGTCTCGGTGGAGCCCGGGGTGATGATCGGGCGCAGCTCGCCGAACACGATGAAGCAGCCGAGGATCCAGAACACCGGGTTGCCGGCGAGCGCGTCGAGGTCGGCGCCGGTCAGCCCGGCGAACGCGGCGGCGCACGCGGCGACGCCGAGCAGGATGACGACGACGAAGTAGATCCACAACGGGGATCCGCGGCGCGGGGCCGTGTTCCGCGTGTTGTTCGGGTCCTTCATCACATCCTCGGGGGGTTCGGGGGGCCGTCCCCCGGCACCGGGCGCGCCGGACTCCGGGGGACTCCCCCCGGGTGGTGCGTCCGGAGATTCAGGTGGGTCGTGATGTCAGGGAGAGTACGGCCTTTGCTCAACTTCGCGAAACCGATTGCGTACGTTCCGTTATGCCCCTTCCGTACCGGGCCCTCACCTGACGGTAGCTGAAGTGTACCCCTGAGTAACGCGACACTGGTGAGGGGCCGCTTAACCACGGCGGGTCATGCGTCCGCGCGCATAGTTACATTTTTGGCCGCATCTGGCCCATCGGCGAGGAGGACCCGGAAGCCCTCCTCCTCCAGGACCGGTACGCCGAGTTTGACGGCTTTGTCGTACTTCGACCCGGGGCTGTCGCCCACCACCACGAAGCCCGTTTTCTTCGACACCGACCCGGACACCTTCCCGCCGAGCCGCTGCACCGCCTCCGTCGCCGAGTCCCGGCTGAACCCCTCCAGCGACCCGGTGATCACCACCGTGACGCCCTCCAGCGGCCGCGGCCCCGCCGCGCCCTCGTCCTCCATCCGGACGCCCGCCGCCCGCCACTTGTCCACGATCTCCCGGTGCCAGTCGACCTCGAACCACCGCCTGATCGACGCCGCGATCGTCGGGCCGACGCCGTCCACCGCCGCCAGCTCCTCCTCCGTCGCGTTCGCGATCGCGTCCATCGACCCCATCTCGCGGGCCAGGTCGCGCGCGGCGGACGGCCCGACGTGCCGGATCGACAGCGCCACCAGCACCCGCCACAGCGGCTGCCGCTTGGCCTTCTCCAGCTCCTGGAAGAGGATCTCGACCGTCTTCTTCGGCTCGCCCTCCTTGTTGGCGAAGAACGACACGATCTTGGGCTCGCCGGTCTTCGGGTCGGTCTTCGTCGTCCCGGTCCGCTGGTCGAGGACGTGGCTGCGGATCGGCAGCAGCTGCTCGACCGTCAGGTGGAACAGGTCGCCCTCGTTCCTCACCGGCGGGTCGCTCGGCTCCAGCGGCTGCGTCAGCGCCGTCGCCGCCACGTACCCGAGCGCCTCGATGTCCAGGGCGTTCCGGCTGGCGACGAAGAACAGCCGCTCCCGCAGCTGACCCGGGCAGTACTGCGCGTTCGGGCAGCGGATGTCGGCGTCGCCCTCCTTCTCGTACGCCAGCTCCGTCCCGCACTCGGGGCACTCGGTGGGCATCTCGAACTCGCGCTCCGAGCCGTCCCGCAGCGCCGTCACCGGCGCGACGATCTCCGGGATCACGTCGCCCGCCTTGCGCAGCACGACCGTGTCGCCGATCAGCACGCCCTTGCGCTTGACCTCGCCCGCGTTGTGCAGCGTCGCCCGCTCGACCGTCGACCCCGCGACCTTGATCGGCTCCATCACGCCGTACGGGGTGACGCGCCCCGTACGGCCGACGCCGACCTTGATGTCGAGGAGCTTGGTGTTGACCTCCTCCGGCGGGTACTTCCACGCGATCGCCCAGCGCGGCGCGCGGCTCGTCGACCCGAGCCGCCGCTGCAGCGAGAACTGGTCGACCTTCACCACCACGCCGTCGATCTCGTACGCGGGGTCGTGCCGGTTCTCGCCGTAGAAGTCGATGTACTCGCGGACCGCGTCCAACCCGCCGACGACCTTGTACCGGTCGCTGACCGGCAGCCCCCAGCCGCGCATCAGCTCGTACGCCCCGGACTGGCTCTCCGGACGCGTGCCGCCCTCCCACGCGCCGAACCCGTGGACGAGCATGCTCAGCGGACGGTGCGCCGTGACGCGCGGGTCCTTCTGCCGCAGCGACCCAGCCGCCGCGTTGCGCGGGTTGGCGAACGGGTCCTTGCCCGCCTCCACCTGCACCGCGTTGACCTGCTCGAACCCCTCGACCGGCAGGAAGACCTCGCCGCGCACCTCCAGCAGGTCGGGCCAGCCCTCGCCCTCGAGCCGGTCCGGCAGCGCGTCGATCGTGCGGACGTTGTTGGTGACGTCCTCGCCGGTCCGCCCGTCGCCGCGGGTCACCCCGCGGACCAGGCGGCCCTTCTCGTACGTCACCGCGATCGCCAGGCCGTCGATCTTCAGCTCGCACAGGTAGCCGGCGACCTCGCCGACCTCCTTGACCACCCGCTCGTCCCACGCCAGCAGCTCGTCCGCGCTCATCGCGTTGTCGAGGCTCTGCATCCGCTCCAGATGCTCGACCGTCGCGAAGTCCGTGGTGATCGGCGCGCCGACCCGCTGCGTCGGCGAGCTCGGCGTGACCAGCTCCGGATGCTCCGCCTCCAGCGCCTGCAGCTCGCGCATCAGCCGGTCGTACTCGGCATCGGTGACCGTCGGCTGGTCGAGCACGTAGTAGCGGTAGTTGGCCTCGTCGATCCGCTCGCTCAGCTCCAGATGCCGCTGAGCCGCTTCCGTCGGCACGCCCTCGCTGGTGGTCATGCGCCTATTCTCGCCGCTACCACCGACAATATGACCAGCGGCACGCGCCTTACTCTGCGCCTTCGTGGGGGGCGACCCCCCACACCCCCCGGCAAGAACGCCGACTGCCGTCCTCCACTCCGCTGGCGCTCCGTTCCGGACGTCAGTCGGCGGCTTCGTACAGCATCCGCGCGGTGTCGCGGCAGCGTTTGAGGGCGTCGCGGACGTAGCGGGGCGACGCGCCCGCCATCCCGCACGCCGGCGTGATCACGACCTGCTCCGCCAGCTGCGCGGCCGGGAATCCGAGCCGGCGCCACAGCTCCTTCACCGGCGCGGCGGTCGCCTGAAGCGACGGCAGCGCGGCGTCCGTCCCGGGCACCGCGCCGAGGAACAGGCCGACGCCCGCGTCGATCGTCTCGCCCACCGCGTCGTCGTCGCGCCGCGGGACGAGGCCCAGGTCGACCGAGATCGCCTTGGCGCCCGCCCCGCGCAGCAGCTCGTACGGGACGTTCCGGGCGCAGCAGTGCACGACCGGGTACGCGTCCGCCGCCTCGATCACCTGCCGCAGCGCGTCCTCGGCGACGGGCGCCTCGACGGCCCGCAGCCGCGAGAACCCGCTGGCCGTCGGGACCGTCCCGGCGAGCGCGGCGGGCAGGCCCGGCTCGTCGAACTGCACGACGACCCGCGCCGCCGGCAGCCGCCGCCGGACGTCCGCGACGTGCGCCGCGACACCCTCGGCCAGCGACGCGACCAGGTCGCGGACGGCGCCGGGGTCCTTCAGCGCGCGGTCGCCGTGCCGCAGCTCGATCGTCGACGCGAGCGTCCACGGCCCGCACACCTGGATCTTGAAGGGGCCGTCGTGGCCGCCCGCGACCTCCTCCAGGACGTCGAGGTCCCGGGCCAGGTGGTCGTGGGAGCGCAGCGTGTCGCGGCCCGGCCGGTCGGAGAACCGCCAGCCGGACGGCTCCACCCGCACCGGCAGGTCCACCAGCAGCCCGGCCGTCCGCCCGGTCAGGTCGGCGCCGGGCCCGCGCGCGGGCAGCTCCGGCAGGTGCGGCAGCTCGGGCAGCTCCCCCAGCACGATCCGCAGGGCCTCGGCCGGGTCGTCCCCCGGGTACGACCCGACCCCGGTCGCCGTGCCCGCCCGCCACGGGAAGTCGCTCGTCACGGACGGAACCCTACCGGCGGGACGATCAGAGGAGTTCCGCGAGCCGGTCGAGGCGGCGCAGCGTGTCGTCCTCCGGCTCGGTCGGCAGGTTGAACAGGACCTCGTCGACGCCGGCGTCCGCGAGCGCCTCGATCGCCGCCGGCTTCGGCGGGACGGCGAACAGCGTGACCGGGATCCGCCGTCCGGCCCGTTCGCGCAGCTCGGCGATCTGCGCGGCGAGCGCGTCGGTGCCCCGCCCGAAGATCGGCATCCAGCCGTCGCCGAACTCGATCACGCGGTCGAACGTCGTCGGGCCGGACCCGCCGACCAGCACAGGCGGGTGCGGGTCCTGTACCGGCTTCGGGTAGGAGAACACCGGGTCGAAGTCGACGAACTCGCCGTGGAACTCCGCCTCGACCTTGGTCCACAGCTCCTTCACCGCGAGGACGCGCTCGCGCAGCAGCCGCATCCGGGTCGTCGGGTCGGTGCCGTGGTTGCGCATCTCCTCCCGGTTCCAGCCCGCGCCGACGCCGAGCACGGCCCGCCCGCCGGAGACGAGGTCGAGCGAGGCGACCTCGTTGGCCAGCACGATCGGGTCCCGCTGGACGATCAGCGCGATGCCCGTCCCGACCCGCAGCCGCCCGGTCGCCGCCGCGGCGGCGGTCAGCGTCACGAACGGGTCGAGCGTCCGGTAGTAGTGCCGGGGCAGCTCGGCCCCGCCGGGCCACGGCGTCTCCCGCTTCACCGGGATGTGCGTGTGCTCGGCCACGAACAGGGACCCGAACCCGCGCTCCTCCAGCGCCCGCCCCAGCGCGCCCGGCCCGATCCCGTCGTCCGTCACGAACGTCGACACACCGAATTCCACAGCATCCTCCTAGCGCACGCCGAACTCATTGACTCGCGGCAAGTCAACGCATGGTCATGGGGTGCGCGTCAAGCGGGGACGCGGGCCGTCTCGGCGATCGTGGCGGAGGCGAGGACGCGGTCGCCCTCGTAGAGGACGGCGGCCTGGCCGGTCGCGACGCCGCGCGCCGGGGCGGCCAGGCGGATGCGCAGGCCGTCGCCGTCGCGCTCGGCGGTGCAGGCGTGGACCTCGCCGTGCGCGCGCAGCTGGACGTGGCAGGCGAACGGCCCGGCGGGCTCTTCGCCCAGCCACACCGGACGCTCGCCGACGATCTCGTGGACGTCCAGCTCCTCGCGCGGCCCCACCGTGACGGTGTTGGTGACCGGCGAGATGTCCAGCACGTAGCGGGGCTTGCCGTCCGGCGCGGGGACGCCCAGCCGCAGGCCCTTGCGCTGCCCGATCGTGTACGCGTAGGCGCCGTCGTGCTCGCCGACCCGCGTCCCGTCGGTGTCGACGATCGGGCCGGGCGCCGAGCCGAGCCGCTCGGCGAGGAACCCGCGGGTGTCGCCGTCCGCGATGAAGCAGATGTCGTGGCTGTCGGGCTTGTCGGCCACCTGGAGGCCGCGCCGCTCCGCCTCCCGCCGGATGTCGGCCTTGGTGGTGTCGCCGAGCGGGAACATCGCGTGCGCGAGCTGCTCGGGCGTGCAGACCGCGAGCACGTACGACTGGTCCTTGCCCTCGTCGACGCCGCGGCGCAGGACGCCGCCGTCCAGCCGCGCGTAGTGGCCGGTGCAGACCGCGTCGAAGCCGAGCGCCATCGCCCGGTCCAGCAGCGCCGCGAACTTGATCTTCTCGTTGCAGCGCAGGCACGGGTTCGGGGTGCGGCCCGCCGCGTACTCGCTGACGAAGTCCTCCACGACGTCCTGGTGGAACCGCTCGGCGAGGTCCCACACGTAGAACGGGATGCCGATCACGTCGGCGGCGCGGCGCGCGTCCCGGGAGTCCTCCAGGGTGCAGCAGCCGCGCGCGCCCGTCCGGTACGACTGGGGGTTGCTGGACAGGGCCATGTGGACGCCGGTGACGTCGTGCCCCGCCTCGGCGGCGCGGGCCGCGGCCACCGCGGAGTCGACGCCGCCCGACATGGCGGCGAGTACGCGCAGAGTCATAGTGCCTCCGAGCGTACGCGGCGTCCGAGGGTCGGTCGTTGCCGATTCCGCGTACGATGAGGCGGGTTATGGGAATCTTCCGCCGCCCGCGCGAGTCCTCCGCCGCGACACCGCCCGCGATCAGCGATTTCTGGGAATGGTGGGCGCAGGCCCGCCCGACGATCGAGGCGTCGCTGGCGGCCTCGGGCGCCGGCTCCGAGGACGCCGGCGGACCGGCGCCCGGCGAGGGGCTGTCGGCGGAGGCGATCGAGGAGCTGTCCCGGCGCGTCCACCGGATCCACCCCGACCTGCAGTGGGAGATCGGCGGCGCGGACGACCGGACGCCGTCGCTGACGGTCACCGGCGGCGGCGACCCGGAGCTGCGCGGGCTGGCGGAGCGCTGGTTCCGCGCCGCCCCGTCCGGCGCGGCGGCCGGCGGCTGGACGTTCCACCCCGCCCGGCGGCCCGACCTGGAGATGCTGTCGCAGGACCTGGTCCTCGGCGACCACGAGTTCGACCTGGAGTACGTGCGGCTCGGCATGCGCGCCGACGCCGACCGGGCCCGGGTGCACATCACCGCCTACCACCCCGACTTCCTGTTCGTGTCGGAGGAGCAGCAGGTGGCGGTCGCCCTGCACGTGCTGGACTGGGCGCTCGGCGAGGACGACGTGGCCCGCTGGATCGGCGAGGTCTCCATCGCGACGGAGGCGCCGATCGACTCGCTGCCGCCGTCGATGCTGTCCGCGGTCGTCGAGCAGATCGCCGAGCCGTTCAGCGAGCCCGCCTGGCTCACCGGCGAGGGGCGCACGCCGCGCGGCCACCCGGCCCGGCTCGGCGCCCGGTTCCCGCTGCACCGGCAGGACTACCCGCTCTGCGACCTGCACGTGGCGATCACCGTCCCGTACGCGAACGCCAACCCCGACCGGCTCCCCGTCGAGCCGTCGGCGGGCGCGCTGCGCGCGTTCGAGAAGAAGCTGACGAAGCTCGGCGACCGGGCGGTCCTCGCCGTCCGCGAGACCGGGGACGGGCTGCGGGTGTTCCACCTGTACGCCGACCCCGACTCCGGGGTGATCGCGGAGCTGGACCAGCTCGCCGCCGGGTGGAGCGAGGGGAAGGCGAAGGTCGCCTCGACCGCCGACCCCGGCTGGAAGGCCCTCGCGCCGTACCAGCCGTGAGCGGCTAGCGGGGCAGCAGCCGGCGGGCGCCGCGGCGGCCGTCCCGGACGGCCTCGACCTTCCGCCAGCGCGCCTCGCAGAACGAGTAGGCGCCGAAGACCAGCAACCCGGCGGCGACGACGACCAGCAGCCACGGTCCGGCCGGGGTGCCGGCGAACTGGCGCAGCGTCCCGTCGAGCCCCTTGGCCTTGCCTGGGTCGAACGTGATGGCCGCGTAGGCGAGGAAGACGCCGACGCCGCCGAAGACGATCCCGCGGGACGCGCGGCCGACCACGCCGAGCGTCTCGACGAAGCGGCGCGTGCGCGGGCCCATCCGGCCGGTGTTGAGGCGTTCGACGAACTTGCGCCGGACGGCGCCGGCGACGCTCCCGATCCCCCAGGCGAGAAAGCCGATCCCGACCGCGAGGACGAGCCAGCGCCCGCCGGGGTGCTCCATCGCCCGCGCCGTGTAGGTCTTGGACTGCTCGTTGCTGGAGCTCCCGCCCTGCCCGAGCACGAAGTTCAGCACGGTGACGCAGCCGACCGAGTAGAACAGGCCGCGGCCGAGGGACGCGAGCCGCTTGGTCGCCTTCCGGCCGTCCGCGACGGGCTGCCCGAAGGCCGCCTCCGCGAAGCGCCAGAGGGCCAGCCCGGCGAATCCCGCGGCCAGCAGCCAGAGCATCGCGGTGCCGCCCGGCTTGTCCGCGACCGTCTGCAACGCTCCCTGCTTGTCGGCCTCGTGCCCGCCGTCGCCCAGCCCGATCTGGACGGCGAGCCAGCCGATCAGCAGGTACAGCACGCCCCGCGCCACCAGGCCGGACCGGCAGAAGATGTGGAACGCCGAGTGCCCCGCCACCCGGCGGCCGGCGCGCCGGACGCCGGCTCCGGCGACATTCGTGGTCATGCTCCGTCGTCCTTCCCGTCGCGAACGGCAGAGCTGTGCCCGGTAGCGGATCGGTCAAACTCCGGCAAAACGCAGCTCAGGCGCCGGCGGGCCGGTCGTCCCGCGGTTCGACGGCCTCGACCTTGCGGTACCGGACCTCGCAGAAGGAGTAGAGACCGAAGATCACCAGCCCGAGGGCGATCACGGCCAGGCCCCAGCCGCCGGCGGGCGTGGCGGCGAACTCGCGCAGCACCCCGTCGAGGCCCTCGGCCCGGTCCGGCGCGAAGGAGATCGCCGCGTACGCCAGGAAGGCCCCGACGGCGCCGCCGATCAGGCCGCGCGCGACGTTGCCGATCGTCCCGAGGGGCTGGACGATCCAGTGCGCGACGGTGCCCATCGCGTCGGTGTCGAGCTCGTCGCGGAAGGCGCGCCGCGCCGCGTTGACCAGCGTGACGACACCCCACACGACGAAGCCGGCGCCGACGGCGAGCACCGCCCAGCGGCCGCCGGGTTCGGCCATGGCGCGCGCCGACAGCGCGCGCGACTGCTGGTCGCCGGACGTGTGGCCCTGCCCGAAGAGGAAGCCGACCGTCCCGGTGCATCCGACGGCATAGGTGAGCCCGCGGAAGGCGGCCGGCAGCCGCATCCGCTTGCGCCGCCCGTTGGGGAGGGGCCGCCCATACAGCGCCTCGGCGAACTGCCACAGGGCCAGCCCGGCGAACCCGGCGGCGAGCAGGCAGAGCACCGCCCACCCGCCCGGTCTGTCCGCGACGGTGCGCAGCGCGCCCTGCCGGTCGGCCTCCGCCCCGCCGTGCCCCGTCGCGATCAGCAGGGCCAGCCAGCCGATCAGCAGGTAGAGGACGCCGCGGGCGGCGAGGCCCGCGCGGGAGAGGCCGTGGAACCAGGGGTGTCCGGCCGCACGCCGTCCGATCGCACGCGCCGCGTCCTTCGCCGTCATCGCCGCCTTTCGTGAACGGAAACGCTGTCCCCGTTCACGAACCGGTCAAACCCAGGCCGCCGGGGGCGCGCGGGAGCGGCTCGGGCTAGGACAGGCCGGCGCGGCGGGCGCGCTCGACGGCGGGGCCGATGGCGTCGGCGAGGGCCTTCACGTCGGCTTCGGTGGAGGTGTGGCCGAGGGTGAAGCGCAGCGAGCCGCGGGCCCGCTCGGGGCCGGTGTTCATCGCGGTCAGGACGTGGCTGGGCTGGGACACGCCGGCGGAGCACGCGGATCCAGTGGAGCAGGCGATGCCGCGGGCGTCGAGCAGCATGAGCAGCGCGTCGCCCTCGCAGCCGGGGAACGAGAAGTGGGCGTTGCCGGGGAGCCGGTCGTCGGGGTCGCCGTTGAGGATCGCGTCGGGGACGGCGGCACGCACCGCCTCGATCAGCTGGTCGCGCAGGTCGGCGAGGCGGCCGGCCTCGGCGTCGCGGCGGGCCACGGACGCCTGGACGGCGGCGGCGAACCCGGCGATGGCCGGGGTGTCGAGGGTGCCGGACCGGACGTCGCGCTCCTGGCCGCCGCCGTGCAGCAGCGGGACCGGGTCGAGGAACAGCGGCTCCTTCGGCTTGGCGAGCAGGAGCGCGCCGACGCCGACGGGGCCGCCGAGCTTGTGGCCGGTGATGGTCAGGGCCTGCGCGCCGCTGGCGGCGAACCGGACGGGCAGGTGCCCGGCGGCCTGGACGGCGTCGGTGTGCAGCGGGACGCCGTGCTCGCGGGCGACGGCGGCCAGTTCCGGGACGGGCTGGACGGTGCCGACCTCGTTGTTGGCCCACATCACGGTGGCGAGGGCGACGTCGTCGCCGCTGCCGAGGGCGTCGCGGAGGGCGTCGGGGAGGACGCGGCCGAGGCCGTCCACCGGGATCCACTCGACGGTGGCGCCCTCGTGGTCGCCGAGCCAGGCGACGGCGTCGAGGACGGCGTGGTGCTCGACCGCGCCGGCGAGGACGCGGACGCGGGCCGGATCGGCGGCGCGGCGGGCCCAGTAGAGGCCCTTGACGGCGAGGTTGTCGGCCTCGGTGCCGCCGGAGGTGAACACGACCTCGCTCGGCCGGGCGTCGAACGCCTCGGCGATGATCTCGCGGGACTCCTCGACGACCCGGCGGGCGCGGCGGCCGGCCGCGTGCAGCGAGGAGGGGTTGCCGAGCTCGCGCAGCTCCGCGGTCATCGCCTCGATGGCCTCGGGCAGCATCGGGGTCGTCGCCGCATGGTCGAGGTAGGTCACCACGCGCTCAACAGTATCCGCGCGGCCGCTGTTCCCCGAGGGCGCCCGGGAGCCTGCGGGAGCGGCGCCGTGAGGGGCGCCGTGAGCTGGGGAATAACGCCCGGCGGACCGTGGTTGGCGTGTATACCGTCCGGCCGGTACAGTGGAATGGTCATGAAACGTGAAGCCCTCCTGGACGCCGCGGAGTCCGTGCTGTTCGAGCACGGCACGCAGGCGCTGACGCTCGCCGCGGTCGCGGACCGCGCGGGGGTCAGCAAGGGCGGGCTGCTCTACCACTTCCCCACCAAGGAAGCCCTGGTCAAGGCCATGGTGGCGCGGGTCATCGAGGAGTTCGACGGCCTGATCGCCTCCTACGACGACGGGGCGCCGGGGTCCTACACCCGGGCCTATGTCGAGGCGACCTTCGAGATCCTCGGCGGGGAGGCCCGCGCGTACCGACGATGGTCGGCCATCACGGCCGCCGCCGCGGATCCGGAGCAGGCCGAGCCGCTGAACGAGGCGATGCGGCGCTGGCACGGCCGCGATCCCGGCGACGATCCGGACCCGGGCGCCGCGCAGGTGGTCCGGCTGGCGGCCGAGGGCCTGTGGGAAGTGGTGAGCCACGCGCCCGAGCTGTACGACGGGGAACAGCTCGCGGCACTGAAACGGCGGCTGCTGGCGCTCCTGCCGTAGCACGCCGACGAACCGACGCGGGGCGCCGCGTCCGGCGCCCGTCCGGCACCGTCCGAGGCACTCACGGCCCCTTCCGGGTCTGGAGCGTTCCATGGCGCCCGGATCCCCGTCACAGAAGACACAGCGCACACAGATGCGCGCACACGACGCATGCGCGAATCGCATCCGCGACCCGCGCCCGCGACGAGCCGAGAAAGAGGTGAACCATGCTGTTCCGTGCCCGTTCGGGGACGTTCCTGACCTTCGCGCTGGCGGGCCTGCTCACCGGAGTGTGGGTGGCCAGGATGCCGGCGCTGGCCGGAAAGTTCGGGACGAACGAGGGCGAGATCGGCATCGTCGTCCTCATCTGGGGCCTCGGCGCGATCGTCGCGATGCAGGTCCTGCGCGGCGTCATGGCCCGGGCCGGCAGCCGCAGCGTGCTGCGGGTCGCGCTGCCGCTGACCGCGCTGTCCTACGCGGGCGTCGCGCTCGCCCCGACCTACGGGCTGCTGCTCGCGGCCGTCGCGCTGTTCGGCATGACCTTCGGGATCACCGACATCGCGATGAACGCCCAGGGCAGCGTGGTCGAGCAGGCGTACCGCCGGTCGATCATGAGCGGGATGCACGCCGGCTGGTGCGTCGGCGCGATGACCGGCGGCCTGTACGGCGTCGCGACCGCCGCGGCCGGGCTCGGCTTCACCGCCACCGTGCTGATCGCCGCGCTGGCCGCGGTGCCGCTCGGCCTGCTGCTCGGCCGCACCTACCTGCCCGACACCTACCCGGTGGACAGCGGCGCGGTGCCCGCCGCCGAGCTGCCCGCCGCGTCCGGGACGGGCCGCGCCGCCCGCCGGCTGCCCGCCGCCGTCTACCTCATCGGCGTGCTCGCGTTCATCGCGTTCATGACCGAGGGGTCGATCGCCGACTGGAGCGGCCTGCTGCTGCACGACGAGCTGCACGCCTCGCAGGCCCTCGCCGCGCTCGGCTACCCGATGTTCGAGCTGGCGATGCTGTTCGGGCGGCTGGTCGGGGACCGGGTCCGGATGCGGCTCGGCACCCGCCGGCTGCTGACCGGCGCCGGGATCGGGACCGCGCTCGGCATGACGGCCGTCGTGCTCGCGCCGTCCGCACCCGTCGCGATCGCCGGGTTCTTCGTGACCGGGCTGGTGGTCTGCACGGTCGTCCCGACGACGATCTCGCTCGCCGGGACCGCCGCGCCGGGCCGCCCGGCCGCCGCGGTCGCGCAGGTCGGCGCGATGGGCTACGGCGGGCTGCTGCTCGGCCCGGTCGTGGTCGGGTTCCTGTCGGACGCGACGTCGCTACGCGTCGGGGTCGGCGTGGTCGTCGTGCTGGCGCTGCTGATCGCGGCCGGTGCCCGCCTGCTGCCGCTGCGGTCGTTCGCCGACGTCTCGGCGCACTCCCCGGAGGCGGCCGTCGCCGCCGCCGAGGTCCCCGCGCCCGCGTCCGGCGCCCCGTCCGGCGCGACCGGCGACGACCCGAACGGCACCCGTCCGCAGCCCGTCGCCGCCTGACGGTCCTAGGGGCCCGCTGATCCGGTATAACGCCCTCTAAGACCAGAGACAGGGCGGCACATGGGCGACTGGCGGGTTCCGGGGTACAGCGAGCTGCGAACCCTCGGGGAGGGGGCGCAGGGCCGGGTCGTCCTCGCCCGGCACGACGGCACGGGACGGCCCGCCGCGATCAAGTACCTCGCCGGGGCGCTCGCGGACGACGCGGAGTTCCGCGAGCGCTTCCGCGGCGAGGCGGACCTGCTGCGGCGGCTGCGCCACCCGTTCGTCGCCCGGCTGTACGGGCTGGTCGAGGCGCCCGGCGGCGCGGCGATCGTGATGGAGGCGGTGGACGGGGCGTCGCTGAAGGCGGTGCTGGCCGAGAGCGGGCCGCTGGCGCCGGAGGCCGCGCTCGCGGTGCTGAAGGGCTCGCTGCTCGGCCTCGCCGCCGCGCACGACCTCGGCATCGTCCACCGCGACTACAAGCCCGCCAACGTGATCGTCCGCGGCGACGGGCTGAGCAAGCTGATCGACTTCGGCATCGCGGTGGAGGCCGGGGAGGCCGGGCGGTCCGGGACGCCGGTCTACATGGCGCCCGAGCAGTGGCGCGGCGAGCCCGCCTCCCCCGCCACCGACGTGTACGCCGCCGCGTGCGTGTTCTTCGAGTGCGTGACGGGGCGGCGCCCCTTCACCGCCGAGGACCAGGCCGGGCTGATGGGCCGCCATCTCACCGCGCCCATCCCGGTCGCCGGCGTCCCCGAGCCGCTGCGGCCGCTGATCGAGCGCGGCCTGGCGAAGAGCGCCTGGGACCGCCCGCTCGGCGCGGCCGCGTTCGTGACCGAGCTGGAGGCCGCGGCGTCCGGCGCCTACGGGCCCGACTGGGAGGCGCGCGGCGTCCGGACGCTCGCGGGCGCCGCCGCCGCGCTGTCCCTGCTGTTCCCCCTCACCGCGCTGGGCCTCGGCTCGGGCGGCGCCGGGGCCGG
>NZ_WBMR01000105.1 GCF_008923365.1 Actinomadura montaniterrae
CGCCGCTGGCGGGGCCGGGCGGCGCGCCAGGGCTGGGCAGCGCGGGCCAGGGCCGGGCGGCGCGGGCCGCAGGGGTCACAGGTAGTCGGCGGTCTCCCGGACCGTGCCGAAGCGGGGGAAGGTCCGCCGCACCGCGAACTCGTGCTCGTCGGCGGCGAACCCGGACATCGCGTCGGACGCGAACTCGACCTCGTAGCCGTGGTCGTCGGCCGCCCGCGCGGTCGACTCGACGCCCATCGTCGTGACGAGCCCGCCGAAGACCAGGGTGGTGGCGCCGCGCTCCTGCAGCCGCTCGTGGAGGTCGGTGCCGTGGAACGCGCCGACGGTCCGCTTCACCACGAGGATGTCGCCCGGTCTGGCGAGCCCGTCCGCCAGGCCGCTGCCGGGCGGCTGCTCCGCCACGCCCGGCCGTTCGGCCCGCACGAGCGCCACGGGGAGGCCCTTCGCGCGGAACGCCGCCGCGAGGGAGCGGCACCGGGCGAGCACCTCGTCGCCGGAGTGGGGGGCGAGGGGCAGGGCGACGATGCGGGGCATCAGGTCGATGAGCACGAGCGCGGAGGGCATGATCGTCACCCTAGGCCGGACCGCCGCCGGAGCCGACCCCGGGCGCCGCCGGAGTCGACCCAGGGCGCCCGGTCCGCGCGGGTCCGCCGGAGTTGACCCTGACGTCGCGGGAGGGTCGACGATCGGGGGCCATGAGCGAGTACATCAGCCCCGTTCCCGTGCCGGCCCCCGGCGTGCAGCCGGCGGAGATCTACCGCGAGATCTACGGGATGCCCATGTTCGTCACCGTCCCCACCGGCGACCTCGCGGCGTCCAAGGACTTCTGGATCGGCGGGCTCGGCTTCGTCGACCTGTTCTCCGTCCCGGACCGGGTGACCCATCTGCGGCGCTGGGCCTTCCAGGACGTCCTGCTGGTGCCCGGCGAGCCGGCCGGCGCGGCGCCGGCGGTGAGCGTCAGCTTCGCCTGCGTGCTCGGCCAGATCGACGAGATCGCCGCGGCCTGCGAAAAGCTGGTGCCGGGATGCGCGAGCGGGCCCGTCGACAAGCCGTGGAACTCCGTCGAGCTGGAGGTCGTCACGCCGGAGAACGCGCGGGTCGTCATGACGGCCGCCCGGCCTCTGGACCCGGACGGCCCGCAGGCCGCCTGGATGCGGGACGCGGGCATCGAGGTCCCGCGACCGTGAACGCGCCCGTCACCGGCCTGGGGCACACTGGGCCGGTGACGCATGCCGAGGCGGACGGGCTGACCGTCGGACGGGCCGCCGCGCTGGTCGGGGTCAGCGTGAAGACGCTGCACCACTGGGACGCCGTCGGCCTCGTCCGCCCGGGCGGGCACACCCCCGCCGGGTACCGGGTGTACTCGGGCGACGACATCGCCCGCATCCACCGCGTCCTGGTCTACCGGGAGCTGGGGTTCCCGCTCGCCGAGATCGCCCGGATCCTCGACGACCCGTCCGCCGACGCCCGCGACCACCTGCGCCGCCAGCGGGCGCAGTTGGAGCGGCGCGCGGGCCGCCTCCGGGAGATGGCCCGCGCCGTCGACCGCATGCTGGAGGCGCTCGACGCCGGGCTGCGGCTCACCCCCGAGGAGCAGGTCCAGATCTTCGGCGCCGACTGGCGGCCCGAGTGGGTCGGGGACGCCCGGGACCGGTGGGGCGGCACCGTCCAGTGGACGCAGTACGCCGAACGCGCCGCCGGGATGACCCCGCAGGACTGGAAGGACGTCGCGGCGCGCACCGAGGCCCTCAACGCCGACCTCGCCGCCGCCCGCCGCGCCGGCGTCGCCCCCGGCTCCGCCGAGGCGGACGCGCTGGCCGAGCGGCACCGCGCGCTGCTGTCCACCTACTTCGACTGCACCCACGCGATGCACGCGTGCCTGGGACGGATGTTCGCCGAGGACCCCGGCTTCGCCGCCTACTTCGACGGGATCGAGCCGGGCCTCACCGCCTGGCTCCGAGACGCGATCTTCGCGAACGCCGGACGCCGGGGCGTCGACCCCGCCACCGCCCGCTGGGAGTGACCGGCTGCGGGGCTCAGTCCTGCCGGACGGCTGCGGGGCTCAGTCCTGCCGCACCGCGTCGGCGGCGTCGGCCGCCTCGACCTCCTCGCGGGAGATCCCGAGCAGGAAGACGATCGTGTCCAGGTACGGGACGTTGACGGCGGTGTCGGCGGCCTGCCGGACGACGGGCTTGGCGTTGTAGGCGACGCCGAGCCCCGCGGCCTGGAGCATGTCGAGATCGTTGGCGCCGTCGCCGATCGCGACGGTCTGGCTGACCGGAACGCCCGCCTCCGCGGCGAACCGGCGCAGCGCCGCCGCCTTCCCGGCCCGGTCGATCACCGGCCCGGTCACCCGCCCCGTGAGCTTCCCGTTCTCGATCTCCAGGGTGTTCGCGGCGGAGTAGTCGATCCCGAGATCGTCCACCAAGGCGTCGGTGACCTGCGTGAACCCGCCGGACACGATCGCGAACTTGTAGTCCAGGCGCTTCAGGGTGCGGACCATGGTGCGGGCGCCCGCCGCGAGCCGCAGCTTGTCGCGGACGTCGTCGATCGCGGACGCGTCGAGCCCCGCGAGCAGCGCGACCCGCTCACGCAGCGACCCCTCGAAGTCGAGCTCGCCGCGCATCGCCGCCTCGGTGACCTTCGCGACCTCGTCGAGGCAGCCGGCGTGCTCCGCGAGCAGCTCGATCACCTCGCCCTGGATCAGCGTCGAGTCGACGTCCATGACGATCAGCCGCTTCGCGCGCCGGCTCAGCCCGCCGTGCTGGACGGCGATGTCGACCTGCTGCTCGGCGGCCTCGGTGGCGAGCCCGGCCCGCAGCGTGTCAGGGTCGGCGCCGGACACGTCCATCTCGATGCAGGTCACGGGGTTCTGCGCGAGCCGCTCGATCCGGTCGATGTTGGCGCCGTGCGCGGAGATCCGCCCGGCGATCCCGGCCATCGCGGCGGGCTTCAGCGGGGCGCCGAGCACCGTGACGTGCAGCCGCCCGCCGCGCTTCGGCATCCGCTTGTTCCGGCCCGTGGACAGCTCGATCTCCATGTCGAGATCGTTGGCGACCTTCTCCGCCGCGTTCCACACGCGGCCGATGTCGGCGCCCTCGGTGTAGGCGAGCAGGACCCCGAGGACGAGCCGCCCCCGGATCACGACCTGCTCGACGTCGGCGACGGTGAGCGGGAACTGGGAGAGTGTGCGGAACAGCCGCGACGTCACGCCGGGGCGGTCGCGTCCGGTGAGTGTGATGAGCAGCGTTCGCTGTGCTGACCCGTCCATAGCTGTCCACAACGGTACCGGCCGCGGGACACCCCTCGTGCGCCAGGTCCGCCATGCGAGACGCCGCCGCCTCTCGCGACCCGGTTCGGGGCCGCCGGCCGCCGCGGGGGAGGTTTACCTGCTGGTGACGGCGGTTACGCCGGAAATGTCCGATCGGCTCGGGAACGGGGCTCGGACTGATCGCGAGCCCGGCCCCGCCGCCGAGCCGGAAGCGTCGAGATCGGGGGAGGAACCATGACCAAGTTCATGGACGTTCACCACGGCATGACCGGGCTCACCGGCGACCAGCTCAGGGAGGCCCACGAGGCGGACCTCGCCATCCAGGACCAGGAAGGCGTCGTCTTCGAGCACACCTGGGCCGACCCGGAGTCCGGCACGGTCTACTGCCTGTCCGAGGCGCCGGACGCCGACGCCGTCCAGCGCATCCACGAGCGCGCCGGCCACCGCGCCGACGAGGTCCACTGCGTCACCCTGGCCCTCTGAGCGACGGCCGCGCGCCCCCGGCGTCCGGGTCCTTCTGGGGACGCGTCCGACGTGGCACGCCCCCAGCCCGGGCATAGGCACGCCGCCAGCCCGGACACAGGCGCGCCGCCAGCCCGGGCATAGGCGCGCCGCCAGTCCGGACACCTGCACGCCTCCAGTCCGGACGTACGATCGCCGGATGGCGACACGGCTCATTCAGATAGCGATGAAGGCCGGGGACGACTCGGCGCTCGGCCGGTTCTGGGCGGAGGCGCTCGGCTGGGGCACCGACAGCGAGGGCCCCGGCGTGACCAACCTCGCGCCCGAAGGCGTCGACTACCCCGACCCCGCCGTGCTCTTCATCGACATCCTCCGCGTGCCGGACCCCAAGACGGTCAAGAACCGCCTGCACATCGACCTCGCCACCACCTCCCTGGCGCATCAGGCGGAGCTGGTCGCGCGGCTCCAGAAGCTCGGCGCGACGCCCGCCGACATCGGCCAGGGCGACGTCCCTTGGACGGTCCTCGCCGACCCCGAGGGCAACGAGTTCTGCGTTCTCGAGCCCCGGGAGCTTTACCAGGACACAGGGCCGATCGCGGCGCTGGTGGTCGACTGCGCGGACCCGCGCGCCATGGTCCGGTTCTGGGACCAGGCGATCGACTGGACCGTCCACGAGGTGACCGACGACCTCGCGAGGATGCGCTCCGCCACGGGTCTCGGGCCGTACCTCGAGTTCATCCGCACGCCCGACGAGAAGACCGGGCTGAACCGCATCCATTTCGATCTCCGCCCGTACGCCGGCGACGACCACGCGGCGGAGGGCGACCGGCTGCGGGGGCTCGGCGCCACCGACACCGACATCGGCCAGGGCGACGTCCCCTGGACGGTCCTCTCCGACCCGGAGGGCAACGAGTTCTGCCTGCTCACGCCCCGCTGAGCGGGCCGTCACTCGACCCGGTTCTCTCAAAGCCCGACATTCCAAATGCTGTTTGGCGTGCCCGCCCCAGTCGGGATTCGCGTCCAGGTAAACACCTGAACACGAACACCCAACACACCAAATTCGGGTGTTCGGGCGAATCGCAAGAGGGGTGTTCGGGTGGTGGGGTGGCGCTTGCGTACGGGGCCGCCCCTCCAAAGTCAAGGGCGCCTTCGGCGTCGCTTCGCGATGGACTTCGTCCACCCTTGACTTTGGAGCCTCTGCGGCCCCTGGGCAGGTGATGGGGGCAGGCTCCGCCTGCCCCGCCCCCGGGTCGCGCCACCCCACCACCCCCTTCCGTACGCGTGTTCCGACGGGTGAGGCGGGGCTAATAGCCGTCATTTGAATACCGGAAAGTATCCGCTTCGAGCAGTGAATTCGCGATGCAATGACCGGTCACGGCTAGTAGAATGCAGGTATGCATTCCGTGACGGTCGAGTTGGGGGTCGCGTCCACCGCAGAATTGGTGGACGCGCTCTCAGTGATCGCCACTGAACTCGCCGGACGAGACGTCCCCGAATCGGCGGCCGTGTGTCTGGAGCTCACCGAAACGCTCGCCGCCGCAACGGATCTCCAGGAAAGCGCAATGGCCGGTTTCATCGGCCGCGTCGACGCGGCAGGTGAACAAGCCCGGTGGGGATATCCCTCCCCCAAGGCGTGGCTGCGGTCCCGTCTGGGGATGCGCGACAATCGCGCCAAAGACCGCCTGGCGCTGGCTCGCCAGCGCCACCGCCTTCCTCAGGTCGCCCAGCGGCTGGCGGCCGGGGAGTTGTCGTTCGGCTACGCCACCACCATTGCGGACTCGGTCGCGCGGCTGGACGACATCGATTGCGCACAGGCTGAGACGCTGCTGCTGGAGATGGCCGACGCTGGGTTCTCGGCCGGGAAGGTCGCCGCGTTCGGCAGCCGCATCCGTGACGTCATCGCCGAACGCGACGGCACCGAAGACGCACCCGACGAGGACACCAAGCGCGGCTACGCCAAGTCCTGGATGACCACGACGCGTTCCCTCGATGGCGGCCGGTACGTCAAGGGCTGGTTGAACCCCGAGGACGCCGCGATCTGGGACGGCACCTTGGCGCCGCTGGCCAAGCCCGCCGGGCCTGATGACCGCCGGGACCTGGGCGAGCGCACCGCAGCCGCCTTGTCCGGCGTGTTGTCGGGCGGGCACAAGGCCACCAAGGTCACCGTGATCTGCGACCTGGACACCCTCACCGGCGGTAACGCCCCCGCCCGGCTCATCGACGGAACGCCGATCCCTGCCGAGCAGGCCCGCCGCATCGCCCTCTCGGCCGGAGTCTCACCGCTCCTGCTGGGCAAGGGCAACACCCCGCTGTACTTGGGGTGGCGCGAGCGGTTCGCGAGCCCGGCGCAACGGCAAGTCCTGGAAGCCCTGTACCCCTCGTGTGCGGTGCGGGGGTGCGAGATGCCCGGCACCCTGTGCGAAGTGGACCACGTTCACGGATGGGCGCTCGGCCGATCGCCGACCGATATCGATCAGCTCACCCTGGTATGCGGGTGGCATAACCGGTTCAAGCACAGCCGCCCCGATCAGATCCAGATCAGCAAGGACCGGGATGGGCGGTACGTGTATCGGTTGCTCCCGCCGGCCGATGCCCGACCCGCGACACCGAGCAATGGTCCACCGGGTGATCCCACCCTCGACCGGGCCGCATGACCACCAATCCCATTCCACATTTCTGTCGCTGCCCGGCCTGCCTCGGCCCGTGAGATGGGTGGCTCAGGTGAGCGGGCCTTGGTGGCGGCGGAATTGTTCCTCTACCTCGGGAGGGATGTTCCCGCGCTGGTTGATCTTCACGCCGTTGGCCTTCGCCCAGGCCTTGATCGCCGCGCTTCGCTTGCGGGCGGCGGCGAAGGGGTCGCGTACCTCGGGCGGACGCTTGTCCACGGGGGTTAGGGAGACGGTCGAAGCAGCACGGCCGTCCACGTGCAGCAGTTCGTGCCGCAGTGCGTACGCCAGTGCGGCGTCGATCTCCTCTATGGACGCGAGAAGGCGCTCGGCGAGGTCCGCCTTGGTCGCCTGGCCTGGGGACCAGAGCGCGATCGCGACGAGGTCCATGGCCAGGTCTGAGTCGAGGTCGCCGTCCTGGGCGGAGCGCGGGCCGCGGGACAGGCGGCGCGGTGGCTCGAGGACGCCGTCGGCAGGCCAGAACTGCAACAGCCATTCCCGGCGGTCATCGAGGCGCCTCCGGTGCATCCGGACGCGGTACAAGCCGGGTGGGCCGAGCCTCACGCCGCGCATCGGCTCGCTCTGGATGACCTGGGTCAGGTTGACTCCGAGGCCTCCGCTGAGCAGCGGCGACTCCATGACGTTGCCCCACTGCTCGTCGGACGGAGGCGGGGCCGAGTCGTGGGCTTCGAGGACGACGTGGTTGAGCGCTGTCGCGGTGGCGAGGACCCAGCCGTTGCCGGCGCCGCCGAGGTCTCCTTGGGGCCAGCCTGCGAACGCATCCTCGTCTAGTAGGTCGAGGTTCAGGTGGGCCAGTTCGGGCGGGAGGTCGGTGGTCCAGGGGGTGCCTCGTACCACGAGGGTGCTGTATTCGGGACGGTGGCAGGGGTGCTCATAGCGGTCTAAGAGGGGCATGGGTGGACGCTAGCCGTGGGGGCTGACAGCGGGGGAACTTTGGGGGTGGGGGTGGCGTCGTAGGCGGGGCGGTCGTTGTGCGACGGGAGTGGGCTGTGGAGTTGGCGGGTCCTGAGGAGCTGTGGGCGGAGGCGTGCGCTACGGCCGTGCTCAGCGTGGGCACTCCGGGGTGGGGTGCTGTGGTGCGTAGCGACGGGGTGCGTACCGAGGATGTGGGCAACGGGTGGCATGGGATGAGCTGGGTCGAGGGTGGACGGGCGGTCCTGTACGGCTATGACGTCGACTACAGCAGGACGCGGGAGCACGTGCCGCCCATCGATCTGCTTGCCGGGGGACCGGCGTGGCTGCCTTGGGAGTGGCTGGCGCAGATGATGCGGGACGAGCACATCGTCCAGTACGTCTACTGGTGGGATGGGTCGGCGTGGGCGCGCACGGACCATCCGGACGGCCTGGAGGACGGCGGCGGTGGTGTGGGGCGTGACCACCAGGTCGAGGAGTCCTTCCTCGCGTGGGGCGAGGATCCTGAGGGTGCGGCGGACGCGTTCGAGGACCTCATCCGGGCGGCGCGCGCGCGTGCGGTGGACCGGGACGTGGTCGAGGCGCTGTTGCGGCGTCTGGATCCCGAGCAGTTCGACATCGAGGCGACGGAGCCGATGGACGCGGATGCGATGCTCCGGGTCGCGGAGCAGGCCGGGCTCACGGTGGGGGCCGTCCGGCCTGAGTTGGCTGCGGGGCGGGGTGAGCCGGAGGGGCGCCGCGTCCATGTCATCGACCATCCGGGGGATTGGGCGCCGTTCGAGGAGAGCTTCATGGCCGACGGGATCCCCGCGCACCTGTGCTGGTCGCCGTCCCTACGGGAGTAGGAGGTTGAGGTCGCCGAATTCGTGCCACAGGTAGCCCTCGTCCAGGGCTGCCTGGTAGGTGGCGGCGAGGAGGTCGCGGCCGGATATGGCGGTGAGCATCATCAGGTGCGATGAGCGGGGTTCGTGGAGGCCGGTGAGGAGGCCGTCGACGGCGCGGACGCTGCGTTCGGGCGTGACGACGTGCTCGGTCCAGCCCGAGGACGGCCGGACGTGTCCGGAGGCGTCCACGGCGGTCTCCAGGGCGCGGACGGCGGTGGTGCCGACGGCGATGACGCGTCCGCCGTGGGCGCGGGCGTGGCCGACGAGCGCGGCGGTGGCGGCGGGCACCTCGTAGCGTTCGGCGTACGGGGGTTCGTGGGCTTCGGGGGACGCGACGCCGGTGTGCAGGGTGATCGGGGCGAGCAGGACGCCGCGCGACACCAGCCGGGTGACGAGTTCGGGTGTGAAGGGGCGGGCGGCGCTGGGCATTTCGGCGCTGCCGGTGGTGCGGTCGTGGGCGAAGGCGGTCTGGTAGGCGGACGTGGGCCAGTCGCGGCGGACGTACCCGTAGCGGATGGGGACGCCGTGGCGGCGCAGGTAGGGGACGACGTCGGTGCTGAGGCGGGCCTGCCAGAGCCGGTCGGTGCGGCGGCCGATGAGGGTGAGGGTGGCGCCGCCGGGCATCGGGATCCATTCGCCGGGGCTGCCGCCGCCGTAGGGGAGGCTCGCCTTGCCGGAGAGGCGGCGGAGTTCGACGATCCAGTCGCGGTCGTCGGCGCCGGGCAGCGGTGTGGAGAAGTGGACGCTGATGCGGTCGAGGCGGACGGCGGCGGGCAGCGTGGCGGAGGTGTTGACGACGAGGAGGTCGCCGGGGTCGAGGAGCGACGGCAGGTCGCGGAACTCGTGGTGGGAGACCTCACCGGTGGCGCGGCGGCCGGCGAGGAGGCGGACGCCGTCGCGGGTGCGGCCGCGGGCCTCGGGGGGTTCGTGGGCTTCGAGGTCCGGCGGCAGGGTGAAGTCGATGATGTCGGTCATTTCGGGGCCTCCAGGCGGAGTGCGGCGACGACGCCGGCGGCGGCGATCGCGGCGAACATGACCCCGGCGGCGGCGAGCCCCAGGTGGAGGCGGCCGGTGCCGAAGCCGGTGACGAGCGCGCCCGCGGCGCCGACGACGAGGGACGAGCCGAGGGTGTCGGCGATCTGCAGGGCGGAGGAGTTGACGCCCTGCTCGTCCTCGGGGGACAGGTCGAGCATCAGGACGCTGAGGCTGCCGATCGCGAAGCCCATGCCGGCGCCGCCGGCGATCCAGGCGGGCACGGCGGCCCAGCCGGACAGCTGCAGCGCGACGGTGACGGCGACGATCCCGGCGGCGACGAACACGGCGCCGAGCAGCGCGAAGAACTCGCGGGACCGCTTGGAGCGGCCCTGGATCTGGGACGCGGCGGACCAGCCGAGGGCGCCGACGGTCAGCACGACGCCGGCCTTGGTGGGGCTGAAGCCGTGCAGGGAGGTGAGGGTCAGCGGGATGAAGGAGTCGGCGCCGAAGAACGCGCCGGACAGCAGGCCGCGGACCACGACGACGCTGGGAAGCCCGCGGCGCATCCGGAGGGTTCCGGCGGGCAGCAGCCGGGGGAGCCCGTAGCCGAGCCCGGCGAGGCCGATCAGGGCGGTGGGGGCCATGGTCCAGCCGGTGCGTCCGAGGCCGTAGAGGAGGAGCCCGGCGCCTCCGGCGGCGGCGATGGCGGCGGTGTACCGGGTGCGGCCGGGGCCGTCCGGCGCGGCGCCGGAGGAGCGCCGGACGCCGCGCAGCGTCGGCGTGAGCAGCAGCGCGGGCGGGATGACCAGCGGGATCAGGCCGAGGAACACCCAGCGCCAGCCGGCGTGCTCGGCGACGGCGCCGCCGACGGCGGGTCCGACCAGCGACGGCAGCACCCACGCGGCCGACAGCGCCGCGAACACGCGGGACCGCAGGTGCTCGGGGTAGACGCGGGCGATGACCACGTACAGCGCGACCATCGGGACGCCGGAGCCGAGGCCCTGGACCGCGCGCCCCGCGACGAACAGCCACATCGTCGGCGCGGTCCCGGCGACGGCGAGCCCGGCGACGAACACCGCGAGGCCGATCATGAACGGGCGGGCCGGGCCGGACCGGTCGACCCAGCCGCCCGCCAGCACGGTGGACAGCAGGCTCGCGATCAGCGTCGCGCTGAACCCCCACGCGTACAGCGAGAGCCCGTCGAGGTCCTTCGCGACGGCGGGCATGACGGTCCCGACGGACATCGACTCGAACGCCAGGAGGGTGACGACGAGCACGATCCCGAGGGTCGCGACCCGGTACCCGCCGCCCATCACCCCCTGGCGCGGCCGTTCCCCGGCGGCGGCCTCGTCCGCCTCGTCCGGTTCGAGCACGGTGGTCATCGCGCGGCCGCCAGGTCCGCGGCGCGGTACCGGCCGCTCGCGGGACGGCCGTCGATCAACCCCCGGTGGAACGCGGCGGCGGCCTCCTCGGGCGGCGGGGCGGCGTCGGCGTCCTCCCCGGCGGCGCGCAGCATGTCGGTGCGCATCTCCCCCGGGTCCGCCCACCAGACGCGGACGTCCGGCTCCTCCGCCGCGAGCACGTTCGACAGCTGCTCCAGCGCCGCCTTGGACGACCCGTAGCCGCCCCACGTCTCGTAGTTCTCGACCGCCGCGTCCGAGCTGATGTTGAGGATCGCGCCGTGCCGTTCCCGCAGCGCCGGCAGGACGGCCTGGATCAGCGCGAGCGGCGCGAGCACGTTCGTCGCGTAGGTCGCGGCGAGGTCGGCGACGGGTTGCTCGGCGAGCCGCGGCAGCGGCGTCGTGCCGAGGGTGCTCGCGTTGTTGACGAGCAGGTCGAGCCCGCCGGACACCGCGCGGGCGAGGTCGGCGCGGTGCGCGGCGTCGGCGACGTCCCCGGGGATCGCGGTGACGTCGCCGCCGATCGCGCGGGCAGCCGCGTCGAGGGCCGCGGCGTCCCGGCCGTCGATGACGAGCGTCCAGCCGGCCCCGGCGAGCTCGCGGGCCAGCGCCCGCCCGAGCCCCCGGGAGCCTCCAGTGATCAGTGCGGTCTTTCCAGCGGCCGTCTTCATGCCTCCGACGCTAGGAAGCGGGCCCCGGTCCGGCATCGGCCATCGGCCCCCGGGCCCCCTCCGCAAATGGTCGTAGGACCTCCGGGCCCCCTCGCCGGCGCCCGCGTCCGGAGCCATCCGGGCAAAACCGAGTACGGTCTTCACATGCGCCCGTCGAAGGGCGCGCGAAGGGCGAGGCGAGAGGCCGGAATGGGCGAGGCGGAAGGGCTCGGAGCCGGGCAGGGCGCGACCCTGCACGCGGTGAGCTCCGCCGTGCTCGCCGTCACCCGCCACCTGTCGGTCCACGAGGTGCTGCAGGTGATCGTCCGGGCCGCGGCACGGCTGCTGGACGCCCGGTACGCGGCGCTCGGCGTGCCCGACGACGAGGGGTCGTTCGCCGAGTTCGTCGTCGAGGGCGTCTCCGACGAGGACTGGGAGCGGATCGGCCCGCTGCCCCGCCAGCACGGCATGCTCGCGGCGATGCTGCACGGCGACACGCCGAAGCGGCTGGCCGACATCCGCCGCGAGCCGGAGTTCGAGGGCTGGCCCGTCGCGCACCCCGTGCTGAAGGACTTCCTGGGCATGCCGATCAAGGACGGGGAGGACGTCCTCGGCATCATCTTCCTGGCGAACAAGCGGACGCCCGGCGGATTCACGCAGGACGACCAGGACCTGCTCGCGCTGTTCGCCGCGCACGCCGCGATCGCGATGACCAACGCCCGGCTGTACGAGCACAACCGCGAGCTGACGGTCGTCGCCGAGCGGAACCGGCTGGCCCGCGAGCTGCACGACGCCGTGGCGCAGAAGCTGTTCTCGCTGCGGCTGACCGCCCGCACCGCCGCCGCGCTCGCGGAGAAAGACCCGAAGCGGACCGTCGACGAGCTGGAGCAGGTCGAGCGGCTCGCCGCCGACGCGCTCGCCGAGCTGCGCGCGGTCATCTTCGAGCTGCGGCCCGCGGACCTCGCCGACGGCCTCGTCGCGTCGCTGCGCAAGCACGCCGAGGTGCTGGACCGGGCGCACGAGACCGCCGTCCGGTTCACCGCCGCCGAACCGGTCGTCCTGCCGGAGGAGCACGAGGCGGTCGTGCTGCGGATCGCGCAGGAGGCCGTCTACAACGCGCTGCGACACGCCGGGGCGCGGACGGTCGACGTGAGCCTGCGCGTGCTGGACGGCAGCGCCGTGCTGGAGGTCGCCGACGACGGGTCGGGGTTCGCGGCGTCCGACGGCGACCAGCAGGGCGGGCTCGGCCTCGCGTCCATGCGCGACCGGGCGTGCTCGATCGGCGCGACGTTCGGCATCGACGCGGGCCCCGGGCACGGCACGACGGTGCGGCTGGAGGTGCCGCTGTGACGCCGCCGCCGCCCGCGCCGCCGATCCGGGTGCTGATCGCCGACGACCATCCGGTGGTCCGGCAGGGGCTGCGCACGTTCCTCGGCATCCAGGACGACATCGAGGTGGTCGGCGAGGCCGAGGACGGCACGTCGGCGGTGACGCTGGCCGAATCGCTGAAGCCCGATATCGTGCTGATGGACCTCAAGATGCCGGGCGCCGACGGCGTGACCGCGCTGACGGAGTTGCGGGCTCGGGGGGTGGGGGCGCGGGTGCTGATCCTGACCAGCGTCACCGAGCGCGGGCACGTGCTGCCGGCGGTGCAGGCGGGCGCGGCCGGCTACCTGTACAAGGACGTGGACCCGCGCGCCCTCGTCCAGGCGATCAGGGCGGTGCACGACGGGCATGTGCTGTTCGCGCCTGACGCGGCGGAGGCGATGCTGCGCGCGGAGCCCGAGCGCGAGCCGGCCGACCGCGGCCTGGGCGCGCTCACCGAACGGGAACGGGAGGTGCTCGTGCACATCGCGCGGGGCAGGTCCAACCGGGAGATCGCCCGCGCGCTCGTGGTCTCGGAGAAGACGGTCAAGACGCACGTCAGTAATCTGCTCATGAAACTGGGAGTGCAGGATCGGACGCAGGCGGCGCTCTACGCCGTCCGGCACGGCATCGGGCGGGACGGCACCGCCCGGGACGACGCCGGCCGGGATGGCGCGGACCGGGCCGGGGAGGCCGCTCGTGAGTGATACAACTCCTCTGACAGGATCGTCATCGAAATCGGTATGAACGTAGCAATCAGGTACGCAGCAGGCAGTGACATCGGGTGCAACCGAGAGAACAACGAGGACTCGGGCTACGCCGGTGCACGGTTGATCGCGGTCGCGGACGGCATGGGCGGCTATGCCGGCGGCGAGGTCGCGAGCTCGACCGTCATCGGCTCGCTGCGCTCGCTGGACAACGGCGCCCCCGGTGACGATCTGGTCGAGAGCCTCGGCCGCGCGGTCGCGGAGGCCAACGAGAAGTTGCGCATCGTCCGCGAGGAGCGGCCCGACCTGAGCCGGATGGGCACCACGCTCACCGCGATGCTGTGGTCGGGCGAGTCGGTGGCCCTGGCGCACATCGGCGACTCCCGCGGCTACCTGCTGCGCGACGGCGAGCTGTTCCAGATGACCCAGGACCACACGATGGACGAGCTGCTGAAGGCGGAGGCGGAGCAGGCGGGCCAGACCGCCGACCCCGCCGAGACGTCGCGGCTGTCGCACGTGCTGTACCGGGTGCTGGACGGGCGGGACGACCGCGAACCCGACCTGCGGCTGCGCGAGGCCCGGCTCGGCGACCGCTACCTGCTCTGCTCGGACGGGCTGAGCGGCCCGGTCGAGGCGCAGCGGATCTACGAGCTGCTGTCCGCGGAGGCGGACCCGCAGCGCGCCGTCGCCGCGCTGATCGAGGAGGCGCGCAACAACGGCGGCCCCGACAACATCACCGCGGTCGTGGCGGACGTCGTCGAGGCGGAGTACCACGCCGACGCCGGCGGCCCCGTGGTCGTCGGCGCCGCCGCGCAGTCCTGACCCCCGTCCGCCCGCTCCGGCGACCGTCCGCTCCGGCGACCGCTCGTTCACCGCGTGGTCGCCGCTTGCCCGCCCTCGTTGGTCGCCGCTCGCTCGCCGCGCTGGCGGCGGCCCGTCCGGCGCGTTCCCGTGCTGCTCGCGACGTGATTCGTGGCAACCGTAACCCTGAAGTCTGCCCGCATAGCTGGCGGTTTGTCCTACTCTTGCTCCGAGGTGGACTCAGCGTGCTCTCGGTAACGGTCGCGTCGCGGATCGTTGCCCGCACTTGACCCGCCTCCGGGTGAACCCGGTATACGGGTCACTCAGCCGTTTGTCTTCGAGGCGGAGGATTCGTTGGGGGGAGCGCCCGGGGCGGCGGCCGCCGGTGCACCGCAGGGTGCGCTCGGCCGGCTCGCCAGCCGGACCCTCACCGCAGCGCGGCACGGCCCACGAGGCGTGCTGCTGCGCGTTGCGGCGATGGCCGTTGCGGCCGTCGGCGTTTCATGGATCCACCGCCTCCACGACCCCGGCGTGCTCTGCCCCCTGCGGGCGCTCACCGGTCTCCCGTGTCCCCTGTGCGGGGGGACCACCGTGTTCATCGAGTCCGGCGCGGGCCATCCGGTCCGCGGCGCCCTCGCGAACCCGCTGGCCCTGACCGGTGCGGCCGCCGTCGCCCTCGCCCCCCTGGGGCTCGGAGGACGGTGGTGGGCACTCCAGCCGAAGACCCGTGCCCGAATGCTCGGCGCCGCCCTCGTCGGGTCGGAGCTGTGGCAGCTCGTCCGGTTCGGTGTTCTGCGGGTTTGAGCCGCGGTCGATCGTCGGTCAGACTTGCGGAGCCCTCCGGGTCCGGCGGGCGTCACATATCCACAGGGTCAATCAATAAGGAGCAAGTGTGGGTAACCCCTACGACCCGTACGGTCAGCAGCCGGGCTACGGGCAACAGCAGCCCGGGTACGGGCAACAGCAGCCCGGTTACGGCCAGCCCCAGCAGCCCGGGTACGGCCAGCCCCCCGCCCAGCCCGGCTACGGCCAGCCGCCGGCGCAGCCGGGCTACGGCCAGCCGCCGGCGCAGCCCGGGTACGGCCAGCCGCCCGCGGCGCAGCCGGGCTACGGCCAGCCGCCCGCCGCGCAGCCCGCCTACGGCGCCCCGCCGGCGCCCGCCCCGGCCTCCGCGCAGCCGGCGTACCAGGAGGTGCACCACCACCACTACGGCTCGACCGGCCAGCTGGCCGAGTGGGGCTCGCGTGCCGGTGCCACCATCATCGACGGCCTCGTCATCGGCGCGCCCGTCGGCATCCTCTACTTCATCGCGATCCTGCTGATGAGCTCCGGCAGCGGCGGCGGCGCCTTCCTCGGCCTGCTGTTCCTGCTGGTCGCCGCGGTCATCGGCTTCGGCGGCGGGATCTGGATGATCTACCAGGAGGGCACCACCGGGCAGACGCTCGGCAAGCGCCAGATGGGCATCAAGGTCGTCAGCGCCCAGACCGGGCAGGTCCTCGGGTTCGGCGGCGCCTTCGTCCGGCGCCTCGCCCACATCGCCGACAGCGCCGCCTGCGACATCGGCTTCCTGTGGCCGCTGTGGGACGAGCGCAAGCAGACCTTCGCCGACAAGATGTGCAACACCCTCGTCGTCCGCACCTGAGCGGCGACGGCGTACCGAAGCGGGGCGTCCCTCCGGGGACGTCCCGCTCTGCTTTTGGCACGTTCTCAGCGGCGCGCCGCGGACGGCGCCTAGGGCACGGGGTCGAACGCGCTGTTGCACGCCGCGACCCGCGCCCGCCGCACCGCCCGGTCGAGCAGCCGCAGCGCCTCGCTCCGGCGGCGCATCTGGTCGGCGGTGAGGCCGCGCTCGTCCATCCGCCGCGCCAGGTCCACGACCAGGGCCAGCCGGCCCGCCAGCGCCGCCACCCGGTGCGCGCGCGGCGGATACCCGGGCGCCAGCGGATGGTCGCCGCGGTGCGGGTCGCGCAGGTCGACCAGCGCGTCCGCGATCTCCGGCGGCACCCCCGACACGTCGTCCACCGCCAGCAGCGCCTCCGTCGCGTCCCGCATCGCCAGCGTCAGCTGCCGGTCGGCGTCCGCCAGGCCCGGCACGTCCGGCGGGTGCGCGGACGCGTCGTGCGTCGTCCACCGCACCCCGACGTAGGACGAGCCGCGCCGGTCCTCCTCCGGGACCAGCCCGATCGCCCGGTCGCCGAGCAGCACCACGACCGCCGCGCCCGCGTCGATCGCGGACCGGTTGAAATCGGCGGGACCGGTCAGCCCCAGCGGGTCGCCCGGCTCGGGCAGCGCCAGCCGCAGCGCGGTCAGCCCGCCGACGCGCAGGTCGCCGAGGCCGCGGCGCAGCGTCACCTCGGCGGGCTCGCCGCCGAGGATCTGCGGGCCCGCCGCCTTCTCGACCGCGTCCACCGCCTCGTCCAGGCCGACGCTGCCGGTCAGCCAGGCATTGCCCCACGCGACCAGCGCGGTCGCCACGTCCCTGCTCATCCCGTCCGAGCTCATCGCGTCCGACACTCCCCAATGGACATGCGATCCACCATAAGCGCTCGGATCGCCGGTGCCATCGGGCCCGCGGGACGTTCCTGCCTTCCGGTGCGGGCGGGACGGCCCGCCGCCGCGGGGAGCCGGGGGGCGGCGGGGGCCCGGTATCGCATAGGTTCTTTCCTGGAGAACGGACCGGTCCGGACCGGGACCGGTGGGATCACCGGGAATGGGGACGAAGGCGCGCGATGGCCGGCGAGGTACTTCAGCTCCGCGGAGTCGGGGTCAGGCGCGGGGGCTCGGCCCTGCTGCGCGATGTCACGTGGACGGTGAACGAGGGCGAGCGGTGGGTCGTCGTCGGCCCCAACGGGGCGGGCAAGACGACGCTGCTGCAGATCGCCGCCGCGATGATGCACCCCACCGAGGGCTCGGTGGAGATCCTGGAGGAGGAGCTCGGCCGCACCGACGTGTTCGAGCTGCGGCCCCGCATCGGGCTCGCCAGCACCGCGCTCGCCGAGAAGGTCCCGGCCGGCGAGCGGGTCATCGACCTGGTGCTGACCGCCTCGTACGCGATCCTCGGCCGCTGGCAGGAGGAGTACGACTCGACCGACGTCAGCCGCGCCGTCGCGCTGCTGGACGCGCTCGGCTGCGCCGAGCTGATGAGCCGGACGTTCACCACCCTGTCGGAGGGCGAGCGCAAGCGGGTGCAGATCGCCCGCGCGCTGATGCCGGACCCGGAACTGCTGCTGCTGGACGAGCCCGCCGCGGGCCTCGACCTCGGCGGCCGCGAGGACCTCGTCGCCCGGCTCGCCACCCTTGCCGACGACCCGACGGCCCCGACGATGGCGATGGTCACCCACCACGTCGAGGAGGTCCCCGACGGCTTCACCCACGCGCTGCTGCTGCGCAAGGGCGAGATCGTCGCGCAGGGCAAGGTCGACGAGGTGTTCACCGCCGAGCACCTGACGGCCTGCTTCGGCCTGCCGCTGACCATCGAACGGCAGGGCGGCCGCTGGTACGCGCGCGCCGTCCGCTGAGCCGCCGCCGCCCCCGGCCGCCCGGCGTTCCGGGCGGACCGCCACGGAACGGGCACCCCCATTACCGTCCTGAGCTGCGCTGTCCCTACCATCATGAGCGCCGTTGCCAACCGCTAGCGCTGGGATGGGGCCCTCTTGAACCTGCTGGACGCGGCCGCGGTCTTCGCGGCCGGGGTCGCCGCCGGAGGCATCAACACCGTCGTGGGGTCCGGCTCCCTGATCACGTTCCCGACGCTGGTGGCGCTCGGGTACGTGCCGGTGGTGGCGAACGTGTCCAACAACATCGGCCTCGTCCCCGGCGGCGTCACCGGCGCCTACGGGTACCGCGCCGAGCTGAAGGGGCAGCGCGGCCGGCTGCTGCGGCTCGGCAGCGCGTCGCTGATCGGCGCGGTGGTCGGCGCGCTGCTGCTGCTTGGCCTGCCCGCGTCCGCGTTCAAGTTCATCGTCCCGATCCTGATCGTCATCGCGCTCGTCCTGGTCGTGGTGCAGCCGCGGCTCCAGGGCTGGATCCGCAGGCGGCGCGAGGACGGCGGCGGCCACGCGCACGGCGGCCCCTGGCTGTGGATCGGCGTGCTGCTCGCCGGCATGTACGGCGGCTACTTCGGCGCCGCGCAGGGCATCGTGCTGATCGCGCTGCTCGGCATCATGCTGGACGACGACCTCCAGCGGCTCAACGCGAGCAAGAACGTGCTGTCGGCCATCGTCAACGGCACCGCGGCGATCATGTTCATCGCCACCTGGCTGTTCGGCGACACCGGGATCAACTGGTGGGCGGTGCTGCTGATCGCGGCGGGCTCCACCGTCGGCGGCTTCATCGGCGCGAAGGTGGGCCGCCGCATCCCGCCGCTCGTCCTGCGCGGCGTCATCGTCGTCGTCGGCGTCGTGGCGATCGTGAACCTGCTGCGCTAGCTCTCCCAGGGGGGCGACCCCCTGGAACCCCCGTCACGACGAACAGGCCGTTTCGCGCTCCGCTGGCGCTCCACGCGAAACGGCCTGTTCGTCGCCGGGCGGGCCCGCTGCGCTCGCTGCACTCGCTCCGCGTGCCCGCCCGTGACGCGGGCTGGGCTTCAGGCTTCCGGGGCTGGGGTCAGGTCGGCGGGGCGGGGTCGTCGGGGTGGGCGTCGCTGTTCGGGTACTCGACGAGGGCCAGGACGCGGCTGGCCATGAACCGGGCCGTGCGGACCGGGGTACCGGTGCGGGTGACCTCGCTGACCTCCACCACGCCGCGCCGGGTCGCGACCTCCACGCGGCGGCCCGCCCGCGCGGCGACCACCTCGTACGTCCGCGTCCCCTCGCCGCCGGCGTCGATCACGATCTCGACCCTGTCGCCCTTCATCGGCGCGAACCTCCGATAGTCGAACGTATATTCGACTTATACCCCGAACAGGGCCCCGCGAACCGCCGCGAAGCAGGCGAAAAGCGCTGGTCAGCCCACGGGACGGACCTGCACGACCCCGTCCGTCACGCGCGTCTCGAAGAAGGGCTGCCGGGCGGTCGCCGGGCCATGCACGACGGACCCGTCGCGGACCCGGAACGTGCTGCCGTGCCACGGGCAGACGATGCAGGTCTCCGCGTTGTCGTCGGTGGTGACGCGGCCCTGGTGCAGCGGCCCGGCGAGGTGGCTGCACCGGTCGGCGAGCACGTTGATCTCGTCGCCCTCGCGCAGCACGAACAGGCTGATGTAGCCGAGCCGGCGGTGTACCGGCCAGCCGTCCGGGAGCTCCTCGGCGGCGCACAGGTCGTGCCAGCCGGTGGCGACGAGGTGGGACGTCTGGTCGGCGTGGCTCGCGCCCGCCGCCTGCCGGAACGCCAGGTGCCCGCCGAGGTAGGCGCCGCCGAGCAGGACGGTCAGCCCGGCGAACCCGAACGCCTTCCCCGCGCCGTCCCGTCCCTGGTAGCGGGCGGCGAGGGACGCCGAGTACAGCATGCTCGCGGTGGCCGTCGCGGACGCGTGCACCAGCCCGACGCGCTGCTGCTCGCGGTGCAGCGCGGACCAGTCGGCGATGCCGGTGAGGACGGTCGGGACGGCCCCGGCGAGCCCGGCCGCCACGAGGGCCTGGGAGGCGCGCGCCGTCCCCGGCATGAGGTCGAGGATCGCCGACGACATCCAGCAGCCGATCGGCACGTCGGTGAGCGGTGTGTGCGCGGGGTGCCCGAACGGGACGCCGTGCAGGGTGTCCTTCAGGGGGCCCGGACGGAGCGTCCTGCGCACGGCGGTGGACAGCACCCGGATGGTGCGGTCGAGGCCGCGCGCGCGCTCAAGGGTCTCCGTCGCGTCCGCCAGCCGCTGCGACGCCTGCGCCCGCGACCCGCGCCGGAAGATGTTGCTCGACCGCCGGTTCATGTCCCTCCCTCGGGTGCGTGCGGGCGGCCCGCCCGAGGCGGCGCCCGGACCCATCGGTTCCGTCCGGCCCACTGGTTAGAGACGGCCGTAATGGGACGCTCGATTGCGAGGTTAGTCGATCCCCCATGTGACGTTCGAGGCGGCCTGAGCCGCCCGCGGCGAGGGATACCTACCTGGACGCGCCGGGGCTAAACACATCGTGCAACGGGCCTCCACGCAGAGCGAGCACCGGCGGAAAAGCGAGCACCGGCGGGCAAGGCGCCGTCCCCCCGGGCTAGCAGCGGGTCAGGGTGACGGGGACGCCGTTGAAGACGGCGTTGCCGGACAGCGGGTCGATCTCCTGCTCGTCGGTGACGGCGTTGACGTTCACGCCGGCGTGCTCGCGGGCGACGGCGGTGCGGGTGCCGGGACGGTCGTGCCCCCAGCCGTGCGGGAGGCTGACGACGCCCGGCATCACGGCGTCCGTGGGCTCGGCGACCGCGTCGACGGAACCGGTGCGGGACGCGACCCGGACGGTGTCGCCCGCGCCGACGCCGAGCCGGGCCGCGTCGGCGGTGTTGAGCTGGAGCGTGCAGGTGTTGGAGCCGCGCACCAGCTCGGGGACGTTGTGCAGCCAGCTGTTGTTGGACCGCAGGTGCCGCCGCCCGATCAGCACGAAGTCCGCGGGGCGGTGCGTCCGGAGCGCGGTGTGCAGGCGGTCGACGTCGGCGGCGCAGGTGGACGGGCACAGCTCGACCCGGCCGGACGTCGTGCACAGCACCTCGTCGATGCGGGGCTTGAGGGCGCCGAGGTCGATGCCGTGCGGGTGCTCGGTGCGGAGCCGGGTGAGGGTCAGCCCGGACGGGTCCGCGCCGAAGCCGTCGCCGTAGGGGCCGAGCCGCAGCATCATGTCGAGGCGCTGCTCGGTGAGGGTGCCGCTCTCGGCCAGCATCTTGCGCAGCTCGTCGGTCTCGCGGCCGTGCACCGGGGAGCCGGGCAGCCCGGCGGCCTTCCGCAGCGTCGACGAGATGATCATCTCGTCGAGCGCGCCGGGGTCGCCGTCCATGCCGGACGCGGCGAGCGCGAGCCGCGCGAGGATGTCGGACTCGCTCGGCCGCCCGTCCGGCAGCGGGACGACCGGCGGCGAGTAGCGCGCGTAGTCGCGGACGGCGAGCCCGGTCAGCGCGATGTCGTAGTGCGGCGTCTGCGCGGGCCGCGGCGGCGGCAGGATCACGTGCGCGTGCCGGGTCGTCTCGTTCAGGTACGGGTCGACGCTCACCATGAAGTCGAGGCCCGCGAGCGCGCGGTCGAGCCGGGCCGCGTTCGGGGCGGACAGCGCCGGGTTCCCGCCGATGGTGATCAGCGCCCGGATCCGGCCCTCGCCGGGCGTCTCGATCTCGTCGGCCAGGGTCGCGACCGGGAACTCGCCGTTGACCTCCGGCAGGTCCCGGACGCGGCTGCGCCACCGGCCCGTCGTGAACGGCTTCTTGCGCCGGTACACGGGCGCGTGCGCGGGACGCGGGAACATCGCGCCACCGGGACGGTCGAGGTTGCCGGTCAGCACGTTGAGGACGTCCACGAGCCAGCTGTTGAGCGTCCCGAACGCCTGCGTACACGTGCCGATGCGCCCGTAGACGGCGGCGCGGTCGGCGGCGGCCAGCTCCCGCGCGGTCCTGCGGATCGTCTCGGCGGGGATCCCGGTGACGGGCGCGACGCGCTCGGGCGCGAAGTCGACGGCGAGGGCGCGCATGTCGTCCAGGCCGTTCACCATCCCCTCGAGCCGGACCGTCACGAGGTCCTCGGCGAACAGCGTGTGGACGAGCCCCATCAGCAGGAACGCGTCCGTCCCCGGGCGGATGAACAGGTGCTCGTCGGCGAGCGCCGCCGTCCGCGTCCGGCGCGGGTCGACGACGACGACCTTGCCGCCGCGCTCCCGGATCGCCTTCAGCCGGCCGGGGAAGTCGGGCGCCGACGCCAGGCTCCCGTTCGACTCCAGCGGGTTCGCGCCCAGCATCAAAAGATGACCGGTCCGGTCGAGGTCCGGGACCGGGATGGCGAGCGGGTCGCCGAACATGTGCCCGCAGCTCACGTGCTTCGGCATCTGGTCGGCGGTGCTCGCCGTGTACAGGTTGCGGGTGCCGAGCGCCTTCACGACCGCCGCCCCGTACAGCGGCCCCGCCACCGAATGCGCCGTCGGGTTGCCGATGTAGACGGCCACCGCGTCGCGCCCGTACCGCTCGATGACGCTCGCCAGCTCCCGCCGGACGGTCTCGAACGCCTCGTCCCACCCGGCCGTCCGGTGCGTCTCGCCGTCGCGGACGAGCGCCTCCCGCAGCCGGTCGGGGTCGCCGTCGAGCACCCCGAGCGTCGCGCCCTTCGGGCACAGGAACCCCTTGCTGAACGGGTCGGCCTTGTCGCCGCGTACGCGCGTCACCGCTCCGCCGTCGTCGAGGGTCAGCTCGAGACCGCAGAGGGCCTCGCAGAGGGGACAGGTGCGGAAGGCCGTGCGGTCGCCCATGTGCAGACACTCCTCCTGTGGGACCGAACTCCATTCTGTCCTTTTCTCGCGGGGGGCGCCATTTCCAAATTCTGGAGTTACTTTGTTGGTGAGGACTTCCGGCAGCCACAGGGAGCTGCTATGGACGCGTGGGTCGTCTGGTTGCTGATCGCGGCGCTCCTCGGGATCGCGGAGCTGCTGACGCTCACCCTCGCGCTCGGGCTCCTCGCCGTCGCCGCGCTCGCCGCCGGCCTCACCGGCGCCCTCGGCCTCCCCCTCGCCGGGCAGGTCGCCGTCTTCGCCGCCGGCTCCGCCGCGGGCCTCGCCGTCGTCCGGCCCGTCGCGCGCCGGCACATCCGGCAGCCGCCGCCGCTGCGCACCGGCGCCGCCGCCCTCGTCGGACGCGAGGCCCTCACCCTCACCGAGGTGTCCCGCGCCGGCGGGCGCGCCCGGATCGGCGGCGAGGAGTGGTCGGCCCGCCCCTACGACCCCGACCTCGTCATCCCGGCGGGCGCCGCCGCCGACGTCCTCGCCATCGAAGGCGCCACCGCCCTGCTGTACCCGGTCCCCGGCGGACCGGGCGAGGAGGCACCATGACCGACATCGCCATCGCCCTGCTCATCGTCCTCGTCGCCGGGCTGGCCGTCGTCGCCACCGCGGTGATGCGGTCGGTGTGGATCGTCCCGCAGGCCCGCGCCCGCAACGTCGAGCGCCTCGGCCGCTACCACCGCACCCTCGAACCCGGCATCAGCTTCGTCCTGCCGTTCGTGGACCGCGTGAAGTCGCTCATCGACCTGCGCGAGCAGGTCGTCTCGTTCAAGGCGCAGCCCGTCATCACCGAGGACAACGTCGTCGTCCACATCGACACCGTGCTGTTCTTCCAGGTCACCGACCCGCGCGCCGCCGACTACGAGATCGTCAACTACATCAAGGCGATCGAGCAGCTCACCGCGACGACGCTCCGCAACGTCATCGGCACCCTCGACCTGGAGGCCACCCTCACCTCCCGCGACCGCATCAACACCGCCCTGCGCGGCGTGCTGGACGACGCGTCCGGCAAATGGGGCATCCGCGTCACCCGCGTGGAGATCAAGGCGATCGAGCCGCCCGCGTCCATCAAGGACGCCATGGAGAAGCAGATGCGCGCCGAGCGCGAGAAGCGCGCCGCGATCCTCACCGCCGAGGGCGCCCGCGCGTCCAAGATCCTCACCGCGGAGGGCGACAAGCAGTCCACGATCCTGCGCGCCGAGGGCGCCAAGCAGGCCGCCGTCCTGGAGGCCGAGGGCCAGGCGAAGGCCATCGAGCGCGTCTTCTCCTCCATCCACGACGCCGACCCCGACCCGAAGCTGCTCGCCTACCAGTACCTGCAGACCCTCCCGAAGCTCGCCGAAGGCCAGGGCAGCACCTTCTGGGTCATCCCCAGCGAGGTGACGAGCGCCCTCCAATCCATCACCCAAGCCTTCACCACCCCCACCCAGCCGAAGCCCTCCGCCTCCGAAGACCCCGACCCACCCCGCGAACTCCCCACCCCCGACCAAGTCCCGCCCTACGAACTGGCCTCGGGCAAGCCCAACGGCCAAGAGACGCCCGCCGAGCCCTCCTGAAGGCGTGGTGAGGGAGGGGTGGATTCGCCCTCCCTGGGCCGGATGTGGTCGGGGGTGGGGTGGGGGGATTGTCCTGGTCGTGCCATGCTTGGCCGATCAAGACGGGGAGGTCTCCCATGCGCGTTTTCGCCGTGGCAGCCGTGGGCGTGCTGATCGCCGCCGGCGCGTCCGCGTGCGGCGGGTCCGACGGGTCGAAGGCGCGGGGGGCGACGCCGCCCGCGTCGGCGGCGCCGGCGAAGCCGAAGGGGCGGGCGCCGGCGAAGGCGGCGCCGCAGCCGATCGTCATCGCGTTCGGCGGGGACACGCACTTCGAGGGGCAGCTGCGGTCGCGGCTGGCGAACCCGGCGACCGCGCTCGGGCCGGTCGCGTCCACGCTGCGCGCCGCGGACCTCGCCATGGTCAACCTGGAGACGGCGATCACGACGGGCGGCACCCCGGCGCCCGGCAAGGAGTTCACGTTCCGGGCGCCGCCGGCGGCGCTGACCGCGCTGCGCCGCGCCGGCGTCGACGTCGCGTCCATGGCGAACAACCACGGCATGGACTACATGGAGGAGGGCCTGCGCGACTCGCTCGCGGCGATCAAGCGCAGCGGCTTCCCGATCGTCGGCATCGGGCGCGACGCGGACCAGGCGTACAAGGCGTACCGGACGACGGTGAAGGGCAACCGGATCGCGATCGTCGGCGCGACGCAGGTGCTGGACGACAACCTGGTCTCGGCGTGGACGGCGACGGGCGCCAAGGGCGGGCTCGCGTCGGCGAAGGACGTGCCGCGGATGGTGCAGGCGGTGAAGGACGCGCGGAAGGGCTCCGACCTCGTCATCGTGCACCTGCACTGGGGGCAGGAGCTGAAGGCGTGCCCGCTGCCGCGGCAGCAGGAGCTCGCGAAGGCGCTCGTCGACGCGGGCGCGGACATCGTCGTCGGCGGGCACGCGCACATCCCGCTCGGCGGCGGTTACCTGCAGGGCCGGTACGTCCATTACGGCATGGGCAATTTCGTGTTCTCGTCGGCGCACGGCGAGACGGCGAAGTCCGGGGTGCTGCTGCTGCGGGTGGAGGGCCGGAAGGTCACGAAGGCGAAGTGGAAGCCGGCGCAGATCACCGGCGGGCTGCCGATCCCGATGACGGGCGCCGCGGCGGCCGCCGAGGTGAAGCGGTGGAACGGCCTGCGCGCCTGCACGGGGCTGTCGGCGCGTCCCTAGTGGACTCTCCCACTGTGGGAGACGCCAGGCTGGGGACGTGAGCAACGATCTCCTGCCCATCGGGCGGTTCGCGCGGCTGTGCCGGTTGAGCGTCAAGCAGCTGCGCCACTACGACGACCTGGGCCTTCTCGCCCCGGCGTGGGTCGACCCCTCGTCGGGCTACCGGTACTACCGGCCTGAACAGGCGCGGGACGCGCTGATGATCGGGATGCTGCGGGAGCTGGACGTCCCGCTCCCCGCGGTGGCGCGCGTCCTCGCGGGTCAGGGTGCGGCGGCGCTGCGGGACGCGCGGGCCCGGCTGGAGGCGGACGTGGCGCGGCGCCGCCGCGCGCTGCGGCTCCTGGACCGGGTGCTGGCCGACGGGCTGCCGGAGACGGTCGTGTCGGTCACCGAGGAACCGGCCCGGAGGGTGCGGGTGGCGAGCGAGCCGGCGTCCCCGGCGAGCATCGCCGCCGCCACCGGGGCCTGCGTGGCCCGCCTCCTCGGGGCGGCCGAGGGGCCGCCGAGCCTGGTCGGGCTGTTCCCGCTGGACATGGCCGACGAGTTCGAGGTGCGGGTGGCGCTGGAGTCGCCGTCCGGCGAGGACGTCCTGCCCGGCGGGGCGTTCGCGCAGGCCCTGCACACCGGCCCGTACGAGGAGATCGCGCTCACCGTCCACGGCGTGCTGGCCTGGTTCGGCGACCACGGGCACGCGCCCGCGGGCCCGGTCCGGGAGGTCTACCTGAACGATCCGGGCAGCACGCCGCCCGAGCGCCTGGAGACCCGGGTGCTGATCCGACTGGAGGATGTCCGATGAGCTGGTACGAGGCGGCGGAGAAGCCGGAGATCGCGGAGTTCGGCCCGGTGTCGGGGCTGGCCGTCACCGGGCGCGGCGAGCCGGGCGGCGCGGAGTATGGAGCGAGCGTCGGCGCTCTGTACGCGGTGATGGGCGCGCTCGGCGCGCCGATGGTCCCGCTGGAGGGCCGCTGGTGGGTGGAGGACGAGCGCTCCCCGTTCGAGGTGCCGCGCGAGGAGTGGCGGTGGCACCTGTTCCTGCGGCTGCCGGACGGGGCCGAGGCGATTGAGGGCGCCGTCACGGAGGTCAGGCTGGGGCTGCCCGCGGCGGCGCGCGTCCAGCGCGTCACGTTCACCGAGGGGCGGTGCGTGCAGATGCTGCACCGCGGCCCGTACGCGGACGAGCCCGCGAGCCTCGCCGAGATGGACGCGCTGATGAAGGCGGAGGGCCTCGCGGTGAACGGCCTGCACCACGAGATCTACCTGTCCGACCCGAACGAGCCGGACCAGGCGAAGGCGCGCACGATCCTCCGCCAGCCCGTCCGCTGACGTCCGCCGAGGGGCCTGGACAGCGAATCTCAACGGCGTAGGTTCTCGGGCAAACCCCCTAGAGCGGTAGGGAGCGCCGATGCGGGACCAGCGGGTGAGGTCGGGCGGGATCGAACTGGCCGTACGGGAGCGCGGGGAGGGGAACCGGCCGGCGGTCGTCCTCGTCCACGGATACCCCGACACCGGCGCGATGTGGGACGACGTCGCCGAGCGGCTCGCCGGCCGGTTCCGCGTGATCACCTACGACGTGCGCGGCGCGGGCGGCTCGTCCGCGCCGTCCGACCCGCTGGACTACGGCCTCGACGCGCTGATGGGCGACCTGGAGGCGGTGCTCGACGGCGTCGGCGCGGACGAGCCCGTCCACCTCGTCGGCCACGACTGGGGGTCGGTGCAGGGCTGGGAGGCGGTCATCGGGGACCGGCTGCGCGGCCGGTTCGCCTCGTTCACCTCGATCTCCGGCCCGGACCGGCGGCACCTCGCCCGCTGGGTGCGGACCTCCGTCCGGTCCGGGCCGCGCGGGGTGCGGGAGGTGCTGGCGCAGGCGCGGCGCAGCGTCTACATGCCGGTGCTGATGGCGCCGCGCGCCGGGGAGCTGGCGGCGCGGCTGCTGCCCGCCGGGTTCGCGCGCGGGCTGCGGCTGCGGGAGGGCGCCGAGCCGCGTCCCGGGCACCCGGCCGCGACGCTGGCGCAGGACGCCCGCAACGGGCTCGGCCTGTACCGCGCGAACATGGGCCGCCGCCGCGGCGGGTCGCCCGAGGGTGCCCGCCGTGCCTCCGAGGGCGACGGGCGGACGGACGTGCCCGTCCAGCTGATCGTCCCGATCAAGGACCGGTACGGGTCGCAGCCGCTGCTGCTGTCGCCGCGCGGCGTCGTCCCGAACCTGTACGTGCGCCGCGCCCCGGCCGGGCACTGGGTGGCGCGCAGCCATCCCGACCTGGTCGCCCGCTGGATCACCGAGTTCGTGGAGCACGTCGAGGGCGGGCCCGAGACACCCGGCCTCGCGCACGCGCGGGCCGCCGCCGAGCCCGGCAAGGAGTTCGGCGGCGACCTCGTCGTCGTCACCGGCGCGGGCAGCGGGATCGGCCGCGCCACGGCCCGCGCGTTCGCCGCGGCCGGGGCGCGCGTCGTCGTCGCCGACATCGACGAGGGCGGCGCCAAGCGGACCGTGGACGAGATCGGCGCGGCGGGCGGCGAGGCCCACGTCTACCGCGTCGACGTCGCCGACGCGGAGGCGATGGAGCGGTTCGCCCGGTACGTCAAGGACACCTGGGGCGTCCCGGACATCGTCGTCAACAACGCCGGAATCGCCCTCGCGGGGTCGCTGCTGGAGACGCCGGAGGAGGACTGGGAGCGCATCCGCTCCATCAACGTCGACGGCATGTACCGCGGGTCCCGGCTGTTCGGGCGGCAGATGGTGGAGCGCGGCGAGGGCGGCCACATCGTCATCGTGTCATCGCTGGCGGCGTTCACGCCGAGCCCGGAGCTGCCCGCCTACGGCGCGACGAAGGCGGCGGTCCTGCAGCTCGCCGAGTGCTTCCGGCTCGACATGGAGCGCTACGGCATCGGCGTCACCGCGGTGTGCCCCGGCGCGGTCGACACCCCGATCACCCGGCAGACCCGGTTCGTCGGGATGGCCCCGGCGGTGGACGCCGAGCTCCGCGAGAAGATGGGCCGCGCGATCGAGCGGCGCGGGTTCCCGCCGGAGAAGGTCGCGCGGGCGATCCTGCGCGCCGTCCGGCAGGACGCGGCGGTCGTCCCGGTCGCCGTCGAGGCGCACGTCGCCCGGACCATCGCCCGCGTCTCGCCCGCCGCGAACCGCGCCCTCGCCCGGCTCGGCCGCCGCGCCGGCGACCGCCTCCTCGCCGGCGTCCAGGACCGCCACGCCGGACCGCGCTAGCCGGGGAAGCGGCGCTTCTTGGCGGCGTCGATCCAGCAGAGCAGCGCGAACGCGGCGCCGATCGCGAGCAGCGACACGATCCACCACGCGGGGGACGGCAGCCGCGCGGCGGCGACCAGGAACCGCTTCGGGCCGTCCGGCTCCCAGCCGAACAGCTTGCTGATGAACGGCACGACGCCCGCGTACACCCCGAGCATGAACACGAAGGAGGACAGTCCGTCGTAGGACTTCGGGTCGTTCATACCGCCGAGCCTGCCGGGGCGGGGGCGCGCGGGATACCGACCAAGGTCGATGCCACCCGTCCGGACGGCTGCCGTCACGCGGGCGGTTGGGGTCAGGCGGGCCGTCAGGCGGGCAGAGACGAATGGTTCAGGGTTTCGGTCGGGGTCTCGCCGAAGCGCTGCCGGTAGTGCTCCGCGAACCGGCTCATGTGCAGGTAGCCGGCGGCGGTGGCGGCGTCCGAGACCGTCCGCCTGCCGGGCCCGGACGAGCGGAGCGCGGCGCGGGCGCGGTCGAGGCGCACGCCGCGCAGCAGCTGCGTCGGGGTGAGCCCCCACTGGGCGCGGCAGATCGCCTGGAGCTGCCGGACACCGATCCCGGCCGCCGCCGCGATGTCGGACGCGCCGATCGGCCGGTCGTGGTGCGCCTCCACCCATTCCCGGATGAACCCGGCGAGATGGTGCGGGACGCGCCGCGGCGGCTCCGCCAGCTCCGGCGTCGCGGTGTGCGGCAGGCCGAGCAGGATCGAGGTGAGCAGCGACTCCTCCAGGCTGCGCGCCGCCAGCGGATGCAGGCCCGCGGCCGCGGTGTCGTCGAGGACCGCGCACACGTGCCGCCACGTCCGCTCGACGAGGGACGCGGGGGCGAGGGCCGGGCCGTCCAGGCTGTGGAAGCGTAGCGGCGGGTCGTGGTCGCGGCCGAGGAAGCCGCCGAGGTGGTCGGCGAGCCGGCCGGTGCTCGTCGCGATCACCAGGCAGCCGTGCCGGGGGTCCGGGGTCAGCCGCATCGCCTCGTCGTGCGCGACGACGAGGGTGCCGTGCGCGGTGGCGCGGCCGCCCGACCGGCGGTACTCCACGCCCATCGGCGCGATCGGCGCGCACAGCGCGAACGCGCCCTCGGTCGGCGGGGTGTCGACGATGACGCCCGCGCCGCCGTAGCGGACCCAGACGAGCTTGACCGCGCCGACGCCGAGCGCGTTGACCAGGCCGTCCAGCGGGCTGCCGGGCTCGCGGGCCTGGAGGTCGTGGCCGACGGCGTACGGTTCGACGGCCCGGTGCAGGACGTCGATGTCACCGCTCGCGACCCGCTGGTACGGCGCCAGCGGAGGCTCGTCCGCCAGCGGAGGCTCGTCCGCCGGAGGTGGCGCGTCCGGTGGGGGCAGCGCGTCCGGCGGGGCGGCTCGTGCGCCGGAGGTGGTTCGTGCGCCGGAGGTGGTTCGTGCGCCGGAGGCAGCGGCCCGGCGGGGGCGGTCACGGCGAGCCGCCCGGTGCGGCGGCCAGCGGCAGGACGCCGCGTGCGCGCAGCCGCGGCGTCACCTCGGCGGCGAAGTAGCCCAGCTCGCCGGCGTAGTCGAGGAACGACAGCGCGATCCCGTCGAAGCCCGCGCGGGCGAACTCGGCGATCCCGTCGGCGACGTCGCCGGGGTCGCCGACCAGCGGGCAGCTGCCGTGCCCGGCGGCGAACCGGTCCCGGTAGATCCGCAGCATCTCCGGGGTGAACGACTGGGCGTGCAGGCCCTGCAGGCGCATCACCTCGTCCACCGCGGGCCAGTCGGCGTACTCATCGGCGTAGTAGTGCAACTGGTCCTCCGCTTCGGCGCGGGTGGGGCGGCACACGACGTGCCCGAGGGTGAAGACTCCGACGTTCCGGCCGTACGACGCGGCCTCCTTGCGGATGGCGGCGACGACCTCCGCACCGTCCTCCGGGCCAGCGACGACCGTGAACGCGCGGTCGGCGTTGCGGGCGGCGAACGACCGGCCCTGCCGCGACGACCCGGCGTTGATCACCGGCAGGCTCCGCCCGTTGTACGGCTTCGGCGAGCCGACGACGCGCCGGAGGCGGAAGTACGGGCCGTCGTGGTCGAACGGCTCGGTGCTCGACCAGATGCGCCGGACGACGTCCCACCATTCCTGCGCGTAGGCGTACCGGGTGTCGTGGTCGTCGGGGAGCGTGAGGCCGAACATCTCGTACTCGGGGGCATGCCAGCCCGCGACGATGTTCAGCCCGACGCGTCCGCGGCTGAGGTGGTCGGCGGTCGCGAGCTGCTTGGCGGCGACGATCGGGTGGTGGAACGCGGTGTGGACGGTGGTGAAGACGCGCAGGCGCGTCGTGGCGGCGAGCAGGCCGGACGCCCACACCAGCGGGTCGAGGACGCTCTGGTGGAAGTCGGTGCCGGAGCCCCAGTCGGTCCAGCGGGCGACGGGGAGCAGGAAGTCGATCCCGGTCTCGTCGGCGAGGCGGGCGAGGCGCAGATTGTTGTCCCACGTGGCCCGCCACCTTTCCGGAACCGTGGTTATCGCCAGTCCCGATTCGGTGTTGGGGGAGAACAAGCCAAGCTGGAATCCCATCGAGATTCACCTTCGTCCGGCCTCGTCCGCATGCATCCGACTTCGCCCAGTATCGGAAGGGTGTCGGGCGCGGGCAATGGCCGCCGGCGTTCATATCGGGATGACCCCGAGGGTGAGCCGGTCGAATGGTCCGGGCGGTCCGTTGCCCTCGGCGTGCCGTCCTTCGGGGGTCGCGTAGACGACGATCCGCGCCGTCTCGCCGGAGCATCCGCGGCACCGGTGGGCGAGGGCCTGGACGACGTCGGTGAGGTGGGTGCCGCAGGAGTCGCCGGCGCGGGCCGCGGCGTCGCGCGCGCGGGCCGCGGTGTCGCGGGAGGCGGCGCGGGGCGCGGT
>NZ_WBMR01000106.1 GCF_008923365.1 Actinomadura montaniterrae
CGACGCGTCCCCGCCGGGGACGGCCGGCGGCCCCGCCCGATCCCGCGGACGCCGTCCCGGCAGGCGGTACTGGAGAGGACAGCGCATGCAGCGACGAGCCGCCGGCACCACGGCGCCGGCCCACCGCCGGATCACCACGGGCACCGCCTGGACGGTCTCCGTGGTGCTCTCCGCCGGGCTCCTGGCGCCGGCGACCGCCGAGGCGAAGCCGAAGCCGTCGCACAAGGAGCTGACGGCGCGGCAGAAGGAGCTCGCCGACGAGGCCGAGAAGCTCAGCGAGCAGTACAACGGGCTGCGGGAGCGGCTGCGGCAGGCGCAGAAGGCCGCTTCGGTCGCCCGGACCAGTGCCGACCGGCAGAAGAAGGCGCTGGCCGAGGCGCGCGACCGGCTGGCGAAGGTCGCCGCCGACGCCTACAAGAACGGCCCGGTCGACCCGGCGATCAGCTTCGCCTCGGCCGGCGACCCGCAGGCCGTCCTGGACCGGTCGGCGGCGCTCAACTACTTCGCCGGCCAGGACAACACGCGCGTCGTCCAGCTGCTGCAGACCATGCAGGGCGCTGAGCGCGCGCGCAAAGCCGCCGAAGCGCGCGCGGGCCAGGTACGCCGGCTGACTGGCGAGGCGAAGAAGAAGCGCCAGGAGCTCCAGGCCAAACTCAAGAAGGTCGAGCGCCAGCTGGGGACGTACTCCAGCGCCGGTTCGCGGCCGGGGTCCATCCCTAGCATCGGCTCCGGCGGTGCGTCGGCCAAGGCGATGGGGGCGGTGCGGGCCGCGCTGAGCCAGCTCGGCGTGCCGTACTCCTGGGGAGGCGGCACCGCGTCCGGCCCGAGCTACGGCACCGCCCAGGGCGCGGGCATCAAGGGCTTCGACTGCTCCGGCCTCACCCTTTACGCCTACGCTCAGGTCGGCATCGGCCTCGGGCACTACACCGGCAGCCAGTACAGCGCCGGAACCCATGTGAGCCAGAGCCAGCTCAAGCCCGGTGACCTGGTCTTCTTCTACAGCGACCTGCACCACATGGGCATGTACATCGGCGGCGGCAAGATGGTCCACGCCCCGCAGACCGGCGACGTCGTCAAGATCGCTCCGATCGCGGGACGCCCGTTCGCCGGGGGAGTGCGGGTCGCCTGACCGCCTCGCCGCTTGGGCCCGCGTCCCGGCCGGTCGCCGGGCCGGTGCCGGCCGGCTCCCAGACGACGGCCAGCCGGTCGCGGCGGCCGATTCCTTCGAGACGGAGAGCGATGGCGGACTCGATCCGCCGGAGCCGTTCGGGGCTGTCGGCCTCGGCGTTCAGAAGGAGGGCCGTGCTCGTCGCGCGCAGTGTGCAGCGTCCGTCCGCGAACTCGATGACGCCCTCGGCGTCCGACCATTCGACGTGCTGGAGACGGACCCCGGCTCCGTCGCCGCCGTGGCCGCTCCGGTTCGCGTGACCGGGGCCCAGTTCGTTCACTTGATGGGTGTGCTTGCAGAGCTGCGCGAGATATCGGACGGCGCGATCGGTCGGAACGTCGGCGCGCGATGCGTACATGACAGCGTCCCTCCGGCTCAGGCGTCGCGGCGGTCGGTGACGAGACGGCCGGCCAGGAGGGCGACGGCCGCGTAGCAGCAGAAGACGCCGAACCCCGTCCAGGGACCGAGCGCCACGGCCTCGCGGTGCGAGGCGATGTAGATCTGGTCGCCCGCCTGCATCGGGATGTAGGGCCCGGCGGTGTCCTTCCAGGACCGCGGGAGCAGGTCGAGCAGCAGCGGCGGGACGAACAGCAGCCCGAACAGCGACGCGATGGCGCCGGCGGACGACCGCAGGGCGGCGCCGAGGCCGAAGCCGAGCAGGGCGAGCGCGGTGAGGTAGAGGCCGCCGCCGGCCACGGCGCGGGCGACGCCGGGATCCGACAGCGCCGTCCCGGTCAGCGTGTGCGCGGGCAGCGCCGCCCGGAAGGCCAGGTACGCGGCGAACGCGGACGCGGTGGACGCGACCAGCGTCACCCCGGCGAGCACCAGCGCCTTCGCGGCCAGGACGGCGCCGCGGCGCGGGACGGCGGCGAACGTCGTGCGGATCATGCCGCTGCCGTGCTCGCCGGTGATGACCAGCGCGCCGAGCACCCCGAACGCGATCTGTGACAGGTGCAGCCCGGCCAGGGCCAGCTGGACGACGTCGACGCGGCCGCGTTCGCCTGCGTCCAGCCGGGGCGCGAGGACCGCCGCGGTGAGCACGGCGAAGCCGATGTTGGACGCGAACGCGATGAGGACGACCCAGGCGGTGGAGCGGACGGTGCGCAGCTTGTGCCACTCGGCGCGCACCACGTCGGTGAAATCGCCCCGGGCGGGGGCGGTGATGGCTGTCATGGCGGGTCCTTCAGCTCGCGGCGGGTTCGGGTGACGGAGCGGACCGGTAGTCGGCGGTGCCGCGGGTCAGCTCCATGTAGCGCTCCTCGAGCGACTTCCGCTGAGGTGCCAGCTCCAGCAGCCCGAGCCCCCGGGCGCGGGCGAGGTCGCCGATCTCGCCGGCGGTGGCGCCGGTGACGCGGAGCGCGCCGTCCGGCTCCCGGCCGACGGTGGCGCCGCGCGCGGCGAGCAGCTCCGCCAGCTCGTCCGGTTCCGCGGCGCGGACCCGGACGTGGTCGCCGCCGCCCCCGGCGAGCAGGCCGGCGACGGTGGTCTCGGTGATGAGCCGGCCGCGGCCGATGACGACGAGCCGGTCGGCGGTCAGCGCCATCTCGCTCATCAGGTGGCTGGACAGGAACACGGTGCGTCCCTCGCCGGCCAGCGACCTCAGCAGCGTCCGGATCCAGGCGACGCCGTCGGGGTCGAGGCCGTTGACGGGCTCGTCGAACATGAGGACCGGCGGGTCGCCGAGCAGCGCGGCGGCGATGCCGAGCCGCTGCGCCATGCCGAGCGAGAACCCGCCCACGCGGCGCCGCGCCGCCGATGCGAGCCCGACCTGGTCGAGCACCTCGCCGACGCGCGTGCGCGGGATGCCGTTGCTCAGCGCCAGCCACGTGAGGTGGTCGGCGGCCCGGCGTCCGCCGGCCACCGCTTCGGCGTCCAGGAGGGCCCCGACCTCGCGGAGCGGGCGGCGGTGGCCGGTGTAGGGGCGGCCGTTGACCGTGACGGTGCCCGCGGTGGGCGCGTCGAGGCCGAGGACCATCCGCATCGTCGTCGACTTCCCCGCCCCGTTCGGGCCGAGGAACCCGGTCACCGATCCGGGCGGGGCCGTGAAGGACAGGCCGTCCACCGCCGTGACGCGGCCGTACCGCTTGACCAGCCCGCGGGCCTCGATCATCAGTGCCCGCCCATGCTGATCACGCCGGTCAGGTGCAGGACGACGACCAGGACGACCACGGCGACGGCGGCGGCGACCGCGACCAGCCGGCCGCGCCGGGAGCCGCCGCCGATCGCCGGCTCGTCCTGCCGGCCGGTGTCGGGGTGCGAAGGCAGATCGGACATGAGCGGCTCCCTTTCGACGGCGCGGCCCCGGTCGGGCGCGACCGGCCCCAGTTTTTGCGATACACAGTGTCTATGTCAAGACAGATGTCTCCATCAGCGACGCGCTGTATGATCGCGGCATGCCGAAGCTCTGGAGCGAGACGGTCGCGGCGCACCGCGACGCGGTGCGCGAGGCGATCCTCGACGCCGCCGCCGCGCTCGTCGCCGCGCACGGGCCGACCGGCGTGACCATGTCGCGGATCGCCAAGGACTCCGGCATCGGACGCGCCACGCTCTACAAGTACTTCCCGGACGTCGACGCGATCCTGCGCGCGTGGCACGAGCGCCAGATCGATGCCCACCTGGAGCGGCTGTACGAGATCCGCGACCGGACCGAAGGAGCGGGACGGCGGCTGGAGGCGGTGCTGGCCGGGTACGCGGCGATGGTGTCCCACCGCGCGGCCCACGACACCGAAGCCGCCGTCGAGCTGCACCGCGGCGAGCACGTCGCCGCGGCCCATCGGCGGCTCCACGCGTTCGTCCGGGAACTGATCGCCGATGCGGCCGCCGCCGGGGCCGTCCGGCAGGACGTGCCCGCCGGCGAGCTCGCCGCCTACTGCCTGCACGCTTTGGCCGCGGCCGGTGCCCTTCACGAGGAGGCGGCGGTCCACCGCCTCGTCCGCACGACACTGACCGGCCTGCAAGCGGACTGCTGAACACCCGCCCCGGGGTTTGACGGCACCACATATCCGGGGCTATGCACAGAGAAAACAACGTGGGATTCGGTGGTAGCCCGACATGTACGCCGAGGAACGGCAGCAGGAGATCCTCCGCCGCACGCGCGAGGCCGGGCGGGTGGACGTCATGACCCTCGCCGAGGACTTCGGCGTCACGATGGAGACGATCCGCCGCGACCTGACGGCGCTGGAGCGCTCGGGGACGCTGCGCCGCGTGCACGGCGGCGCGATCCCCGTCGAGCGGCTCGGCTTCGAGCCGGCGCTCGCCGCCCGCGACGCGGTGATGACGGCGGAGAAGGAGCGCATCGCGAAGGCCGCCCTCGCCGAGCTCCCCGCCGACGGGTCCGTCGTCATCGACGCGGGGACCACGACCGGGCGGCTCGTCCAGGTGCTGCCGAGCGACCGCGAGCTGACCGTCATCGTCAACTCCCCGCCGCTGGCCACGGTGCTCGCGACCCGGTCGAACCTCAGCGTGATCATGCTCGGCGGCCGGGTGCGGGGGCGGACGCTGGCGACGGTCGACGACTGGGCGATGCGCCCGCTCGACCGGCTGCGCGTCGACGTGGCGTTCATGGCCACCAACGGCTGCTCGGTCGAGGCGGGGCTGACGACGCCCGACCCGGCCGAGGCCGCGATGAAGTCGGCGATGATCCGGGCGTCCCGGCGCAGCGTGGTGCTCACCGACCACACCAAGATCGGCAACGACTACCTGGCCCGGTTCGCCGACCTGAGCGACATCAGCGTGCTGATCACCGACACCGGGCTGGACGCGGGGCTGGCCGCGGAGCTCGCCGCGGCCGGCCCCGAGGTCGTCCGGGTCTGACGGCCCGCGCCCCGCGGTCGCCGGACCCGGGACGCGGGCACGAAGCGGCTCAGGCGCCGGCCGGCTCCTCCGCGTCGAGGTCGCGGGCGAGCAGGGCGGCGAGCGCGTCCAGCGCCGCGTCGGCGCCGGGCCCGTCGTCGGCCTCCAACGTGACCTCGGCGCCGTGCGCGGCGCCGAGGGCGAGCACGGCGAGGATGCTGTTGGCGGGCGCGGAGCGGTCCCCGGCCCGGATCCGGACGGGGACGTCCTGCGCCGCGGCGGCCTGGACGAACAGGTTCGCGGGCCGCGCGTGCAGCCCGGTGCGGGAGGCGATGGTCACGGTTCGCTGGGGCATGCCGGCTCCTGTCAGGGTTCGATGGTGACCTTGATCGCGGCGCCGCGCGCGACGGTGCCGATGGCGTCGAGGACGCCGTCCAGCGGCAGCCGGTCGGTGATCAGGTCGGCGACGGGCACCGCGCCGGTCGCGATCAGCTCCAGGGCGCGGGCGTTGTGCGCGGGGCTGGACCCGTTGGCGCCCACGAGCGTCAGCTCCCGGTAGTGGACCAGGTTGGAGTCGCAGGCGATGACCGGGTCGTCCTTCGGCAGGCCGCCGAAGAAGCTGATCCGGCCCTGCCGGGCGGCCATCCGCAGCGCCTGCTCCTGGGCTGCGCCCGACGCGGCGGCGGTGACGACCACGTCGGCGCCGCGCCCGTCGGTCAGCTTCAGCACCTGCTCGACCAGGTCCGGGCCGGTGATCGCGGCGTCGGGGCGCACCCGGCCGGCCGACATCTCCAGCCGCTCCGGGTTGATGTCGGCGAGGAACACGCGCGCGGCGCCGCGGGCACGGGCCAGCCGGACGTGCAGGCAGCCGATCGGGCCCGCGCCGATCACCACCACGTCGTCGCCGTCCCCGACCCGGGCGAGCTCCTGGCCGTTCAGCACGCAGGCGAGCGGTTCGGCGACGGACGCCTCGGCGAACCCGACCCCGTCCGGGATCCGGTTGAGGCCGTCGACGGCGAGCACCTTGGCGGGCACGACGGTGTACTCGGCGAACCCGCCGTCGTAGTGGTACCCCATCGACTCCTGGTTCGGGCACACGGTGAGGCGGCCGCGGCGGCACTCCTCGCACCGCCCGCACGGGATGGCGGCGATCACCTGGACCCGGTCGCCCGGCGCCCAGCCGGCCGCGTCCGCGCCGGCCGCGACGACCTCGCCGGCGATCTCGTGCCCCATGACGCGCGGCGGCCGGATGTGGTGGTGCCCGAACCTGAAGATCTTGACGTCGGTGCCGCAGGTCGAGCAGTTGCGGACCCTGATCTTGACGTCGCCGGGGCCGGGCTCCGGTTCGGGCGCGTCCTCGGCGCGGATGTCGCCGGGGGCGTGGAAACGGGCGACCTTCACGGGGCGATCTCCTCTCCGTCCGGCCGCAGCAGCCGGATCACTTCGTCGGCGTCGGCGGTCTCGCGCAGCCTCCGCGCGCGGCCGGGGTCGAGCAGGATCTGCGCGAGCTCGGCCAGGATCCGCACATGGCCGTCGCCGCGGGCGGCGATGCCGACGCACAGCGCGACCCGCTCGCCGTTCCAGTCCACCCCGCCGGGGAAGCGCAGGACGCACAGCGCGTCGTGGTGCACCAGCTCCTTCCCGGCGAGGGTGCCGTGCGGGATCGCGACGCCCTCGCCCACGTACGTGGACACCGTCCGCTCACGGGCGAGCATCGCGTCGACGTAGCCGGGCTCGGCCGCGCCGGCCGCGACGAGCGCCCGCCCGCACTGGCGGACGGCGTCGTCCCGGTCGGCCGCGGCCGCGTCGAGCCGGACGGCGGAGCGGGCCAGCAGGTCAGGCACCGATCTCGCCGCCGTCCTTGACGGCCTTCACCAGGCGGGCCACCGCCGGGTCGCCGAGGAACACCTGGAAGGTGATGACCGGCTTGTCCGGTGCGCTGTTCCTGGCGCGGGCGCCGAGGCCCGCGTGGCAGACGACGATGTCGGCGTCGCCGGGGATGGAGTTCACCGGGGTGTGCTCGACGGTGACGCCGGCCTTCCGCAGCTCCTTGCGGAGGCTGCTCGCGAGCATGACGCTGCTGCCCATGCCGGCGTCGCACGCCACGACGATCTTGCGGATGTCCTTGCCGTCCATCTGGGGTCACGCCTCCTGGGGTGAGGGGCTGGCGGTCTCTCGGGCGGCCGGGGCGCCGGCGGCCCCGGCCGGGTCCTCCGCGGCGGCTTCGGAGGTGCCGCCGGGCGCCTCCGCGGTGGTCTCGTCCGGCTTCTTCTCGGCGAACCTCCCGAACCCGAGCAGCGCCGCGCCGACCGCGAACGAGACGGCCGCGGCGATGAGGATGCCCAGGTAGACGCCGATCCAGCCGTGCTTGGGCGTCTCGGCGACGTAGGCGAAGATGCTGCCGGGCGAGGGCGCCGCGACCAGTCCCGCGTCGGTGGCCATGAAGGTGGCGATGCCCGCCGCGCCGCCGGCGATGGCCGCGAGGATGAGCCGCGGCTTCATCAGGATGTAGGGGAAGTAGATCTCGTGGATGCCGCCGAGGAAGTGGATGATGATCGCGGCGGGCACGCTCGGCCGCAGCGACCGCGGGCCGAACAGCAGGTACGCCAGCAGGACGCCCAGCCCCGGGCCCGGGTTCGACTCGAGCATGAACAGGATCGACCGGCCGTCCTTCGCGGCCTCCGCGAAGCCCAGCGGGGCGAGCACGCCGTGGTTCACCGCGTTGTTGAGGAACAGCACCTTCGCCGGTTCGATCAGCACCGACGCCAGCGGCAGCAGGTGGTGGTGGATCAGCCACTCGACGCCGTTGCCGGCGCCCTTGGTCACCTGCCGGACGATCGGGCCGACGCCCCAGACGCCGAACACGGCCACCGCGCCGCCGACGATGCCGGCGGTGAAGTTGTCGACCAGCATCTCGAACCCGGTGCGGGTCCGCTCCTGGATGTAGCCGTCCACCTTCTTGAGCAGGTAGGCGGCGAACGGCCCGACGATCATCGCGCCGAGGAACATGGGGATCTTGGAGCCCACCACGACGCCCATCGTGGCGACCGCGCCGACGACCGCGCCGCGCTGGCCGTGCACCATCCGGCCGCCGGTGTAGCCGATGAGGATCGGCAGCAGGTAGGTGATGGTCGGGTCGACCAGCTCCCCGAAGTGCTTGTTCGGGAGCCAGCCGGTCGGGATGAACAGCGCGGTGACCAGCCCCCACGCGATGAACGCGCCGATGTTGGGCATCACCATCCCGGCCAGATGGCCGCCCAGGCGCTGGACTCCGGCTTTCAGCCCGCTTCCGCTGACGGCTGGTGTGTACGCAGCGGCCATCTCGGCCTCCTCAGGGTTCGGGGGTCTGCGTGAGGATCAGGCGATGAGCGAACGGCCGAGGTCCGGCCGGGTGTCGATGCGGACGATGTCGCGCCGGATGTCGTCCGGGCCCGGCATCCGGCTGGCCGGCAGGCGCACCGCGGCGGCTCCCCAGGCCAGCCCTTCGGCCAGCGCCGGGGCGCCGTCCGCGCCCGCCGCGAGGAACCCGGCGAGCAGCGCGTCGCCCGCGCCCACCGTGCTCCGCGGCTCGGCGACGGGCGCCGTGCCGATCGTGACGCCGTCCTCGCCGACGAGGACGGCGCCGTCGGCGCCCAGGCTGGCGAGCACGGTCCCCGCACCGCGCTCGCGCAGCTCCCGGGCAGCCTCGACCGCGTCGCCGACGCTGGCGACCGGCCGGCCGACGGCCTCGGCGAGCTCCTCCCGGTTCGGCTTGACCAGGTGCGGGCCCGCGCCGACGGCGGCGAGCAGCGCCGGGCCGCTGGCGTCGACGGCGACCCGCACCCCGGCGGAGGTGAAGAACGCGCACAGCCGGGCGTAGATGTCGTCGGGCACCCCCGGTGGCAGGCTGCCGCAGGTCACCGCCCAGCTCGCGCCCTCGGCCTCGTCGAGCACGACGCCGGCGACCGCGTCCAGCTCGGCGCGCGACAGCGGCTCGCCCGGCTCGTTGAGCTTGGTGACGACGCCGTCGGGCTCCACGATCGTCACGTTCGAGCGGGTCCGCCCCGCCACCGGGACGGCGTGGACGGCGATGCCGTCGCCCTCCAGCAGCCGGACGAGCTGCTCGCCGTCCGCGCCGCCGGAGGTGACGACCGCGACCGTCGGCACCCGGTTGGCCAGCAGCGCGCGGGACACGTTCACGCCCTTGCCGCCGGGGTCGATGCGCGCGGACCGCGCCCGCGTCATCGTGCCCGTGACGAGCCGGTCGACGTCGATCGTGCGGTCCAGGCTCGGGTTCAGCGTCAGCGTGACGATCATCGCCCACCGCCTCGGCGCCGTTCGCAGCTCACTGTTGGTTCACCGCCGTTTCGCGTCCGTTTCCATTTGTTTACGCCTAGATCTGTGGGAACGTCAAGGGATCGGGCGCAGACGGGCGGAAAGCGACGGGCGTGACCGTGGGTCCGGACGAGGAGGCGGCGCGCCGGTCACGCGCCGGCGGGGGCCAGGACGATGTCGAATCGGGTCCTCGACCACGTGCCGCCGACCGCCCGGCCGTCGGGGGTCGGCGTGCCCGCCGGCATCCGTTCGAAGTCCTTGACCAGCGACTCCCGGACGCCGAAGACGCTGTCGGCGTCCAGCAGGTCGTCGCCGCGCACGAAGATGTGGGTGACCAGGGTGCGGTGGCCGGCGGCGGTCACCTTGAAGTGCAGGTGCGAGGCGCGCATGGGGGAGCGGCCGACGGCGGCGAGCATCGCGCCGACCGGCCCGTCGTCCGGGATGGGGTACGGCGTCGGCGTGACGGCCCAGAACCGGTACTCCCCGTCCGGGCCGGTGAACAGGTGCGCCCGGCCCGCGGTGCGGCCGTCGTCGTACTGGACGTCGTAGAAGCCGTCGGCGTCCGCTTCCCACACGTCGATGCGGGCATCCGGGATGGGGGCGCCGCTCGCGTCCCGCACCGTTCCCTCCACCCAGCACGGCTCGCCGGGCGCGCCGCCGCCGATGTCGCCGCCGAGTTCGACGCGCGGCGCGCCGTCGACGAAGAACGGCCCGAACACGGTCGCCTCGGTGGCGTCCCGGTAGGCCCGGTTGTTGATCGTGATCGTCTGCATCGAGGCGCCGAGCGTGTCGGAGAGCAGGACGAACTCCTGCCGCCGGTCGTCGGTGGTATGCCCGGTCCGGGTGAGGAACCCGATCGCTTTCCACCATTCGTCCTCGGTGAGCCGGACCTCGCGCAGGAAGGCGTGCAGGTGCCGGACGAGCGCGCGCATCAGTTCCTTGAGCCGGGGGTCGGCGCAGCCGTCGAACGAGCGCAGCACCCGGGCGAGGAGTTCCTCCTCGCGCCGGTCCTGCTCCGCGGCGGCGGCGGCGTCGGGCGTCGTGCGGTCCTGGGTCATCGGGGCTCGGTTCCTTCCCAAGCGGCGCGCAGCAGGGCGGTCAGGTCGTCGGCGGTGACGGGACGGGGGTTGTTCGCGGGGACGGCGCCGAGGACGGCCCGGACCGCGGCCGCGATCCCGTCCTCGGGCATGCCCAGGTCGCGCAGGGCGGTCGGGGCGTGCAGCCGGACGCGCAGCAGGTCGAGCCCGGCGATCGCGGTCCCGGTGCCGAAGGCGGCGGCGATCCGCGCCTCGGCGTCCGGGGCGGCCGGCGCGTTGAAGGCGAGCACGTGCGGCAGGACGACCGCGTGGGTCCGCGCGTGCGGCAGGTCGAACATGCCGCCCAGCACGTGGCAGATCTTGTGGTGCAGCCCGGACCCGGCGGACGCGAACGCGACCGCGGCCAGGTAGGCGCCGTAGAGGGCGAGTTCGCGCCCGGGGAGCCCGGCGGGGTCGTCCGCCACCTGGGGCAGGCCGGTCCGCAGCGCCCGGATGCCCTCGCCGGCCAGTGCCCGGTCGATCGGGTCGGCGCGCGGGCCCCACATCGCGTCCACGCAGTGCGCCAGCGCGTTGAGCCCGGACGCGGCGCTGAGGTCCGCGGGAAGCGTGAGCGTGAGCGTGGCGTCGTAGACGATCGCGCGGGGGAGGACGCGGTCGTCGGCGCCGGTGGTCTTGCGGCCGTTGTCGGTGAGGCCCCAGACGTCGGTGGCCTCGGAGCCCGCGTACGTCGTCGGCACCGCCACGATCGGCAGCCCGGTCGTGAGCGCGACCGCCTTGGCGAGCCCGGTGGTGGACCCGCCGCCGACGCAGGCGAGCGCGTCGGCCCGGTGCTCGCGGGCGGCGGCGCGGGCGCGTTCGGCGACCGGCAGCGGCACGTGCATGGCGGTCTCGTGGTGCCAGTGCGCGACCGGCAGGCCGTCCGCGACCCGCCGCGCGACCTCCGCCTTGCCCGCCGCCGCGATCACCATCACGCGGGACGCGCCGAGGGCGGTGACCTCCTCGGCGAGCGCGGCGGCGGCGTCGCCCGAGGCGAACCGGACCCGCTGCGAAAGGGTGCGGTGCGTGAAGCGCATCCGCTCGTCGGAACCAGGTGGCGTCGTCATGTGCCGATCGTCTCCAATGGGCGTCACCTGGGTCCTACCCGGAGATCGAGACGGTGCCGCCGGCGAGCAAATTGCATAATTCTTGTAGGAAATATCAGCTACTCTCGGGGGCATGGCCGACCACGCCGCTGGCAGCGGAGACGAGCCCCTGGTCGCCGTGGCCGGCGGCGGCGCGAGCGCGACGCTGGTGGCCGCGCACCTCCTGCGCCGCGCCGGCCCGGTGCCGCGCCTCCTCCTCATCGACCGGTGGGGGCTGCACGGGCGCGGCCAGGCGTACTCCACCGACGACCCGCACCACCTGCTGAACGCCCGCGCGGCGAACATGAGCGGCGTCGAGGGCGAGCCCGGCCACCTCCTGGACTGGACGCGCGCGCAGGGCATCGAGGCGTCCGGCGAGGACTTCCTCCCGCGCCCGCTGTACGGCCGCTACCTGCGGGACCTCCTCGACACCTCGGCGCGGGGACGGCCCAGGCACCTGACCGAGCTGACCGGCACCGTCCTCTCCCTCGCGGCGGAGCCCGCTGGAGGCTGGACGCTCCGCCTCGCCGACGGCACGTCCCACCGGGCCGACGCGGTCGTGCTCGCCGTCGGCAACCAGCAGCCGGGGCGCCTGCCCTGGGAACCGCCCCCGCCCCGCTACATCGCGGACCCGTGGCGGCGCGGCGCCCTCGACGCCATCGACGACGATGCGCCCGTCCTGATCGTCGGCACCGGACTGACCATGGTCGACCTGGCCATCAGCCTGAGCCGCACGCATCCGGACCGCGTCGTCCACGCCGTGTCCCGGCACGGGCTGCTGCCCCGGCCGCACCATCCGCCGCCGCGCCCGCCCGAAGCCGACCTCGTCCTGCCCGCCGAGCCTGCGAGCCTGCGCGAGCTGCTGCGCTGGGCGAGGCTCGCCGTCCGTAGCAACGGCGGGGAATGGCACGGCTTCGTCGACGCCGTCCGGCCGCACGTCCCCGCCCTGTGGGGCGCCCTGTCCGACGCCGACCGGCGGCGCTTCCTCGACCTGGTCGCCCGGCACTGGGAGGTACACCGGCACCGGATCCCGCCGGTCTCCGCCGCCCGGATCGAGGCGCTGCGCGCCGAGGGCCGCCTGCGCGTTCACCGCGGCCGCGTCGATGACGTCCGGGCCGGCGCGGAGGACCGGCTCGCCGTGCGCATCGGGACCGACCACGGGGCCTCGGAGCTGGCGGTCGGCTGGCTCGTCAACGGCACCGGGCCCGCGGGCGCCCCCGGAACCGACACGCTGCTGTCCGGCCTCGTCGCCGCGGGCATCGCCCGTCCCGGGCCGCTCGGCCTCGGGCTGGACGCGGACCCCGGCGGCGCCGTCCGCGACGCGGCGGGGCGGCCCCACGGCGACCTGTTCGCCCTCGGGCCGCCCCTGCGCGGCGTCCGCTACGAGACCACGGCCGTCCCCGAGATCCGCGCCCAGGCCGCCGCCCTCGCCGACCGCCTCGCGGCGCTCGGCCGCCGCCAGGTCGAACGGGTCCCGTGAGGACCGTCCTGGGCCTCGGGCGACCGTTGTCGCCGCACGCCCTCGATGAGCGCTCTCATCCGGCGGCGGCGGAAGCCGAGGCGCCCGCCAGGTCGCCCAGAACGCGCCACGTCCTGGCCTGGTCGGCCGGGCCCGTGAGGCCCGTCTGGGTGAGGACGACCTCCGTCGCGCCGGCGTCGAAGTAGCGCCGGACTCCGGCCGCGACGGCCTCCTCGTCGCCCGCGACGAGCAGCTCCGCGGCCTTGGCCGCGCCCTCCAGCGCGACGACCCGCTGGTAGGAGGGGATCCGGTCGTAGAACGCGAACTGCTGGGCGGCCGCCTCCCGCGCCGCCTCGACGTCGCCGGTCACCACCCCGGGGAGCAGGGCGATGACGCGGGGAGCCGGGCGCCCGGCGCTCGCGGCGGCCGCGGTGATGGCCGGGACGATGTGCTCGCCGAGCGCCCGCGGGCCCGCCAGGAACGGCAGCGTCCCGTCGCCCAGCTCGCCGGTGACGCGCAGGGCGCGCGGCCCCATCGCGGCGACCAGGAGCGGAACGGCGGGCTCCGCGCCCGGCACGGCGGCGGGCATCGGCGGCGCGGCGGTCAGCGTCTCGCCGTGGAAGTCCGCGGTGCCGGTCTCGGTCAGGGACCGCAGCACGGTGAGGAACTCCGCCAGCCGCGTGACGGGCCGGTCGTACGGGACGCCGAACACCGGCTCGACGAAACTCCTGGCACCCAGTGCGAGCCCCAGCTGGAACCGGCCGTGCGTCGCGGCCTGCGCGGTCTGCGCCTGGCTCGCGACCAGGATCGGGTGCCGCCCGAAGATCGGCACGGCCGACGTCCCCACGGTCAGGCCGGGCGCCTCGCGGCCCACCAGCCCCGCGAGCCCGATCGCGTCGTAGTCGAACCGCTGCCCGAGCCAGACGGAGGCCAGCCCCGCGGCTTCGGCGCGTTTCGCCTCCGCGACCACACCGTCGACGGCGTTTCCGGTCTGGCCTGGATGCAGCGCTACTCCGATGCTCATGCGGGCGGCAACCCGGGCCGGGGCCTTCCTATTCCCAACTATTCCCGTCGAAGTACTTGGAATCGCGCTGGGGCGGCGCGCTCGCCGGTCGCCGCGTCGGCGATGATCCGGCCGAGCAGCGGCGCGAACTTGGCGCCGTGCCCCGAGCAGGGCGACGCGACGGTGATCCCGCCGACGCCGTCGATGACGAAGTCCTCGGTCGGGGTGTTGGTGAACAGGCAGGTCGTCTCGGCGTACGGCTCGGGGACGAGCCCGGGCAGGGTCCGGCGGACGTACTCCGCGATCCGCTCCCGGTTGGCGGGGTCGATCACGCCGTCCCGCGCCGCCGCGCTGAAGATCGGCCGGCCGCCGTTGTACTCGGCCACCTTCAGCCCGGACCGGCCGCCGGGGAGGGCGGCGTCGCGCCCGCCCGGCAGGCCGTAGACCAGCATGTCGGGCATCCCGTGGATGAACGTCGGCCACGGTCCGTCCGAGCCGGCGCGGTAGGGGAAGTGGTAGACGTTCTCCTGCATCACCTGCAGCGTCGGGAGCGCGGACAGGAACGCCGCCGGCAGGCCGAGGCCGCCGAGCAGGCCGGGGAGCCAGCCGCCGGCGGTGACGACGACCTTCTCGGCCTCCTCAGCCCGCCCGTCCGAGCCGACCGCCCGGAGGCCGGCGCGCACGCGCTCGACCGAGGCGACCGGCCATCCGGTCTCGATCCGGGCGCCGTCGGCCCGCGCCAGCCGCAGCATCGCCGCCACCGCGGACTCCGCGTCGATCACCCCGGCGTCCGGATGCCACAGCACCTCCCCGCCGCCGAAGTCGAACTGCGGCCAGCGCGCGGCAGCCTCGCCGGCAGTCAGCAGCTCGTGCTCGACGCCGACCTCCTCGAACACGGCCGCCAGTTCCGCCGGGGCCCGCCAGGGGCCGAAGTCCAGCGCCCCCGCCGGGCTGACGAGCCGCTCGCCCGCGAGGCGTTCCAGCTCGTCCCATTCGCGCCGCGCGTCGACGGCCAGCAGCGCGTAGAACGGGTCGGGGTAGGCGTAGCGGAGGATGCGCGCGGATCCGTGCGAGCTGCCCTCGCCGTTCGCCGGAGTGGAGCGTTCCAGCACGGTCACCTCGTGCCCCCGCCGGGCCAGCTGCCACGCGGTCGCCGCGCCGGCGAGACCGGCTCCGACGACGATGAAGGTGCTCAACCTGCGTCTCCTCCCTCGGCGCGGGCACCGTCCCGCGGACCACGGGACCGATCAAGAACACGATGCCAGGGGCTCCGCGGCGGCGCCTACCGGGGTGCGTGGGCCAGCACGAGCAGGACGCCCGCCCCCGAGACCGCCATGCCGGCGACCACGCTCGCGGTGAGGGCCTGGCCGAGGATCGGGACGGCGAGCACGGCGGTCACCGGAGGCACCAGGTACAGCAGGCTGGTCGCCGCGCCGCCCGTGCCGCGCCTCAGCAGGACGAACAGCAGCACGAGCGCTCCGATCGAGTTGACGACCGCCAGCCACGCCAGCGACCCGAGCGCCTGCCCGGTCAGCGGGATGCGCAGCCCGCCGTGCGCCATCGCCAGCGGGAACGTGGTGAGCGCCGCGCCGAGGAGCTGCACGGTGGTCCCCGTCCGCAGGTCCACCGAGCCGCCGAACCGCTTCTGGTAGAGCGTCCCCGCGGCGAGGCCGGCCAGGGCCAGACCCGTGTAGGCGTACCCGGCGGTCCGCGCCCCTCCGGACAGGTTCCCGCTGACGCAGACGACGACGCCCGCCAGCCCGAGCGCGAGGCCGGCCCACTGCCGTCCGGTCAGCCGCTCGGCGAACATCGGGACCGCGACCGCCGCGACGATCAGCGGGCAGGCGCTCAGCATCAGCGACGACAGCCCCGCCGGGACCCCGTGCGCCAGCCCGAAGAACACCCCGCCGAGCTGCACGGTCTGCAGCAGCACGCCCGTGACCAGCAGGTGCGCGTACGTCCGCCGCTCCTTCGGCCACGGTGCGCGGGTGGCGAGGGAGACCGCCCCGAGGACGGCGAACGCGACGAGGAACCGCCAGGCGACGAGGGCGAGCGACGCGCCGCTGCGCGCCCCGATCGTCCCGGCGAGGTAGCCGCTGCTCCAGATCGGCACGAACACGACCGGCAGGGCGGCCGCCGCCAGCCGTCCCGCCGTCCGCCGCGGTGCCGCGTCGACCGGTTCGCGGCACTCCGGCGGAGCTGCCTCCGGCCCGGCGCTCATCCGGGCCGGCCGAACTCGGCGAGGGCGGCCCCCGCGCCGGGGTTCCGCCCGCTCCCGCATCGGCCGCACGCCATCCCGGCCTCGGTGCCCTGCGCCACGATCACGTCCGCGCCCAGGTCCACCGCCCTGCGGGCCTCCTCCATGTCCGTCACCTGAACGATCAGGGCCGTGCCCGCGGCGAGGGCGATCGGGCGCGCCACGCCGAACATGTCCGTGAACGCCGTCGACAATCCCATGATCCCGATCCTCGCCCATCCACCGCGCCGGCCGCACCCGCGATGCGGGCTAGAAGACGAATTCGATCCGGGACAGGGCGATGGCGAACTCGACGAGGGCGGCCACTCCCAGGCCCAGCGCGCCGGTCAGGAACCCCACCGCGGTGCACAGCGGCACCGGTTTCGAACGCGCCACCAGCGGTCCCAGCACCCAGGCGAGTGCGGCGCCCAGCGGGGGCAGGCCGCCGACCACGAACGCCTTGTACAGCAGGCGCACCTTGGCGCGGTGGTTGCCCTGCCAGTCCGTTGCGCTCAGGTGATGCGCGGCCGAGTAGGCGTCCGTGGCCCACCACACGATGAACGCGGCCCAGATGATCAGCGCGGTCACCGCCAGGCCGACGGCGCCTTTCCGTGCAGTGTCCACCGGCGATCCTCGGATGCGGCGCGGGAAGCTCGGAGACGGCGGTCGTGTCGGCCGCCTCGGCTCAAGTACAGTTCACCGCCCGCGCTCCGGCAAGTCCCCATGGGCGCGCGGTGTCCCGGGGCCGAGGGCGTCGGGCTGGAACGGCGGTGGTCATCGCACCCGTGGTCTCGGACGGGCCGGAGACCCGTGTTGGGACATCGACCGTCTTTCTGGTGTGCTGCGGTGAGTGATCGTCGATACTCCCGCTCCGGCGGACGCCCGCTCGGCCGGGGAACCGGCCGGCCGCAGGGTGATCACGACCGTGATCGCGATCCAGCTCGCCGCCTGCCTGGGCTACTTCGCGGTGGCGGCGCACCTGGTCGCCCACCTGCGGCACGATCTGGGGCTGCTGGCCGGAGCGGTCGGGCTGATCCTCGGGGTTCAGGCCGGCCTGCAGTCCGCGCTGCTGCTGCCGGTCGGCGCGGTCACCGATCTGCTCGGCCCGCGCCGTACCGGGGCGATCGCCTGCGTGCTGCGTGCGCTGGGGTTCGTCCTGCTCGGCACGGTGGACGGCCTCGGCCCGCTGCTGTGCGCGGCCGTCGTCCTCGCCGCCGGCGGCGCGCTCTACAACCCCGCGGCCCAGTGCCTGCTGGCCGGCGTCGGCCCGGACCGGCGGCCGGGCGGGTTCGCCGGGTTCGTCGCGACCCAGCATGCGGCAACGGTGCTCGGCCCCGTCCTGGGCCTCGCCCTTCTCTCGCTCGGGCGAGGGTTCACGCCGCTGGCCGCAACGGCGGCCGCCCTCTGGACGGTCGGCGGCGTGCTGTTCCTGCTGATCCCGAATCGCGGACGGAAGCCCACAGCGAGACCACGAAGGGAACTCCTCACGGGCGTGCGGACGGTGCTCGGCGACCGCGCCTTCCTGCTCTTCGCGCTCGCGACGGCACCGACGACGCTGCTGGCCAACGGCATGCTGACCGCCGTCCCGCTGCTGGAGTTCTCCCCGGCCGCCGCGACGCTCTGCTTCTGCGTCCTGGCGGCGGTGGCCGCGGCCGCCCAGCCCTTCGTGGCCGCCGGTCACCGCGGCGAGCGTCCGTGGGTGCTGCGCCTCGGCCTGCTGTGCGCCGCGGCGGCGTTCTTCATACTCGCGCCCTTGGACGGCACCCAGACGGTCCCGCTGTTGCTGGCGGCCGTCCTCAACGGCGTGTCGAACGGGCTGATCCAGCCGGCGATCTTCCAGCGCACCGCCCGCCGCGCACCGCCCGGACGCTTCGGCGCGTACTACGGCGTCCTGCAGTCCGCCGCCGGCCTGTTCGCCTTCGCGGGCGACCTGCTCATCGGCCGGCTCTTCGACCTGGGGGCCGTCGCCGCGACCGCGGCACTGATCGGCGTCGGCGCGGTCGCGCTCGCGGCGGCGATCGGCGTCCCCGGCTGGTCGGAGGCAGGCCTGCGCGGCGAAGGCGACGCCACCTGGTAGACGAGAATGTTTGTTTGTCGGTTACGCTTTCCATGTGATCTTGCCGTGGCGGGTGGGGGACGTCGTCGCCGGCCGGTACGCGGTGCTCGGGGTCAACGAGCACGGGGGCATGGGGCTGGTGTACCGGGTCCGTCACCTGTCCTGGGGGACGGACCTGGCGGTCAAGCGTCCGCGCCCCGAGATGTTCTCGGACGCCTCCGGCCGGAAGCGGTTCGTCGCCGAGGCGGAGACATGGGTGTCGCTCGGGCTGCACCCCAACGTGTGCGGCTGCCATTACGTGCGCACGCTCTACGGCGTGCCCTGCGTGTTCGCCGAGTACGTGGCGGGCGGCAGCCTGCAGGAACGCATCGACGACCGCGCGCTGTACGAGGGGGACGCCGCCGCCCGGATCCTCGATCTCGCGATCCAGATGGCGTGGGGACTGCGGCACGCGCACGAGCGGGGCGTCGTCCACCAGGACGTGAAGCCGGCCAACGTCCTGCTCGACGGCGACGGGACCGCCAAGGTCACCGACTTCGGGCTGGCCCGGGCCGTGACCTCCGCGGCGCCCGGCGGGGACGGCGCCCCGGTGACGAACGCCGGGATGACCGTGCGGTACGCCTCGCCGGAGCAGCTGCAGGGGGAGCCGCTCGATCGCCGCACCGACGTCTACAGCTTCGCGGTGTCGGTGCTGGAGATGTTCAACGGCGGGGCGACCTGGCGGGTCGGCGCGGCGGCGGGGGAGGCACTCGCGGCGCTGCGCGCCGAGGGCCCCGCGGAGCCGGGCCCGCCCGCGCTGCCGCCCGCTCTGGCGGACCTGCTGGAACGGTGCCTGCGCGCGGAACCTGCCGCCCGTCCCGCCTCGATGGCCGAGATCGCCGACGAGCTGGACACCGTCTACCGGCAGGTCACCGGGCACACCCACCCTCGCCCGGCGCCGGCCGAGGCCGAACTGCGCGCGGACGAGCTGAACAACCGGGCGCTGTCGCTGCTGGACCTCGACCGTCCCGCCGCGTCCGACGAGGCGTTCGCCCAGGCCCTGCTCGCCGACCCGCGGCACCTGCAGGCCACCTACAACGCCGGCCTGCTGCGCTGGCGGCGGGGCGAGGTTACGGACGAGGACCTCGTCACCGCGGTCGAGGTCGCCGGTCGCGAGTCGGGCGACTCCTGGGAGGCGCGGTACCTGCTCGCCCAGGTGCACATGGAGCGCGGTGACCTGCCCGCGGCGCGCGAGCTGCTCGCCGCCGCCGAGCGGGACCGGCCCGGCGAACCGCAGGTCGCGGCGGCGCTGCGGACGATCGACGCCGGCCGGGTCCCCGCTGCCGCCCCCACCGGAACGCGCGCGCTGCCAGGGCACGCGGACCCGCTCCGCCGCCTCCTCCGGGCCGTCGCGTTCACCCCGGACGGGCGGCTCGCGCTCGTCGGCGGCACCGACGGCGTCCTCCGCCTGTGGGACCTGGCCGGCGGGACGGAGCGGTCGAGCCTGGAAGCGCACCGCGGTCAGGTGGACTCGGTGGCCGTGAGCGCCGACGCGGGTTTCGCCGTCTCGGTCGGGCTCGACGCCGTGATGCGGTACTGGGACCTGGAGTCCGGCCGCTGCCTGTGGACCGCCGCGACCGGGGAGGCGGCACGCGAGCTCGGCGTCACGTCCGTCCGGCTGAGCGCCGACGGGCGCGTCGCCGTGGCCGCCGTCCGCGACGGCCGCGTCCTGGTCTGGGACCCGCCCGCCCGGACGCCCCGCCTCGCGATCGGCGGCCACGGCCCGGACGCGGCGGTCGAGATGAGCGCGGACGGCCGCCGGGTCCTCGCCACCGCCCGCGAGCGCTACACGGTCCAGCTGTGGGACATCGACGCGGGGCGTTGCCGCGTGGTCCTGGACGGCGACCTCGCGGCGGCGGTCACCGCCATGGGCATGAGCGCCGACGGCCGGACCGCGGCGATCGCCACCGCCGACCGCCGGATCGGCGTCTGGAACCTGGACGACGGCCGGCGCGTCCGGACGCTCGCCGGGTCCTCCGGCTTCGTCGCGGCGCTGTCGCTGAGCGCCGACGGCCGGCGGCTGCTGTCGGGCGGTGAGGACGGCGCCGTACGGCTGTGGGACGTCGCGGACGGCCGCTGCCTGCGGACCTTCGACGGGCACGGGGACGAGGAGGTCCTCGGCGTGCTGATGGACCCCGGCGGCCGGACGGGGATCTCCCTCGGCCAGGACCGCACGGCCCGCACATGGACCTGGCCACCGAAGGCCGAGCCGGTCGCCGCGCTCCAGCCGAGCCGGCCGCGCAGGCACGCGGAGCTGTCCCGCCTGGCCGCCGACGCCGGACGGCTGGTCGACGAGGCGGAGCGGGCGCTGTCCGCCGGCCGCCTCCACGAGGCCCGCGAACTCCTCACCAGGGCGCGTGCGGTCCCCGGCCACGAGAGGGCGCCGCGCGCCCTGGACGCCTGGTGGGCGCTGTCCCGCCGTATCGGCCCGGCCCGGCCGCGCGGCGGATGGACGGCGCGCGTCCTCAACGAGCCCGGGGCGCGGATCGTCCGTTCGGCCGGCCTGTCGCGCGACGGCCGGATCGCCGCCTGCGGAAGCAGCATCGGCACCGACCACGTGTGGGACCTGCACCGCGGGACGCTCCTGCACGAGATCGAGACGAGCGCGCCGGCGGACGTGGTCGCGGTGAGCGCCGACGGGGAACGGGTCCTGTCCGCGAGCGGCACCGGCGCCGTCGGGCTGTGGTCCGCCGCGACCGGCGAGCGCCTGGCCGGGCTGGACCGCCACGCCACCGGCGGCGCGACCTCGGCCGCGCTCAGCGCCGACGGCCGTTCCGCGATCACCTGCTCCCACGACCACGCGGTCAGGGTGTGGGACCTGGACAGGGCCCGCTGCGTGCGGACGCTGGTTGGGCACCGGGCCCGGATCGACGCGGCCTGGCTGCACGGCGACGGGCGGCTGGCGGCGTCGGCGAGCAACGACGGCACGATCCGGCTCTGGGACCTGCACGCCGGCGCGTGCCTGCGCACGATCGAGCACGGCCACGGGCACTGGGTGAAGTCGGTGTGCCTGAGCGCCGACGCGCGGACGATCCTGTCCAGCGGGTACGGCGAGCGGCCGATCCGGTCGTGGGACGCCGGGACCGGCGCCCTGATCCGGGCGTTCGACGAGCGTCCGGGCAACGCGACGGCGGTCCGCTTCACCGCCGGCGGGCGGTTCGCGGTGTCCGGCGGCGAGGACTCCGGCGTCCGGGTGTGGGACGCCGCGACCGGACGGTGCGTCCGGACCCTCGACGGCCACCGGGACCGCGTCGGCGCCCTGGCCGTGACGCCCGACGGCCGGTACGCGCTCTCCGGGAGCGACGACGGAACGACCCGGCTGTGGGAACTGGACTGGGACCTGGCGCCGCACGCTGACCAGCGCGGCGACCCCCCGGAGCGGGGCGAACCGAGGTAGCGGGCGGAACGGCCGGGTGGCCATCGGGGCATCGACCGTTGGCCGATTCGGCGTCCGGGGCGCCGTTCCTAGGCTCGCGGGCATGTGCCGTTCCGTGCGCCGCCGGTTCCTGCCCGCCCTGGCGTTGTTCCTGCTCGCGCCGCTGGTGGGGGAGTTCCTGCTCGGCAACCAGCCGATCACCGAACTGCCCGGCCTGGTCCTGCTGGCCCCGCTGTACGGCGGCGGCGCCCTGCTGGTGCGCGAGACCGCCCGGCGGACCGGACGCGGCTGGCCGACGATGATCGTCCTCGCGGTCTCCTATGCCCTGATCGAGGAGGGGCCGGTCGACCAGATGCTGTGGAACCCGCACTACGGCGGGTTCGACATGGGGTCGGCGTACGCGTCGACGCACGTCCCGCTGCTCGGCACGAGCGTCGAGATGCTGCAGGACGTCGTGTCGATGCACACGATCTGGAGCATCTGCGTTCCGATCGCGCTCGTGGAGGCGTTCATGCGCGATCCGCGCCGGCCGTGGCTCGGGCGCGCCGGGCTGCCCGCCGTCGGCCTGCTCTTCGTCGCCGCGGCCGTGCTGCTGGGCGTCTCGCAGGCTCAGTCGGAGCACTTCGTCGCCTCGCCGTACCAGTTCGCCGTCGCGGGAACCGCGATCGCCGGGCTGATCGCCCTGGCGTTCGCCCTGGGCCGCCGTCCGGCGCGCATGCCGGACGCGGACGCGCCGCGCCCATGGACGGTCGGCGCCGCGGCCTTCGCCGTCACGAGCCTCTACTGGCTGCGCGACCAGCTGCCGGAGGGACTGTCGGTCTGGTGGCCGGTGGCGGCGTGGTTCGTCGTGCTCGCCGGGGCCGTCGCGTTGTGCGCGCGCTGGTCGCGGAGCCGCGGCTGGGGCGCCTCCCACCGGCTGGCGCTGGCGGGCGGCGCGCTGCTGACCTACATATGGGTGGGCTTCACGCACGCCAAGGAGATGGGCGTCTCCGTCCCCGTCGCCTTGACCGGCAACGCCGTCTTCGGCGCGGCGGCAGTCCTCCTCCTGGTCCTGGCGGCGGCGGCCTCGCACGCCGCCACGTCATCCGTGAACCGCCCACCGCGCCGATCTTGCCGGTCTAGGCTGGGCGGCGGCTCGGCGCCGGGAGGACTGGAGGTCCCATGATGGCCGGGGAGACGCATGACGGCGCGGACGCGCCCTCGTTCGACACCAGCGTCGCGCACATCGCCCGCATCCAGGACTACTGGCTGGGCGGCAAGGACAACTACGCGCCCGACCGGGAGGCCGCGGAGCAGGCCATCGCGGCGCTGCCCGACATGGTCGCCTCGGTGCGCAACACGCGGGCGTTCCTGGCCCGCGCCGTCCGCTTCCTCGCCGCCGAACGCGGCGTGCGGCAGTTCCTCGACATCGGCACCGGGATCCCGACGGCCGACAACACCCACGAGGTCGCGCAGGCCGCCGCCCCGGACAGCCGCGTCGTCTACGTCGACAACGACCCGGTCGTGCTCGCGCACGCCCGCGCCCTGCTCACCGGCAGCCCGGCCGGCGCCACGTCCTACATCGACGCCGACATCCGCGACACCGGCACGATCCTGGACGCCGCGCGGGAGATCCTGGACTTTCGCCGGCCGGTCGCGGTGATGCTGATCGCGATCATGCAGTACGTGCCGGACGAGTCCGACCCGTACGGGGTCGTCCGCACGCTGGTCGACGCGGTGCCGAGCGGCAGCTATGTGGCGATCTCCCACCCGGCCACCGACATCCAGGCCACGCGGATGGCGAACATGGCCGACCGGCTGAACGAGGCCATGGCGCAGACGATCACGCTGCGCAGCCGCGACCAGGTGGCGGCCTTCCTCGACGGCCTCGACCTCGTCGAACCCGGCCTCGTGCGGGCCCCCGAATGGCGCCCGGACGACCCCGCCCTGGCCGACACCCCGTCCACTATGTGGAGCGGCATCGCCCTCAAGCCCTGACCGCCGCCGGCGATGACAGAGCACTTCGACGGCCGCGCGACGCCGTGCTGTCGGTGCTCCTCGACGCCCTCACCGAGGAGCTGACCACCGCGATCGCCGAGACCCGGGAAGCGGACGCGCGCACCACCGCGCACGCCGGACGCGCCGCCTCGGCGACGGCGGTGCCGCTGCGGTTCCGGGCCGGCTACCTCGTCGGCGGGCTCGTGATGGTCCTCGGCGGCTGGCTGCAGGGCCGGCTGCTTCGAGGCGCGCCAGGCGACCGTGCGGTCCGGCCGGCCGTTCTCGGCCGACGCCTGGCGGGCGTTCGCCGGCCTCGGGTTGATCACTACCGGGGCGTAGGCGGGGGGGCGGCACGCCCTCAGCGTGACGGCCGCCGCCGGCCGAGCGCGCCGGGGCAGAACCGTTCGCCTGTTCTCGGCGTCGTACGGCGTATGCGGCGGATCTTGGTCGGGGCGGTGGTGGCCTGCCTCGCGCTCCTCTTCCTCGCTCCCGCGGTCGCGGCGGCGCCCGCGCCCGAGCACATCCGGTCGTACGCGGTCGAGCTGACGGTGGGGGGAGATGGTGCCCTCCACGTGCACGAGACGATCGTCTACGACTTCGGCGACGCCCGCCGGCACGGCATCGAGCGGCGCATCCCGTCCGGCCGCACCACGATCGGGCACCTGGCCGCCGGGAGCCCCGACGCGCCGGCCGGACGGTCCGTCACCCGCTCCAAGGGGGCCGTGGACGTGCGGATCGGCGACCCGGCGACGCTGGTCACGGGCGTGCACACCTACACGCTCGACTACACCGCGACGCACGCCGTCCGGTCGGACGTCCTGGACTGGAACGCGGTGGGCACGGAGTGGAAGGTCCCGATCGACGTCGTGACCGTCCGTCTCCAGGCGCCCGCCGCCTACCGGTCCCTGGCCTGCTATGCCGGCCCTCGCGGCTCGACGGCGCCGTGCGCCGGCGCGTGGAACACCGGCCAGGGCAACGCCGTCTTCGCGCAGCGACTGGCGGCGGGGCAGGGCATCACCGTCCGCGCGACGCTTCCGCACGGCGCGGTGCGGGAACCCGCGGGCGAGGACGGCTGGCAGGTCGGCGCGTTCGGCTGGCTCGCGGTCGCGGCGGCGCTGCTCGCCGTCGCGTCCGAGGTGGTGGTCTTCCTGCGCCCGCTCCACTGGGCGGGCCTGGACCCGGCCGCGCCGGTCCCCGCGGTGGCGCCGGCGGAACTGACCGTCCTATGCACCTACTGGGCCGGCGAGCGCGACCTCGGCGCGTGCGTCGCCGTGGACCTCGCCGTCCGCGGGCACCTGCGGATCACCCGCCCGGCGGGCAAGGGGCCGCGGCTCCGGCGGACGGACCGCCGCGACACCGCTGACCTGCGTCCTTATGAGAAGGCGTTCGTGGCCGAGGTGTTCGGCGACCGCGACGGCGCCGACGCCGAGGACGTCGACGGTCTCGGGCTCGCGCGGCGGCTGCGTCCCCTGGTGGTGGAGGCCGTCGATGCGCACGGCTGGAGGCGGCCCCTGTCGGCGGGCGTGCCCCTGCTGCGGTCCGCGTCGGCGCTGCTGGGCGCGGCGGGGTTCCTGTGCCTGGTGTACGGCCCGGCCGCCGAGGGCGTGGTGACGGACGTGACGGCCTTGGGCGCGGCGCTGCTCGTGGTCGCTCCGGTCGTCTGGCTGCGCTCGCGGCGCATCGACCCCTTCACCCGCCACGCCCAGCGGCTCAGGGACGAGGCAGATCGCTACATCGGGGGCCTCGTGACCAAGAAGGTGCCGGCCGCCGAGGACCTCCCGTACTCCGTGGCAAAGGGATACCAGGGAATCCTGCGCAGATACGTCGCGAGCCACGGCGCCCCGCCCGAGTGGTACACCGACGACGGTCCGGACGAGGGGCTCGCGGACCGCTTCAGCGAGGTCGCGACGATGTTCGTCGACGCGTCCGCGCGGAAGGCGAAGCGCGCTTCGGGGACGCGGCCCCGGACGGCCTCCGCCGCCCGGCGGTCCACGTCCCGGTGGGGCGGTTCGGACCACGGCGGCTTCGGCGGCTTCGGCGGCGACGGGGGAGGGGTCGGCGGCGGTGACGGCGGCGGGGGAGGCGGCTCCTGGTGAACCGTCCCGCCCGCTTTTTCGGATCAGTGATCTGAAAAAGCGGTAGGGTGGCGGGATGGGACGGCGGAAGACGCGCACCGGCGCGCTGCGCGGCGAGCTGCTGGCGGTCGCGGGCGGGCTGCTGGAGACGGGCGGCACCGCGGCGGTGACCACCCGGGCGGTCGCCGCCGGCGCCGGAACGTCTCTGGCCGCGGTGAACGAGCTGTTCGGCGGGAAGGCCGGGCTGGTCCGCGCGCTGTTCGCCGAGGGCTTCGCGCGGCTGGCGGCGGACCTGCGCGCCCTGGATCCCACCGGCGATCCCGAGGCGGACGTGCTCGCCCTGGCGCTCGCCGTGCGGTCCTTCGCCCGCCGCGCCCCCCACCTGCACGAGGTGATGTTCTCCCGGCCGTTCGCCGAGTTCCGCCCGGACGCGTCCGACGCCCGGGCCGCCGAGGAGATCTACGCGATCGTCGTCGGCCGGGTCGCGGCCGTCCTGGGGCCCGGCCGAGCCCCGGGCACGGCCAAGGACGCCGCCATCGGCCTGTTCGCGACGGTGCAGGGCCTCCTCGCGCTGGACGCCTCCGGGCTGCTGGCCGGCGCCCCCGAGACGGCCGACCGGCGTTTCCGCTCGACGGTCACCGCGGCGCTGCGCGGCCTGGCCGCGACCGCGTCGGAGCTCCCCCGTCCGCCCGCTGAGGAGGCACCGTGACCGACGGACGCCCGGGCTTCGCCCCCTACGAGCGGCCGAGCCCGCTGCTCACCGCCATCGGCGGGTTCCTGCGCCACCGCGACGACCCGCTGCGCGCCGGCTTCCTGGTCGAGGCGCCCAAGACCAACGCCCGCGGGCTGCTGCACGGCGGGGTGATCGCCGCCGTCGGCGACGTGGTGATCGGGCACGCCCTGGCCGTCCGGCGGGATCCGCCGGTGCCGCTCATCACCGTCAACCTGTCCTGCGACCTGGTCGGCGCCGCCGAGGAGGGCGCGTGGGTCGACATCGCCGTCGTCCCGACCCGGTCCGGGCGGCGCCTCGCCGCCGGGACGGCGACGTTCACGGCGGAGGGCCGGGTCATCGCCAACGTCAGCGCCCTGTTCATGCCGGCGCGGCCGGCCGCGGCCGCCGGCTGACGGCCGCCGGTTGACGAGGATCAGGCGGGGCGTGGGGCGCTGCCGTAGACCACGCCGACGACGAACGGGTACGACGCGCTCGCGGAATCGACGTTCACCGTCAGCACCGCCGGTTCCTGGGCGAGGTACTCCGCGGGCAACGGGCGGAACATCGCGTCGCACGCCCACGGCCTGTACAGCCTGCCGACGGTCGCGCCGTAGCGCGGATGCATGAAGTCGAGGCCGCCGGACGGCATGGGCTCCAGCGCCAGCCCCTCCGGCAACGTGATCACGTACCGGAACGGGGCCGGGGCGTCCGGGCCGTGGACGACCGTGAGCCACGCGGCGCCGTCGGCGGTCGCGAACACGACGACGTCGGTGTCGGCCGCGGCACCGGTGAACACGCGCATGGTGGGACGCGGCATCCGGGCACCTGCGGCGGGCGCCGGCAAATCCATTCCGATGTGGATCGGCTGCCCGGTTTTCGACGGCACCCACGACCCCTCGCGGGGAGACGCGCCGAGAACGACGTCCGGATTACCCGCCTCACGTGGCTGCCCGCCGCGTCCTTCGATCGTCAGCGCCGCGATCTGCTCCGCGGAAAGAGCGGCGTACTCGCCGCCGTGTTCACGACCCAGCATTTTCCCCCGCCACGTGAATTCGTGGGCATCGTGCCTGCTCACGAGGGCCGGTCAGGGGCCGGCTCTCGCGGCAACGCGACTGTAACCCAGAATCCGCGGCATTCCGTGCCGGATTCCGGCTGTTCGGTATTTCTACCGATCGGGCCCGGGCGGGCCGGAAGTCCCGCCGCTCTCGGTAGGCCGACCTACGGTTTGCGGGCGATGCCGCCGTACCAATTGACCTGGTTCGCCGGCGGGCGGGGACCGTCGCCGTCGGGCCGCCATTCCGACACCAGGGTCACGCCCGGGTCGAGCAGTTCCAGGCCGTCGAAGGCGAGGGCGGTGAACGCGTCCCGGGTGCGGGCCTGCGCGGGGACGCCGCCGTTGCGGTAGGCCTGCTCCAGGCCGTGTACCCCGTCCGGGTCGTGTTCGGGGGTGACGTGCGAGGCGACCAGGAAGCTGCCGGACGGCAGCGCCTCCATCAGGTGCCGGACGATCTGGCCGGGGTCCTGCTCGTCCACGATGAAGTGCAGGATCGCCACCAGCATCAGCGCGACCGGCCGGTCGCGGTCCAGGGTGTCGCGGACGGCGGGGTCGTCCAGGATCGCCGCCGGTTCGCGCAGGTCGGCATGGACGTAGGCGGTCTTCCCCTCCGGGGTGCCGATGAGCAGCGACCGGGCGTGCGCCAGCACGATGGGGTCGTTGTCGACGTACACGACGCGGCAGGACGGGTCCTCCGCCTGGGCGATCTCGTGGACGTTGCCGGCGCTGGGCAGGCCGGCGCCGATGTCGAGGAACTGGGTGATCCCGTGGTCGCGGACCAGGTGGCGGACGGCCCGGCCCAGGAACGAGCGGTTCTCCCGGACGGCGATCCGCACCGCCTGCCAGCTGCGCGCGGCGATCTCCGCGGTGTCCCGGTCGACCTGGTAGTGGTCCTTGCCGCCCAGGTAGTAGTCGTACATCCGGGCCGAGTGCGCGACGGTGGTGTCGATCCGCACCGGTTCGCCGACCGGCCGGGACACCGCGCTCGGCACCTCCCACGCTTTCCGGACACGCTCCGACACTCCGCCTCCCCCTTGCATCGCCGACGAAAATGATCATATGCGCAGAACGCGCGCGAGGGAGCGTCTCCGGCCGGATCGCCAAAGTATTTTGTTAGCGAAACTAATTGGTTATCCTCTCCGGCGTGCCCGCCGCAGAGCGCCGGGAGCGCATCTTCACCGTCCCGTTCGTGCTGCTCATGGCCGCGAACGGGCTGCTGCGCACCGGCACCCAGATGCTCATCGCGCTGATCCCGCTGTACGTGCTCGACCACGGGGCTTCGCCCGCGGTCGCGGGCCTGACCACGACCTTCTACATGATGGCCGCGGTCGTGCTGCGGCCGCTGTCGGGCGGCCTGGTCGACGACCGCGGGCGGTACGCGGTCATGGTGGTGGGGTCCGTGCTGTACTGCGCGGCGTCCGGCCTGTACGTCCTGGCGCTGCCGATCTGGGCGCTGCTGGCTGCGCGGGTGGCGCAGGGCGTCGGGTTCTCGCTCAACGGCACCGCCGTGATGACGCTGGCCACCGACCTCATTCCGGAACGCCGGATGTCCGAGGGCATCGGCTACCTCGGCGTGGAGCAGACCGTGGCGCAGCTACTGGGGCCATGGCTGGCCCTGGAGCTGCGCGGCGCCTGCGGATACCGGTGGGCGTTCGCCGCCGCGTTCGCCTGCGGCCTCGTCAACGTGCTGCTGCGCATCCCGCTGCGCTCCGCCGCCGTCAGCGCGGACGCGCGGCGGAAGGCGGCCCAACGGAGCGATGACCGGCTGACGCCGTCCGCCCGGCCGCTGTGGACCCGCATCGTCGACCGGGACGCCTGGCGGCCCGCGTCGGTGATGTTCCTGCTGATGTTCGGCACCGCCGGCATCAACACCTTCATGGCCGCCTACGCGCTCGGGCGCGGCATCGGCAACTCGGGCCTGTTCTTCGTCGCCAGCGGTCTCATGCTCGCCGTCTCGCGGCTGACGGCCGGGCGCCTGGAGCGGCGGTGGGGGACGGTCTGGGTCCTCGCGCCGGGCATCGCGCTGCTCGTCCTCGGCCAGGCCGGCGTCTGGTGGTGCCCGAACCCGGCGGTGCTGATGCTCGCCGGCGGCGCGTACGGGCTGGGGATGGGGGCCGCCCAGCCGACCCTGAACTCCCTGGCGGTGCTGGCGGCCGGCAGGGAGCGGCGCGGGCGCGCCACCTCGACGTTCTTCATGGCGATGGACCTGTCCCAGGCGGTCGGCGCGCCGGCCCTGGGCGCCGTCGCCGGGGCGGCCGGGACCGGCTCGGTCTTCCTCGTCGCCGCCGGCCTCACCGGGACGTCGCTCGCGGCGTACCTCGCGTTCAGGGCCCGAGGCCGCCTGGCGTAGCGCCGGCCCCCGCCGCGTGCTGTGACGCCGATCTCACCGATGGCGTCATTGTCTAACAATCCTCGGCGCCCAACCTGAAGGTTCCCTGACTATGTCGCCTTCTTCCTGGCAGAACCTTGCCGGGAGATGTCCGGCATGTTACGTTCCTCGGCATCGCTTGTCGGACAATCCGGCTGGGGTCAGGGAGGGAACGATGTCGAGCCATCCACAAGCGGAGGCCCTCCGCTTCGAGAACGTGACGCTGCGGTTCCCCGGGACGCACCGGCCGGCGATCGAGGACGTCTCGCTGCGGGTCGGGCGCGGCAAGTTCGTCGCCGTGATCGGGCCGTCCGGCTGCGGCAAGAGCACGATCCTCAACCTGGCCGCGGGGCTGCTGGCCCCGACCAAGGGCGAGGTCCACTTCGCCGGCGAGCCCGTCAGCGGCGTGAACTCCGCGGCGGCCTACGTCACCCAGCAGGCCAACCTGCTCCCGTGGCTGAGCGTGCGGGCCAACATCGGGCTCGCCCTGAAGTTCCGCAAGGTGCCCAAGGACGAGCGCGACGAGCGCATCGACCACTGGGTGAAGCTGGTCGGGCTGACCGGCTTCGAGGACCACTACCCGCGCGAGCTGTCCGGCGGCATGCAGAAGCGCGTCTCCATCGCCCGGGCGCTCATCTACGACCCGTCCATCGTGCTGATGGACGAGCCGTTCGGCCCGCTGGACGCCATCACCCGGCTGAAGCTCCAGCAGGACCTGCTCAACCTCTGGGAGGAGCAGCACGGGACGCTCGTCTTCGTCACCCACGACCTCAACGAGGCGCTCTACCTCGCCGACGAGGTCGTCGTCATGTCCAGCGGCCCCGGCACGGTCCGGCGGGTCCTGGAGGTGCCGTTCGAGCGGCCCCGCACCATCGGCTCCCTCGTGGAGTCGCCCGAGTTCGCTGAGCTCTACAACGACCTGTGGGGCCTGTTCAAGTCCGAGCTGCAGATGTCCGACGCCACCGCGTAGAGACAGAGGTTCAACGTTGATATCGATCACCGAGACGATCGCCGTCCCGAGCCCGCGGAGACGGGTGTGGGAGGTCATCTCCAGTCCCGCGGACGTCGTGTCCTGCATCGCGGGCGCCGAGCTCGGCGAGGAGCACGAGGACGGGTCCTTCGACGGGACGCTCGTCGTCAAGTTCGGCGCCGTCCGGGTCAGGTTCGGCGCCCGCGTGCACCTGGAACTGGACGAGGACGGGTTCGAGGGACGGCTCACCGCCCGCGGCAAGGACGGCCAGGCGGCGACCCGCTTCACCGCCGAGGCGAGCTTCCGCGTCGTCGAGGACGGGACCGGCTCGAAGGTCGCCATGGACGGCGAGATCACGCTGACCGGCAAGCTCACCTCGCTGATCGAGGCGGGCGCGGGGGTCGTGGTCTCCCGCATGACCAAGGACTTCTCGGCGCGGCTGGTGGAGCTGTGCGCCGGGCCCGCGGAGCCGGAGACCCCGGTGCCGGCAGCGGCGCCGGGCGCGGCGGGGGCGCC